>JAJDAG010000036.1 GCA_029262005.1 Candidatus Zhuqueibacterota bacterium | reverse complement strand
ATGGTTTCCGGACGCGTGGTTGCAACCGTGATAAAAGTTGCCGTGCCCTTTACCGGATACTTGATGTACCACAGATTACCATCCTTTTGCAGATAATCAACCTCTTCATCGGAAAGCGCAGTTTGGCACCGCGGGCACCAGTTGATGATGTACTTGCCTTTATAAATCAGCCCTTTTTCAAATAGGCGGACAAACACTTCCAGGACAGCATTGGACATGCCCGCATCCATGGTAAAGCGCTCCCTGTCCCAGTCGCACGAAAAGCCCATTCGCTTCAACTGTTTAATGATTTGACCGCCGCGTTCTTCTTTCCACTCCCAGACTTTTTCGACAAATTTCTCTCGACCGAGGTCATGCCGACTCTTGTTTTGCTCTTTTTGCAGACTGCGCTCAACCACATTTTGAGTGGCAATGCCGGCGTGATCCATGCCCGGAAGCCAGAGCGCTTCCTTTTGCTGCATCCGCCGGAAACGAATGAGAATATCCTGAATTGTATTGTTGTAAGCATGCCCCATGTGCAGAATATCGGTGACATTCGGCGGTGGAATTACAATCGTGTAGGGTTGCCGCTCTGTGTTGACATTGGCATGAAAGTAACCCTTTTCCTGCCACTGTTTATACAGTCGCTCCTCGACATCCCCGGGGTCGTATACTTTTGCCAGCTCCTGTTGCATTTCAACTCCGTTGTATTCAGGTTTTCGCATGGATAAAACTAAAAAAGATACAAAAACTGCCTCTCAATGTCAACACTCAGCATGGTTAATTGCCTGAGCGAGGCCGGAGGATGCCGCCAAATTCAGGCAGGGGCGCGTACCCGGTTTATGAGGCCACGACGTGTTATGCGGTACTAAATTCTTTTTGCTGGGATTGACAGGTTGGGGGGAAGTGTTAGTTGCTCCATTAGCGGCAACCCAAATGCTGGATTCAAAAAGACGAACCTACACTGCCAAAATAAAAACCAGCGTTGCCAGTCGTTTTCAAGGCGATGTTTGAAAGCCCATCGTTCAATTGCTTTCCCGCATTGACAGATGTCTCGGTAAACGTATAGGTTGAATAGATCAATGTCCACCATGCAAAAAAACCGAATAAAGCTGCGCTTGCAGCGACCGCCAAAAGCCGCCACAAGGTGAAATGCTGAAACATCAGGCGGAGTAATATCACGACGCCGATACCGGCAACAACAAAATGCACGACCGGGTAGCGTTGGAGGATGCCGAGTTGTGTTGATACGATAACATACGAAAACAGGGAAATGACTCCTCGCAAAGGATTCTCTTTGTGAATTGCTCTTTAGTGGCATGAAAAAGTTAACGACAGTTTAAGGGGCGGAAGGGTTGACACGCACTTCCGCTTGCAGTTGAAAAAAAATTAAGAAACATCTATAAAGTGGAAAACGCGCTGGAGCCCTTTCGCCCCCTTGAAACGCCAGTTATGCCCCGAATTACGGGCAATACAGGACTTCTATGTCAAGAACTATCTCTGTAAACGTTGATTGTTAATATACTCCAGGCGTCCATTGAATACAGGCCAAGCAGAATCGTTTGTCCGGGTTTCAATTCATGAATCTTTGCCTCACAGATATTCGCATTTATCCTTGGTTTATAATAAAAAATGGGGCCGCCTCCCACTGGGCGCGGGCCATTAACTTTATTTTCGAAATGGCTATCAGACTCAATCCGCAAGACAAAATTATTTACTGAGATTTTACTATTTCTGCTCGTAACTTTGATTGCTCGGTAAAAAAGATTGTCCAAGATTTGTAGTTCTCCAATATCAAGATAGATTTGCTCTCCACGAAGACTGAGTTGAGTGAGTTTGCTTTCGATCCTAATCAGAATGTCTTGATTAGCTTTTAGGCTATCGATCACTTCGGCTTGTTTAAGCTTTCTATCTATTGTCGCACTCTCCTGTAATTCTTTGGTGGCTCCAGATCTTGATTGGAGTACAAAAATAACCAAAGTAAGGACGACTGCGGCTATCGAAACACAAACACCCAAAAACGTCAGTCGGCTGGGCAGCGTCCAGTTGCTCCATTGTTTTTTTGACGGTATGAGCCTCATTTCTGCTAGTGTGTATTTGAAAGTCCTGTTCTTAAAGTAAAGCATAACTAGTTGACTACATAGTGAATCTATACAATTTCAACTGTCTATATCTGTACATTTTTCTTCAAGAAGTCTTTGTCTAAATACAATTTTTGTTATTCCTCACCGGTTCGCCAAACCCTGGCCAAAGCCCAGCAAGATAAAGTCTATTTTCACACAGCAAAAACATCGCACATACATCTCTTCAGTGCGCTTGCTCTAATATTTTATAAGAATAGTTTGTCTGCTTTGTTCAAGCATATTAGATTTCTTCGGATGTTCCATTGTCAATTCCAGATGGGTTTATCAACAATTTGTCTTTCCCACCATCATGGTCGCAGCGTGAACACTCGGAGTCAGAAGTGTAGGGCAGTGGGATGTGTTCGCAATCAATATAAAACAGCTAATTAATAATGTCAAAGGGAAAAGCGGTTCAGAGCAAAGGCGCACAGGTTGTATGGCAAATCAGATCCATTACGGCCGGATGCAGAACAAAATAGTCCATTGCAACAACAATTATTAAACTGAATTGTCAAACTTGTTGCATTAAATTCAATTCAAGGTTGCCAACCTGGTGACCCACACCTGTAAAATCACCAGAAACCACTTAATTTATCAACCAATCAGACAGGAGTCTGCTAATTAGCTTTCCCGGGCCAATAAAATTCTCCGCAGCGCTCCCGGGTTTTGCTTAAACCGGCGTTTAAAAGCCCGGTTAAAAGCAGCTTCAGAAGTATATCCAACCTGCTCAGCGACATCAATAAGCGGCAAGTGCGCGTTTTCAAGTAATTCCCGGGCCTTTTGCATGCGCCAATTGGTTATGTAGACCATGGGGGTCATGTTTACCAGCTCTTTGAAACGGGCTGCAAAAGCCGACCGCGACATACCGACCGAGCGAGCGATATTTTCAAGAGTCCATGCTCGTTCCGGTTCTTTATGAATCAAATTCAAGGCATTGCTGATTTGACCATCGCGCAAGGCTGCCAAAAAACCGCTGGTGACTTGCGCCTGTTGCATGTAACCACGAAGTATTTGAATAAATAACACCTCCGCAAGCCGTTCTACCACGACATCCGTGCCTGGATTTCCAGAACCGATCTCTTGAATCATTACATTAGTCGCTGTTTCCAACCAGCTCAATTCGCGACGGTCACTATCTGCCAGATAAATAAATTCCGGCAAGGCATGCAAGAACGGATGGTCAACATCTCTGTCGAATTCAAAATGACCGCATACGAGGGTCGTGCTCACGTGATTCCCTTTAAACACAGTCTCATTGTTGGAAATGGCCTGCACAATTTGTTTGCCCGGAAGACGCTTGTGATCGAGGTTGTCCGCTAACCAGTGCGCATTTCCATGCGGCAAAACCACAACATCACCGCTGGAAAGCCCTAAAGGCTCCTTTGAACCTTTCATCTGTAACCAACAATGCCCGCGTACGACCATGTGAAATTGGGCAAAGGGACCACTATCGATATCCATTCCCCATGGCGAGGGAAAATCCGCGCGAAAATACACATTGCTACGCAGTTTTATCCTTCGAAGAATCCCGGTTAAAGCATCCATAATACTCGAATAACCCTTATTGTGGACGAATGAGCAATTTATTTGCACTCTGACGCATTGCCTAACTCAGGGAATATACTTATTCTTCCACATGATATCAATCATAAACTCAGCAATAATCATTAAACTAAGAAAGGAACAATTATGCGAATTTCAAAAACTCTTTTTCTGGCGATCTTATTTGTTTTTATCGCTCTTGAGAAAGGCCATCCGCAACAACCTCAGAGCAAATCTTATACAACCCAGGAAAATGTCGCTATCGGGGGCTATGATGTGGTTGCATATTTTACACAAAATAAGTCTGTAAAAGGAAGTCAAAAATTTGCTGCACAGCACGATGGGGTTGACTACTGGTTTAGCAGTTCTGAAAACAAGAGCAAGTTCCAGGTAGAACCAAGCAAATATTTACCGCAATATGGTGGTTACTGTGCATTTGCCATGGCGATGAAAAGTGCAAAAGTCCCGAGCGATCCGGAAACCTTTAAATTACGTGATGGCAAGCTGTATTTATTTTTCAATGATTACTATCAGGGAGAGCCTTTTAACACGATCATCCCGTGGAATGCTGATGAGCGAAACATGCTCAACAAGGCAACCAAAAACTGGGAAACGATAAATCATAAGTCGAAAACTTGAAAAAAATAGTACCTGCAAACGGGGGGCGAAACTCGGCCCCCCATCCTAACAACAATAGTCTGTAAAGCTAATAGGCAATTATAGTTTAAAAGCTAATTTGGAAGCGAAAAAAACCGCCTACCCGAATAGCTGGGATTTCCTTGCCATTCAGCTTTTCATTTCCAGCTTCAACTCCTTTTGCAGTATGTTCTTGAACCGAGTTGCACTGATTGGATGCTCAGCCAATAGTTGACCATTATACACGAGACAAATCATCCCATAAGGGGAAGGCATTTTTTCACGGGCTTCCACAGCATTGTTCAATTCAACCAAATTAAGCCGGATTCCGTGTTTTTCCGCCACCGGAGGTAATTCCTCTACAGCTTTGCCTATATATGGACACTGGTTAGTGTAGAGCAATTGCAGACCACGGTATTTACTTAATCGCTCATCCCAATTCCGGGGAAAAGCAGGCAAAGGGCCTTGCTCTAACCGCTTTATTAACAATTGAAAGTGTGGTGCGGCTTCATCCACTTGTTCAAAGCCGTTTTTGATAAACACATCCTTACTCGCCATCCAACTTCCATCGCTGGTCACAACTGCCACCCCCACTTTGCCGCTTGATTCAGCATCTTGCAAACAATCCTTTAACAATGCAGATGCCATGCCTTTATACGGGAATTTTTTAGAAGCAACCCAGATGCAGTGGATCACCAAATAGTCCGGTGCATTGACAATCCGCCAAGTGTACTCTCCCGGAATATATTCCAAAAAGCCAGCTTGTTTTTTGTCGGCTGTCCGGATCAACTTGATGCGCAGACCTTCTCCAAAACGTTGCTGTAACCATGACAGTTTGGCGACATAACCGGGATGCTTTTTGTTTTTAACGCAGAAGAAACCAAAATCCTCCACATTGGTGGAATCAACGGCTATAATATTGTAATTGGCCATAAGTCTTGGTTCCGAAGACGTTTCTTATCAACTAGCGCTTGGCGCGCGAACCGATTTGTATCTGCGATGCAAGGGGACAAATGTTTGTGGTGCAGCCGCTTTATTGGGCCAAAATCTAAAAGTGACGCGCCTGATTGCACACTCTTAAACAAATTCCAGACTTTTGCTATCGGTTTGCTGCAATTATTATTGCAATAAAACCATCCGCTTTGTATTAGTCAAGACGCCTGCCTGCAATCGATAATAATAGAGTCCGCTCGCTACCAATCTACCGGCATCATCCTGTGCATCCCACTGCACGCTGTGAAGTCCCGGAGACTGTTGTGCATTCACCAATGTTCTCACTTTCTGGCCGAGTGCATTGAATACATCTACTTTCACAGCAGTCAGCGCAGAAGATTCAGCGATTGTGTAGAGAATAGTGGTTGTTGGATTAAAAGGGTTGGGATAATTCTGAGCCAGAACAAATTCGTCTGGAACAGCATTGTTACCCTCGTCGTCAATACTGGTGACAACACCGTTTTCAGAACCAATGGTCGGATTTGCCTGATCGAACCAATCAGTGGAAGCGTCACCATCTGCATCATACTCAATGGAATGGCCCTGTGCCACAGTTGGCATAAAGTCACCTGCCGTCCAGATTTCTTTGGATACCGCCACAGACTCCCGGCCCTGACCTGCGCTACCCCACTGAACGAAGTGCTCCATTGCAGCAGAACTGGCGAAATCATTACTGGTATAAAGACCCAAATCCGAAGCTGTACTGCTAAGGGTTATGCTGCCGCCGCTTAACGCCAGGATACCGCCTGCCGGGATATTCAAGGAACCGCTGATTACCGTCATACCGCTAATCTGCGTGTACCGGAAGAGCGCACATAACCACCAATTAGACACATCAACTGAAGTTGCACCAAAGTTTTTTAATTCGATTTGAGCGCCTGAGGTTGCGTATAAAACCTCATTTATTTTTACCTGAGCAGATAAAACCGCTGGAATTGCCAGCACTAAAAAAAGATATGTAACGATCTTTTTCATAGGAACCTCCATTCTTTTCGCGCATTCGCAATCTGTTTAGCCGATTGCGACAACGCTGTGAACAAGTCTAATTGCCAATAATAAGTTACTACAACAGACAGGCTGCATTTATTCCAAATAGCAGAACAAGCCCAACTATTTTAATTCTTAGCCTGCTTAGCGGATACTTGCCCGCAGATTGCACACCAATGAAGATACTTCGTTATCCTCACAATTATGTCCTTTTTAATATTTGATTTGTGCTGTGAATATTCGTAGATTTATTTCAACAAAAGCAGGAGATGAGAATGCTCATTGTAACAACACCCAATATCGAAGGAAAGCGTATAACCCAATATCTCGGGCTCGTCAGTGGCGAAGCCATTCTCGGCGCCAATATTTTCAAGGATCTCTTTGCCGGTATTCGGGATATCGTCGGCGGGCGCTCAGCAGCTTATGAGAAAGAACTGCGCAAAGCCAAAGACATTGCCATTCAGGAAATGGTCAACGAAGCGAAAGCGCTGGGCGGCAACGCGGTGATTGGCGTGGATCTTGACTACGAAACCATAAGCAGCGGTGCCAGCACCAACATGCTGATGGTCAGCGCCAACGGCACTGCGGTTGTCATTGAAAACTAAACCTCAATATAAAAATCATTCACAATCTCAGAGACGTTATTTTAGATGAAAAAGAAAATCAGCGTGGGCATCCTGTTGGGAGGCAAATCTGCTGAACACGAGGTGTCGCTGCAGTCGGCAAAAAACATCATTGAGGCCATTGATCGAAACAAATATGATGTCACCCTCATCGCCATTGACAAACAGGGCCGCTGGTTTTTACCGGAGGCGTCACAGTTCCTGTTGAATGCTGACGACCCCAAACACATCAGCCTGAACAATCCGCAAAATAACGTTGCGCTGGTGACCGGCATGCATGGTAAATGTGAATTAATCAGCCTTGTCGGAGGCCGATCACCGGGGCACCTTGATGTAATTTTCCCGATTCTGCACGGTCCATTCGGCGAAGATGGAACCATTCAGGGCATGCTTAAAATGATGGACATCCCGTTTGTTGGTGCCGGTGTTCTCGGTTCGTCCGTGGGCATGGATAAAGATGTGATGAAACGCCTGCTGCGGGATGCCGGCTTGCCCATTGGCGACTTTCTGGTTTTCATGAAATATCAAGCAAATGCCATTGATTTCGAGGCAATAAAAGAACGTTTGCATACACCCATGTTTGTAAAACCGGCCAACCTCGGCTCTTCGGTCGGCATTCACAAAGTGACTTCACAAACAGAATTTGCAGACGCCATAGCAGACGCCTTTAATTATGATGTCAAAATCATTATTGAACAGGGTTTTCAGGCCCGTGAAATCGAATGTTCCGTGCTTGGCAACGACCGACCCGCTGCATCTGTTCCCGGAGAAATTATTCCCAAACATGATTTTTATTCATACGAGGCCAAATATGTTGATGAGCAAGGCGCAGATCTAAGCATACCGGCTGAACTACCTGAGCAATTGGTTACTAGCGTACAGGCGTTGGCAATTAAAACTTACCAGGTGTTGTGCTGTGAAGGCATGGCGCGGGTCGATCTCTTCCTCACAAAAGAGCAGAAACTCTATGTCAATGAAATCAATACGATTCCGGGATTTACCGGCATTAGTATGTATCCCAAACTTTGGCAACACAGCGGCATATCGCAGACTGACTTAATCGATCGATTGCTGCAACTCGCCATTGACAGATACAAAAATGAGAAGAAGTTAAAAACCTCTATTTGATGCTCAGAAAAAAGCCCAACCTCACTGAATTATAGTTTGATGTGGGTGAAATTGGTATGAATTACGGTAAGTATAATTAGCATAGCTGACGCCGGGAAGCGATGAGTTGTGAACCTGCATTATTCATAAATTTTCAACTTTAATTGTCTGTTTTTTAAAACCCTGTGCTCTCTGTGCCGCTGTGGCTGATGCATAATTCAGGTTAACGCCTTGATTTTATAATTTCCATTTGTTTCAACGCGTCGTGGGTCACTTCTTTTCTGATCATTGAAAACATCTTCATATTGAATTGCTCTTTGGGCTCGACATTCGTAGCGAAGAAGGTCACCTTGTTTTCCGCTTCAACGTAACCGACGAACCAGCCATTATGGTTCCCATTTCCGCCAGACCAACCTGTCTTACCACTTATCGTATAATTTTCATTAGCCTCAATCACCATTAGTCTTTTCATTATTTTTTCAGTTCTTGCAGAAATTGGAAGTTTGGATTGGTGAAATCTTTTCAAAAATTCAATTTGTTGAAATTGACTAATCCGGGAATCGCCTTCCAGCCAGAAAACATCAATGTTATTTGCATCAACCTTCATATTTCCATAATTGAATTTGGCCAGGTATTCATTCATCCTTTTTTCACCAATTCTTTTTGCTACATCCTGATAACAAGGAACACAGGAAAAATGAAATGCATCTTTGAAAATTAAGTCTTGCTCCCAATTTTTGAACCCTCTTTTTTTCCCATCCCATTTGAATAAACTACTATCATCTTCTACCACACCACTTTCAAGCGCTATGATTGAATTAGCAATCTTAAATGTGGAAGCAGGCAGCTTTCCCTTATTTGCCCATTCAAAATCATTAGAGTAATAAACATCTTTTTGAAAATCATAAATTAATACAGAACCCTCAACCCCGGCGGAATCCAAAATTGATTGAAATCCAGGTTGTTCTATTTGTCTTCCATTCGTTACTTTTTGCTTGTCATCAGAGTCGTGGTTCTTGTTGCCGGAACACGAAGAAAGAATAATTGCAATCATAAGTAAAAAGTAAAGTTTCATGTTTGTCATCATTAGTGTCCGGTTAATTTGAAGGGAACCACATAAAACAGGCCCGATTTTCCTCTGTTTTTATGATACCTGTTTGCAACCTTAGGCAGAACCGAATATAGCTTCTGTAATGTCTGTAAACTCTTTCTATCCGTCTTAAAATTTTCATTCAATCACAAAATCAAAATAAGTGTCAGGAAAAGGTTCACTTTTGAGCGTGTAGTGCCACCACTCTTTCGCATAATTGCGGAAACCATATTTTTCCATCAACGTTTTCAGGAGCAACCGGTTGACAAATTGCTGCGTTCCGGTGGCGGTGTTTCCAGTCCAGGAAAGTTTATCAAAACAATCATACCCCGTACCCATGTCGAGACTGTTATCATTAAAGCGCGAAGCCTTTGGCAAAGTGCAATCACAGAGTTGCTTGCCAACAAAATATTCCTCCTGCTCCGGAATTGGCAACGGTACAATGGTTAAGTCAACTGTGCTGCCGCGGCTGTGACCCGACCTGCTCGCGATGTATCCATCTCTGAATAAATTCTTCTTTTCTACTTCCGGATAAAACTCGCGTTTCATTGTGGTGTCAGACAGATTTTTCGCCCAGGTCACAAAATGGTTTACCGCTCGCTGCGGCCGGTAGGCATCATAAATCTTCAACGACAACGAATACTTGAGCAACTCATTCTGCACTTTTTCAAGGGCAAAGGCGGCTTCCTCTGTGAGATAACATTTCGGCGCCTGATAGCCTTGTATCCTTTTACCGATAAAATTGTGGGGCGAATAATAACGCAATTCAACAATGATAGTTGGAATGACCTCTGTTACCGCAACAAAAGCCGTGGGTATGCTCGAATCTGCTTTTTGGCCAACGACCACTCCCGGCGCCAAAACCGCAATTAGAACAATTACTACAAAAAATGAGCGATGCGGCATGTGATTTCACCTTTATTTTTTTGACTATTCAGGCACTGAGGACACAGAGAAAGAATTACTTAAAAAACTCAAGTTGCGCATTTGGGGTTCATCCCCTTATACCACGGATTCGCGCGGAGGCAGCACGGATTTCAGTGCTTTGGCCAGGGATAGTTATTCAATTGCTCTATAAATGTATTGCGAAATATTCGCCTCCGGCTACAAACCCCGCTGCCATTCTTCACGCAAAGGCATCACTGCTGGTTGGTGAATTGCAGTGCGAACCATCTCCAGTAATTTAGCCTTATCCTTGCCCAGCACGCCTTTTAACACCAGATAATTCGATGCGTGATCACTGCGAAAAATCGTTTTTTTCAGTTCAAGGTTATCCAATAATATTTCCATTTCCCGAAAAAGTTCTTCCCTGGTAAGCTTGCGCCATTCTCCGGCAAAGTTCTTTGCAAAACGTTGACTGCCACGGGGAAATTCAACCACAAGGGTTGATAAAAAATCAGGTTGCGCCGCATTCATCAATCTGGCTGATTCTTTCGCATGCTGCGCACTGAGCCCGGGTCCGCCAAGTCCGTTCAGTATCATTACAGAACTTTTCATGCCGGCTGCTTTGATTTTTTGCAAGGCAGCAAGCGAAGTTTCGTATGTTTCGCCTTTCTCTATGAGGGCCAGCAACTTTGTGTCGCCGGTTTCGCAGCCGACATACAGCAGGCTCAGGCCCTTTTCGCGGAGTTGTTGCAATTCCGCAACGCTTTTTTTCTGCAAATTTCGCGGTAAGCAATATGAAGAAACGCGATTAATGCCAGGAAAATACTCCTTGATCAAGTCTAAGATTGCCGCTAATCGAGGCGTCGAAAGTGTCATGGCATCGCCATCGGCCAGGAAAACGCGGTGCACCGGTGAGGCAGCCGCAACAATCGACTCCAATTCCTGCTGCAGAACATCCATGGATTTGGGCTGAAAGCGTTTTTGTGCCGTGGTGTACATTTCACAAAAAGTGCATTGATTCCACGAGCAACCATTAGTGACCTGCAAAATCAAAGATTTCCATTCACTCGGCGGGCGGAACAACGGTTCAATATAGTTTAACGGGTACATTTTCTGTATATCCATTTAAATAGGCCACCCAACAATAACATCAAATAGGCCACAGAGACACTGAGAAAACTGAGAATACAGAACTTAGAATAAATGTTCTCAATAAAAAAAAATCAGAGCGAGTGAGAGTTCTCACATTTTTCAAGCTTTAATTATCTGTTTTTTAAAACTCTGTGTTCTCTGTGTCTCTGTGGAAACTAACAATATCTCTTTTTGTTTTCTCTGTGTCCTCCGTGCCTCTGTGGCCAGCTAAAACAAGATGATGTCTTTAAAGAATGTATCGTTTAATACCATCTCTGAGCAATCTTGAATTAAAATTCATCAAAATACCTAATTTATATTTTCCCAATTTCATGTAACTTAAAATCTGTGCCTCAAAAACAGGTTCAAATCGTTCTACACTTTTCAATTCGACAACGATTGAATTTTCAACTAATAAATCAATTCGGAATTCACCTATTTTGTGCCCTTTATACTCTACAGAAAGCGCTTTTTGCCGTTCATATTTTAAACCGTGGTCTTCAAGCTCAACACATAGCGCAGTTTCATAAATTGATTCTAATAATCCAGCCCCTAACTCTCTATGAACTTCTATGCCACAACCAATTATTTTTTCAGTTATTTGATTTAATTCCATCCCTGTAGCCTTTGATTTTCATGAAATCTTTCTTATTGAGATTAGCCACAGAGAACACAGAGTTTTGTTAAAGAATACATCGTTTAATACCTTCTCCGTGTCCTCCGTGCCTCTGTGGCAACTAACAATATCTCTTTTTGTTCTCTCTCTGTCCTCTGTGGCTAAGATTTTAGTGCCTGCTCATATACATCAATCCAGTTATCAACCGTCATTTTTTGCATGAGTTCGCCAATCAAAGTATAAGGAATATGCTCCGGCCGCTTAAAGCGAATGCAACTTTTGCCCATGTCCAATTTATACTTGCAATGTTTCGGGTATTCTTCAACAAACCAATTTAGTATCTCAGGACTCGCATAAATTCCCATGTGATAGAGCGCGATAAAATTTTTCTGTGAGGCAATATTGGCAAAAGGCAAAGGATCGCTTGGTTTGCAATGATAGCCATTCGGATAAAGCGTATGCGGCACAACATAACCAATCATGCCATAGTTCATTTGCTCAACAAATCCTCTGGGAATGTTTGCGAGCAGGGTCTCTCGCAGTTTAATAAAATAGCTTCGCCTTGCCTCCGGCACTTCCTGCAAATAGGCCTCGACTGTTTTTGCATTAGATTGCATTTTTGTTTTTCCTGATGTTTGTATTTCAATTGGCTCTAAAACCGATGAAAAAGAGGATTTGTTCCCACTGCCGGGAATGGAGGTCTTATCTCTTTGCTTTCCCGCCATGTCCCGGTAGGGACAAAATATTTATAACACAGCCGAATCCCTCAAAGTCGAGTCCCGTTCAGGATTCATTTTCATCACGCCGCTTTCAGTTCATATAAATGTTTCTGAAAGTCGATAAACAGTGACGTTATGTTTGCAACATCACCCAATATTTCCTTCGCATCTTCCAGCGAATAATATTTATTGGTCAGCAAGATTGGTAATTTTTCCTGGTCTAATTCTCCAACGCCTGTTTCTACATATTTGCTTAACACAAACTCTATAAATTCCTTTTGCCTGGCGTTGAGTAAAGCAAATATAGTTGCTTCGGCTCTTGTGACCCTCTCTTTTCTTGTTATTGGTTTTATGTCGCTGTTAAACACATATTCCAACACATCGTATAAATCGCTTTTTTCGGCATCGATTAGTTTTTGCAAAATGGCCAGTTCTTCTTTTCCGAAACCGGCTTCATCCAATTTTTCCAGCAGAGTTTTTCGTGTCATTGGATTGCTCCACAATGTCCGTAACTCTTCTTCGCTTTTGAAAAAATTGGGCAGTTCGCCCAATAAATTATTTAAAAATTCTTCAGCCGGAATCGGTTTACCGTCGGCGTTCCAAAACGAAGTGGCAATCATGTGTTTTATTTCACGTTCTTTACCATCGCGCAATTTTATTTTTATTTTTTTCGGTTTTTCTTTTCCTCCATCATCCCCGTCTTCCGGCTCCTTAGGTTCTTTGGTTGGCGCTGTCTTTTCACAGACACAAGGTATTTCTCCGCAGGTCGGACATGCATCTTCTTCAACAGGTTCGCCATCCCATTCCGGATCGGCAAAGTGATGATAAGCATCTACAAAATCATAAATAGTAAAAAACTCTTTGCCATCAAACAGACGTGTTCCCCGGCCAACGATTTGTTTAAACTCAATCATAGAATTGACAGGTCGCATCAAAACGATGTTGCGGATATTTCTGGCATCTACACCGGTAGAAAGTTTCTGCGAAGTGGTTAAAATGGTTGGAATCAATTTTTCATTGTCCTGGAATTCACGCAAAAACTGTTCGCCAGTTTCGCCATCATTGGCAGTAACACGAACGCAATAACCGGGATCCTTGCTTTTCTTGTATTGATTTACCAAATCACGAACTGCGGCAGCATGGTCTTGAATGGCACAAAAAATAATTGCTTTTTCATTCTGATTGGCTTCGTTCATATAAACCTGAACACGTTTTGCTTCTCTTTCCCGTATTTCTATAATTCTATTAAAGTCAGGTTCTTCATACAATTTTCCTTCTTCAATTTCTCCTTCTATTATTTGGTCATCGCTGGTATAGATATAATCGTCAAGCGTTGTTTTAATGCGTTTCACCTTGAAGGGTGTCAGAAAACCATCGTTGATGCCTTCCTTTAAGGAATAGATATAAACCGGATCGCCAAAATAGGCGTAGGTATCGGCATTTTGTTGTCGCTTGGGCG
>JAJDAG010000035.1 GCA_029262005.1 Candidatus Zhuqueibacterota bacterium | reverse complement strand
ATCACAATTAGCAACATTGGCTGCATCGCCACAAAGCACAAAGAAGCCCGCGCCGTTCGTGCTTTGGCCATCGAGGTCAAAGGCATTATAAGAGGCATCACTGCTGCCATTAAAAAGAACCAGGACGAGCCCACTCAGGTCAGTATTACCCACACCGCCATCATAAAGCTCCACAAACTCAGCATTATCCGTGCTGGTCTGGTCTGCATCAACCTCGTTGATGACAATATTGGCTGTACCACTAAAAGTTTGGCCGGTATTGGCGCTGCCAAATGTATTGGGTTGGTCAGCCTGCCAAGTGAAATCCTCTGCTGTGGTTCCGCTACCCCCAAGCTGCAAAGAATTGGCCGCTGCCGTAGCGCTACTCTCAGCCATGCCAATATCCGTGCTGGTCATACCGGACGCAGGGCCGTCATTGGCTGTTAAAGTACCTTCATAAGATAAAAATTGAATTACGGTACTGGCGGCATTGACCAGAGCAATGCCATCAGGGGCACCATTTTGAATACCATTGGTAGCGTAGTTGGTAACATTGAAGCCAAAACCACTACCGGCATCTGCAATTACACCGCTCAAAGCGGTGGTGTTGTACATATTACTATTGCTGCCATTGTAGAGCACAAGGCTCCAGCCGGTTAGGTCAGTACCGGCAGGACCGGCAACCTCAATAGCTTCACCTGTATCAGTGCCGGTGTTGTCGTAGTGAATTTCGTTGATGAAAACCGTGGTTTGTGCCTGAACTGCGGGAATAATAGCCAACAATGCCAGGATCAAAATTGTATCTTTGAATTTTTTCATACTGCTTCCTCCTGAAGTGATGAATATGAGAGATGAAAAATGTTTTCAAACTGCGAAAGGAATTACCTGTTGAGAAAATGTGAAATATAGTACCGCTGGATTTCCTTAAATCCTGGTTGAAATGTTTAACAAATGTTTATGGTGGATGTGAACATCCAAGAAAAAGAATAACGAGAATTGGAGTAACGGTGTGTTCACGTTGTAAATATCTCACACTTCCCCCTTTTTAGTTATTTTATCAAGTTGTGCAACTAATTCACAAGTTTAAGACCCGTGGCGCATGGCGCGGCCCGATTTAACGTACAGGACGTACTAAAAGAAAGCTTTGAAAACCCACAAAACTAACGCAGGTTGTCAGACGCCATTGTGTAAACGGTTTTATGTGTCTTTGCGATGAAGCAATATACATATTCGCACTGATAAAATACAGATTTTTAGCAAACCCGTATGGCTGTATTATCCATTGAGAAATGCAAACAAACAGTCCTAAACCATGTAGAGGTGAAATACTGCTAATGCGTAAAATTGAGTCTGCACAGTTGATTACAAATCATTTCTCTTTCCTGAGTAATTCACAATTACTCGAAAATAAACTGCTATCCTGAATCACATAATAAAAAATATAGCGCTGAGTTCTGCAGATAAAAATCTACACGGCCCATTTTATAAGCATTTGCAGATGAATTATAGTCAGCCGCAATCGCTGTTTGCCAGGCATTTGGAACTGGCAGCATCAAAGAAAGCGTCATGCTGGTTTCCAGATAATGAGAGTTCGGGTGTGTCCAGGTGGCGTGGTAGGATGTTTCAGCGACTAGTCCATTTGCCCAAAACAGCAGTTGAAAGGCAACACAGAAAAGTATGGCTCGCACTGACTAATTCCGTCCCCTTATCTTTTTGTCCAGCTTCTCAAGCATATCCGTCGTAATTCCAGCCAAATCGAATTTGTGCTGCCAGTTCCAATCTGCTCTTGCCGCAGAGTCATCGATTGTTTGCGGCCAGGACAGGGCAATTTCCTGCCGGAAGTCAGGCTCATAATTGCATCTGAATTCAGGTATGTGTTTCGTGATTTCCCGCGCAAGTTCTGCAGCAGTAAAACTAACCGCGGTCAAATTGTAGCTGGTGTGGACTTTGATGGCTTCCAGGTCTGCCTGCATTATTTCAACCGCAGCGCGCACGGCATCGTCCATGTACATCATGGGAAGACAGGTATCCGGGGCAACAAAACAAGTGTAAACGCGGTTGCGAACGGCCTCATAATAAATGGCCACAGCATAATCTGTGGTGCCGCCACCGGGCTCTGTTTTGTGACTAATAATGCCGGGATAGCGCACGCTGCGAACATCAACATTAAATTTTTCATGATAGTACTGGCACAGCAATTCACCGGCACGTTTGGTAATGCCGTACATGGTATTGGGGTCAAGAATGGTTTTTTGTGGCGTATTTTGACGCGGTGAGTTGGGGCCGAAGACTGCAATGGAACTCGGCCAGAAAATTTGAATGTTTTTTCCGCGCGCGATATCCAGGACATTCTTGAGCCCGGTCATATTGACGTGCCAGGCCTGGTCCGGGTTCATTTCGCCAACCGCTGACAAAAGTGAAGCCAGGTGAAAAATAGTGTCCGCCTGATACTTTTCAACTATTTGTCGCAGTGCTTCTTTGTTGGTAATATCCACTGTTTCATGCGCGATTACATAGGGCGGCATTGCCGGCCGCAAATCAAGCCCGACTATCTTGTCTGCATCGACGAACTGCAGCAAACGATCGACCAATTCACTGCCTATCTGACCATTTACACCGGTAATCAAAATTCTCTTCATATTCTTTTCTCTGTGGAAATATGGTTAACCTTAATTATTATGAGTTGCTCGATTCATGTCATCGCCGTAATGCAAAAGTAAATGTACGTCAACACCCGGGGAAGGGTTGATGCTCGCAAATTTTGTTCGAACAGCGATGACAGATTTTGGAGAATACACACATTTTTTTTAATGTTCAAGAAGAATGAAGATAACAGCATAAATTTAACCTGAATCAATGATTGTGTTGACTTTGCTGCAGCTCTGCTTTATTTTAACAGGTCAGAAACAGTTCTAACAAAAATCGGTATCAATAAAATTTATGCTGAACGATTGGCTGCCAACTACGAAAAAAGAAGTTGAAGATCGCGGTTGGGGTGATTTAGACGTTATTCTAATTTCCGGGGATGCCTATGTGGACCACCCGGCATTTGGGCATGCTGTAATTGGCCGCATCATAGAATCAGAAGGGCTCAAAGTGGCCATTCTACCGCAACCAAACTGGCAAGATGACCTGCGTGACTTTAAGAAGCTAGGGAAGCCCAGGTTATTTTTTGGCATTTCCTCCGGCTGCATGGACCCGATGGTTAATCATTACACTGCTGCCAATCGAATCCGCTCTACCGATGCGTACACCCCGAATGGCCAGGCAGGTTTCCGGCCGGATTATGCGGCTGTGGTTTACTCCCGAATACTAAAAAAACTCTATCCGGATGTGCCGGTGGTTTTGGGTGGTATTGAAGCGTCATTGCGAAGAGTCACGCACTATGACTACTGGTCAAACAAATTAAGACCCTCCATTCTCGTGGATAGTGGCGCTGACTTGCTGGTCTATGGAATGGGGGAACAGCCGTTGCGTTCAATGATTCGGCTTTTGCGCAAGGGGGTGCCGTTTTCATCATTAAAAACAATTCCACAAACTTCATTTTTGCAAGCCAATTGCGAACCGTTGCCCAAAAACAAAAAATGGGAAACATTCGATCTGGCTTCGCATGCAGCCTGTTTGAAAGACAAAAAAACGTTTGCACGAAATTTCAAATATATTGAACAGGAGTCGAACAAACAATTTGCCCGCCGGCTTACCCAGAGTGTGGGAGAGAAAATGGCGGTTATCAATCCGCCGTTTCAAACTATGACAGAAAAGGAAATCGATGCTTCTTTCGATTTGCCTTATACGCGTGAGCCACATCCTAAATATTTAAAAAGAGGCCCGATTCCTGCTTTTGAAATGATTAAATTTTCTGTAAACCTGCACCGAGGCTGTTTTGGTGGATGCAGCTTTTGCACCATTTCAGCACATCAGGGTAAGATGATAGCCAGCCGCTCCAAAGCATCTATTATGCAGGAAGTGGAGCAAATAACGCAAATGCCTGATTTTAAGGGATATATCAGCGACCTGGGCGGCCCGTCAGCAAACATGTACAAAATGCAAGGTAAAGACCAGTCGATTTGCGACAAATGTGTCAGCCCTTCCTGCATTTACCCAACCACATGCTACAACTTAAAAACGGATCACGCGCCGTTGATTGATATTTACAAAAGCGCCGCAGCGCACCCAAAGGTGAAAAAGGCCTTTGTGACCAGTGGCGTCCGCTATGATCTGCTCGTAGCAAAAGAACCGGATGACGAGAAGCAGAACAACTACGATGCATATAGTCAACAATTGATAAAACACCACGTCTCGGGCCGGCTAAAGGTCGCCCCGGAACATACATCCGATGCGGTGTTGAAAATAATGCGCAAACCAAGTTTCAAACTTTTCTACGATTTTAAAAGTAAGTTTGAACGGTTTTGCAAAGAGGCTGGTCTGAAACAACAACTCATTCCTTATTTTATCTCAGGGCATCCGGGTTCGAACCTTGAGGATATGGCCAGCCTTGCCTGTGAAACAAAAGAACTTGGATTTCGGCTGGAACAGGCGCAAGGCTTCACGCCCACCCCAATGACAGTGGCCACGGTTATTTATTATTCCGGCTACCACCCCTACACATTGAAAAAAATGTACACGGCACGCACAGCAAAGGAAAAACAGGAGCAAAATCGATTTTTCTTCTGGTACAAAAAAGAAAACCTGCACTGGATTCGCGAAACACTGGTGCGTTTAAACAGAAACGATTTTCTCAACAAACTGCTGAGCCGTGACAAACCAGGAGAACAGCCACTTGCGCACAAAGTTGAGAAGCCAAAACGACCGCCGTTCAAAAAGAAAAATTCAGGAAATAAGAGGAGAAAAGACAGGGGGTTTTAGCTAATAGAAAATACAGAGAACAGGCGCTACAAGGAAAGCCGTTCCATCAACATTTGGATTGGCTTGGGGTTTTGCATAATGTAAAAATGAACAGACGGGACACCCCGGTTCAGCAACTCCTCAACTTGTTTAGCAGCCCAGTCCACACCTATTTCCAACACATGGTCAGGTTTGGCAGCATCAACTTCTTCTACCAATTCCTGAGGAAGATTAACAAAAAAATTGCGGGGAATCGATTTGAGATGATTCTTTGTTGTCAAGATTTTCAGGCCGGGAATGACCGGCGCTTCAACGCCTTCACTCCGTGATGCTTCTACAAAATCAAAATATGCTTTGTTGTCAAAAAACATTTGGGTTACGATATACTCTGCGCCGGCCTCGACCTTCTCTTTCATGTTACGAATATCGGTTTTTAAGTTCGGCGCTTCAAAGTGCTTTTCGGGATATCCGGAAATCCCAATACAATAATTGGACGGTTTTACGTCAAGCAAGTTATCTTCGAGATACCTGCCTTGATTCATGTCCGTAATCTGCCGCACGAGATCTACGGCATATTCATTGGCGGTCCTGCCATGCTCCAACGGTTTGGTGTAACCGCTATCATCGCCGCGAATGGCAAGCAAATTGTCGATGCCAAGATATTGCAGTTCGATCAACACATCCTCGGTCTCTTCACGCGTAAACCCATGACAGAGAATATGCGGCACCGCATCGATATTGTATTTGTTCTGGATGAGGGCACAAATACCCAGCGTGCCAGGCCGTTTTCGCTTTACTTTTTTCTGAATGCCGTTGGATGTCTCTTCATAATAAACCTCGGCAGCGTGGCTTGTGATATCGATAAAAGGCGGGTTGTATGCGACAATTGCATCGATGAGTGCCAGTAAACTTTTGATGTCACCACCCCGTTTGGGTGGAATAATCTCAAAGCTGATAAGGGGCTCGGTTGTCTTGTCCAAATGTTCAATGACTTTCATGCGGATTCCATTCTATCCAAAATAAGTCTGATTGCCAACAGCCGGGTCCGCATTCAATTTTTCCTTAAATTCATCAGCGTCAAGAGCAAAAAGGGGGCTGATTTCGATGGCCCGTTTTTCTCCGTTTTTCGCTGATTTAACACCAGCCGAGGCAAGCCAGCGCAGAGACTCATTTATCATATGGCGCCGGGCGGTTTCAGCTGAGTCCTCGCCCTCCACATTTTTGACCGGACTAAATTCGTCTTCACGCGCAACCTCAAGAATGCCGGCTTTGTGCGCATCCGCCAGCGCATCAAAAACAAAGGTCTCGAATTTGTATGCATTGGGCTGAGCCGGTTGCACAAAATTGTCGCTATCATCCAGGTATGGAATTTTCTTGTGTGCGAGGTGCCACGGCAGTTGTAAACCACCAGCGGTTTCACGCTCAATGAAACTCACATCAAACATGTGTATTGCGATGTTGCCTGCCTGAAATTTGAGCGACCCGTCATCATTTCTCGCATTTTTTTCCGCTTCAGAAAGATCGCTGTACTCAATAACACCCAGAGTGCCATTTATTAAACCACAAACGCCCACCCTTTCACCAGGCTCAACCTTTGCAACAATCTTTGCCGACATTTCGGCTTCCTCTATAATGTGAAAACCAACAAAAACCGGATCGCAAATTTTGACCAGAACATTATCGACCTGAAAATAGAAAAGGTATTCTATGCCGCGCTGTTTCATGTCATCCAGGGCGCCGCTTGCTTTAAGAGCGGAGAGTGAACCGCCATGGCCATTGGGATTGCTAAAAACATGATCTTTTCTGTCCAAAAGCAAGCAGCCGTTCCGGTCAAGCGCAGGAATCATGTCTTGTTTAAACAAGACAATATCCCCGGGGTTCAAGCCCCAAAAATTATTTTCTTCAAAGAAGGCACAGGTCTCGTCATGATTGGTTTCGCTTGTCATTATGTACCACGGAATGGTCGTATTAAAACGCCTGGATGTTGCTAAAATTTTTTCTGCATGTAACTGAAACAGTGTCTTGTTTTTCACCGGACTCACTGGAAACTTACCCTTTGGACCCGGAAAGCCAAGCCGTGTTCCTTGTCCTCCGGCAACAAGAAAGGCAGCAACTTTGCCTGCACTTATCGCTTTTTCACCGGTCGCACGGGCTTTTGCAAAACCCGCTCGCTCAGCTTCGCTTTTTGGCAGGCCAATGAATTCAGCCGGCTCGAGTTTTTCGTCCGGTTCACTATTGCCGGCAGATAAAATAAACTTACTGTGCAAATCAGCAAGCAGAGCAAAGTCAATTTCCGCCAATTGCGCTAAAAGGTTCTCTTTCTGATTGTCACTCAGCTCATTCCAAAACCGGAAGACATGCCCCTGTTTCGCCGCATAAACCCGGTCAATAACGTCCTGGTGAACACCATTTGAAACAGATATTTTCATCCTTCTTCTCCATGAATCGCTGTACTCCAGACCAGCAATGCTTTTTGTGATTTTGTGAATTTAATATTCGTGTTTTGATAAGACGTGCGGGGCATCAGCCCTTCCCTGGGATATTTGAGGATTGCTTTCTATATTGTGATAACGAATCAACCACGTCATAACTTTAGTGGCAAAACAAGAAATCTGCAGGAACCGGGCTAAATATTTTATCTAAGATCGATTTCCTTCATCTCCGAGACCGTGTTGCCAACTTGTAACTGACAAAAAAACAGCGCGTCCGGCAAAATTTTATCCTTATTATCCGAGCGATCCCACCGGACTGTATAATCACCGGCTCCGGAATAATTTTTTTCGACTTCCCGCACAGGCCGTCTGCTTTCATCGTAAATTCTGATGAAAACAGTTGCGGGTTGAGACAAGTGAAAATAAATATCAACCCCGGACGTAACAAGAGATTTCAGTACAGTAAAAGATTCCGCAGGATCAAAAGCAGCCTGGCGCTCAACAGTGAGATCACTTATTGCGAAGCTTCCTTCTACTTCGTCGTCAGGAACCGAGTCGAACTGCAATTCGGAATCTTGTGCGACCAATGAGCTCGACCCAACGCTGCCGTTCGCAAAGAAAACCGTGAGCGTGCCCGTAAACGAGTCCGGCCGCCAGGCCTTGAGCATATTTCGAGGAACCACTGCCTGAATAAACCGGGATATTAAGCCGGCCTGGTCAGTCTCATTCAATTGCAACTCGGCGCCGGGCACTGCGGATGATTTGTTTTCACTGCCAGCCAATTTCTCGAATTGAAGCTCTAGCTCCCTAACCACGCGGAGCAGTTGAGAACGTTGATTTTCAAGTTCGATGGCTTCAGCAGAGTCGGCACTATCGATATGAAAATTCGCAAGTGCACGTAGCAGCTTGAGCTTCTGTCTTATTTCTTCTGTCAATGACTCCGTTTTGGAAACCGTATTTTGTTCTTTTTTCATGAGGGAGACTCCGTTGTCAGTGCGCGCAAAAAAGTCCAACAGTCTCGTTGTCCTCATCCTTGAAATTGATTCGTAAACCGTTGCCGTCAGAGCAACCACGGTGGCAAAATTGTAGCGGCACAGTCCGCCAAAATCAGCCTTATTGGAACCGTCCCGGCTTTGGGTGAGCAAATGCCATTCAGCAAATATAAGCAAAAAAAAATCGATGCCAAAGTGCTTTTTCGACCGGTACCGGCAAAATGAAAAAACGTAACTATTCAGGCGTGAGAGGTTTCGTACGCAAATATCAAGGGCTGAATCGTTGCGAAAAAACATCCCCCAAAAGAAGCTGACACTAACCGGCAAGCGGGGCCAACAAACCGAAGTATTGAATTCCCGGTACAGTCAACCCGGTTTTTCAGGCCAGGCGTAAATTCTGAGCACCGCCATGTTTGTCAAGAATTCAGGGTACCTACCGATGAATAAATCAAGCTCAATTAGTGATACAAGGCGTTATGAAAATTCAACTATCGTTTATCATCTCATTACTTTGTTCCGTGGGATGGTGGGGAAACACGTCCACCAGCTACGCTCAGGACTTCAATGCAGACAAACCCATGGGGCAAGTAGAACGCTCTATGGAAACCAACCTCAACTGGAATCTCCAGAATGCGCTTCTGCTCTACTATCCTGAGACAAAATTTGTGGTCAATACAAAAGTAAAGTTACGCAGGGTAGAGCCTAAACGTACACTGCCAAAACTTCCAGATGCACTTCTCAGTAAAGATTTGACAAATCTGCCTGGTCTGCCGTTTATTCCGCGTCAGCTTAACGATATTCCACCAGAAGAGGCCCGAAATACGAATCTTCAAAGCCATGTCCAGGAAAATCATTATCAGATAGACCGAATTATAGTAGGCACTTTGGTAGATCAGAGTTTAACTGAGAGTGACTGGTCGTTTATTCGGAGATTCATTACTATGACCGCTAATCTTGATGCCAGTCGCGGCGATCAAGTTAGAATTGAAACTGCGAGTTTTCCGGAAAAGGCCAGTTTCATAAAGAAGAGCGAGGCGGAGAAACCGGAAGCAACGCCAGCACCGCTACCAGTTCAGCCGGTTGAACAACCCAAAGCAGATTCATTTTTGTTAGAGTGGTTCCCATACATTTTTGCCGCAGGATTGGCAATTTTTCTGCTTATTTTATTCTTAATCGGTCAGCGCAATATAGTGAAACACCTGAAGCAGATCATGCAAACTGCAGTGCAACCGGTGCAGCCCCCGGCACTGGCGGTACCACCAAAAGAAAAGCCTGAACAGGCTCCTGAAAAACCTGTTGAAACGACAGTGGATCTCTCTGCGGTGGAAGTTTTAAGAGCAGCAGCAATCGATGCCATTGTCGGTTCTCCAGCGGCAAGTGCCAAAGTCTTTAATAGCTGGATCGACCAGCACGAAGAAGCGGCCTATTTTCAAATTGCGATTCTTTTCACAACCGTTTCTACGGCTCTTTTGGATTTGGTGGAGCCTTACTTGGGGCATGAGAGGAGCGAAGCGCTTCACGCCAAAATTAGCAGCATGAATAAAACCGACGTCGAAAAGAATGCAGAGCCTGTATTGAAAAAATTTGACGAAGATATTCGGCGTTTGACCCTGAAAGAAAAGTTTGACAGTGAAGAGGATGCCCTGTCCTTCCTGCACCAAATGAGCGATGAGCAGTTGCAACACTTGCTCAAGCCTCTGAAGACCGGTGTGATGGCCATAGTTCTTGCTCAACTCCGCTCCAACAGGGCTACTAAAATTATAAACAAACTCGACGCAGAAGAACGCAAGGCTGTGCTTGCCGCAATGGGAAACATTGAACGCATTCCATCTGATGTGTATCAACATGTAGCGCGCCAGCTTGCCGGCCGTGCACAAGATTTAAAGAAAATGCGTTACGTCAAAGCAAATGGTGTGGATGCGCTGGTCAAAGTACTGGATCAGCTAGACGAACAAACGCAAACCGAGACGCTGCAATATCTGGAAACGCAGGATATTAATCTGGCTAAGAAGGTTCGAAAACAATTCATGACGTTTGACGACCTTATAAAAATGCCTGATGATAAAATACGTCGTGCTGCGCTTGAAGTCGACAGAGAGCTTCTAGCTAAGTCACTGGTCACTTTGGACGAGCAAGTCGTCGAAAATATAATCAACTCTCTGCCGGAAAAGCTTGGTGAAATCGTGCGGGCCAGTCTGGAAGCCAATTACAACATTTCGCAGAAAGACGTTGCAGACGCACGCCGACAGGTGATGCGAGCCCTGCGCACGAAAAGCGGTCAGCAGATGCTCATTTAAGAACGAGTGCTCCGAGAATGTTTAAAACATTTATCATATTTATTAGCATAATTCTGCTGTTCCCGGGCCATCAGCGTGATGCCATTGCCCAGGGGCCCAAACAAAGTAAGCTCTCTCAACACAACGAGACCATACTGAATCTGATGGAAGATATATTCGCCAAAATTCCAAAAGATCTCGTTGAAATAGATCCGGGTTTGAACAGAATTGCGGTCTATCGTATTGACGTGGATGATGCGCTCCTCACTCCGCCACTCAGAACCCATTTTGAAAGCAGACTTGTTGAAGTGTTTGGCATACTGGGACAGCCGGCCATGGTTTCATTGCCTGAAATGAACACTTTAAGAATCACGGGAACGGACAGCAGTTTTTCAGTTATGAACTCCCTGCCAACCCCGGATGAAATTTGGCGAGTGGGGCGCAGATTACGAGTGGATGCCTTTCTTGAAGGGAATTTGACATTTGTAAAAGATAAAGCGCTGTTTCTCGACCTTCGACTCAACCGTACCGGCACCAACGAAATATTGTGGGTTAAATCTTATGCCGCTTACGTCAAAGGGATGAAAGTTAAGCCGACAAATCCATTGCGAAAAAGCGTTAATGCCGGGCTTGAAGTTTTTACAATCCACGTTAACACAGGGCTCGACACGTTGCTGCACCCGGACTTTGCAAACCGCCTGGTTCAATACTCGGTTTATTTTGGCATCTACCAATTTATGACCGCCACCAGCAGGTTGCGCTATGAATTACGCGGCGGCATGTCTTTTTTGTCTGAAGGCGTTCGCTTAAGTAATACATCTTTTCCCAATGCGACTTTTTATTCTCGTAAAGGCGGCAATGGCTCTATGACAAAACCAATCTCCTTCAACTTCAAAATGTTGCTCTATGCGACTATTTTCCCCAGCAGAAAAAATAACTCAGGAGACTGGTTGGCCATCTACGCATCGCTCACAAGATATTTTACCACTAGCATGCCCGACTTAACCGGACTGGGGGTTGGTTTCCGCGCAGACCTGAGTCCGAATTTTTCACTCTCAGCAGGCTTTTCGATGATGATCGGCCCGGAATTTGACTCGCAACCACTGAGTTTAACCGGTCAGACATTTCGAACCCGGGTAGATGGTCTGCACTATGAAGTTATGATGTTGCAGTATTCTTTCTGAAAAACGGTGACGCCATGAATGGAAGTTGGTTCACAACGCTTGTTTTATTGATTTATCTGCTCATATTTTCATGTTCGAGCACCCGGCCGCCCAGGGTGGTAACTGCGCCCCCACAGGCTGAACAGTCCGAAATAGTCGCTGAAACAGCAGACAATCAAAACGAAAAAGAATCTAAAGCAGAAATCAGCACCGGCGCAGAAGACACGGTTGCGACAAAAGAAGTAAAACTCCTGACGCAGATGCAACCGAGGAAGGGCAAAAGTAAATCGCAGCAGGCAACACATCCGAAAACTAGTAAATCACCACAACAAGCCTCAAAACAAAAGTCCTTACGGCGGAAAGAAAAATCAATGGAAGGAGAGTATCTCATCATCAAATTTCATCAAAATGATACGGAAGTGGAGCTGGCGCTCGATCCACAAGCCACCAATCTCAACTTAGAGTTGGTGCGTGACCCCAACGGCATTCTTGCTATAACCAAAGGCGATTCAATGCTGTTCAATAAAGACATGCCTGATGAGAAAGAAAAACCGGAAGACCTGCTCAGCGACTCAAAAAATAACCCATTTGAGTCTGAGGACTTAACCGAAGATATTATAAGCGACATCAATCTTGCGCAAAAATTGTTTTACGAGCGCAAATATGACAAAGCACTGCAAGTTCTGCAAGAATCGTTACAAAAGAAAAGAACCGCCACGGCCTATGCTCTGGGCGGCTCCATTTATTACGTAAATGGCGACGTGGATGCAGCGGTTGCGGCATGGAAAAATGCCTTGAGTATCAACCCAAACTTGCAGGAACTCAAGGAGTTGATTCTGCGCTACAAACGGTGAACACAGGCAGAAGTAATAAAAAGTAGTTACGTTAAACGAGAACAACTTATCTTAAATTTTAAGCATAAAAAATGTTGACACTAATAGGATTCCTGCTGGGCTCATCACTTGTGGCTTTAGGTATTATTCGGGGTAAAGCACCTGTTGAGATTTTTATAAATCTGGAGGGATTGGCCATCGTCGCAGGCGGAACCATTGCCTCCACATTTGTTTCTTATCCTATAAAACAGGTGCTCCTGGCATTCCGTTCTTATTTTATCATATTTCTGTCCGGAACGCACGACTATATTAGGGCAGTAAATAACATGGTGCAGGCGATGCGGGTTTTTCAGCGCGAGGGCGTCGATGCTTTACAACGCGAAGTAGCACCACACAAGGACCTGTGGATCCTTCAGGATGGCGTACAAATGATGGCAAGCGGTTATGGGAAAGAGGAGTGCCAGGTTGTTCTGGAAGACCAAATAAGATGGAAAATGTCCCGTGAAATGAAGCAGCATCATCTTTTTGGCACCATGGCCAAAATAGCCCCGGCGTTTGGCATGATAGGAACTTTGATCGGCCTGATAAACATGCTCATCACCTTGCAGGATAACCCGGGTCAAGTTGGAATCGGGCTTGCCATCGCGCTAACAACCACCTTTTACGGCCTGCTTTTGGCCAATTTGGTTTTTTCTCCTGTTTCAGAAAAAATAAGAGAACGCGCCGATGATAATTTGCTCATCGAGACCATGCAACTTGAATGTGTTGCGATGCTGTATGAGAACCGTAATTACATCTATGTTCGCGACAAACTCTCCGCCTACCTGAACGCCGGCAGTCGAGTGAAAATTGCGAAACACGGCTCAAACGGAAAGTTGCACAAAAGAAAAAAAGACGTACCCGAGCAAGTCAAATAAATCCAGAAATACAACTCCCGATTAAGTCAAAGGTCGCTTAGCCAAAACCCGTATAATGCAACTCAAACTTAATAACGAAACCAGACAAACCGCAAGCGAACAGTCCTCCTGGCTTCTTTCCTACGGCGACATGGTAACGCTGTTGCTGGCCTTTTTTGTGCTTTTCTTCTCCATTTCGCAAATGGATCAGAGTAAGTTTGAAATGATTATGGAGTACTTTAGCGAAAATCAGAAGATGCCACTGCATGTTCTTGAGCAGGAATTTAAAAAATTAATAAAAGAGCACAATCTTGAACAAAGCGTCGAAGTTGGTCAGACTTTGGATGGCTTGATGGTCAATTTCCAGGACAACATCTTGTTTGACTCCGGAAAAGCAAATTTAAAAAGCAATGCGTTGCCAATTCTCGCAGCCCTTGCAGGCATACTCAATGCCCACGACGTAGCAGACCGCAAAATTCAAGTTGAAGGCCATACGGATTCCGTACCGCTTGCCAAAAACGCGTTGTATCCTTCAAATTGGGAACTATCGACCGCCCGCTCCTCCAGTGTCATTCGTAATTTGCTGATTTCGAATGTGGATTCCCGGCGCTTTGTAGCAGTGGGTTTTGCCGACACAAGGCCGAAAGTTGAAGAAACAAGTCAAAGCCTCGGTCTGTCCGTCAACCGTCGTGTAACTTTGCTGATCAAATAGAATCTGGTAAAAACAGTGCGCGGCGGCCCGGTAATCGACAGCCAATAAAGTTGTGTGGAACGTCTCAAAAAAAACGCGGAACCACAGGGTTTGCCTGTCATTCCGCGCTGTCTGTTGTTCTATAAAAAGTAAAAGGCGCAGAAAAATCAGAGCGCTCTCACTGCAACGGATATTTAAGCTGCGGCCAGCTCGGTAGCGTGTTCCAACACAACCTTGATTCGTTCGAACGCCCACTGCAACTCATCTTCGCTAATAACAAGCGGTGGCGCAAAACGAATGACATTTTCATGTGTTTCTTTGCAAAGCAGACCCTCTTCTTTTAGCGCTTCGCAAAAAGAACGCGCTTTTGTGTTCAACTCGACCCCGATAAACAGCCCTCTACCGCGAATGTCAACAATTTCCGGACAGTCGATTGTTTTCAACATATCAATGAATTTCTTGCCAAGCTTGTAGGAGCGTTCTACCAAACCCTCATCGATGATAACATCAAGAGCAGCGATAGCAACAGCACAGCCCAGCGGATTTCCGCCAAAGGTACTGCCGTGGTCACCCGGTTGAAAAACGCCGAGCACTTCTTTGTGTGCCAGAACTGCCGACACCGGCATGAAACCACCCGAGAGCGCTTTGCCAATAATAATTACATCCGGCGAAACATCTTCATACTGGTAAGCGAATAATTTCCCGGAACGCCCCAGGCCGCTTTGAATTTCATCAGCGATGAACAGCACATTATTTTTCTTACAAATCTCCTGAGCCGTTTTCAAATAACCATCCGGTGGAATCAAAATGCCTGCTTCACCCTGAATCGGCTCAAAAAGAAAAGCACAGGTGTTCGCTGTGATAGCCTGTTCCAGTGCGTCAGCATCACCAAATGGAATGACTTTGAAGCCAGGGGTGAATGGCCCAAAACCATCTTTATACTGATCGTCGGTTGAAAACCCAACAATGGTTGTGGTGCGGCCATGAAAATTATTTGAGCAGACAACGATTTCCGCCTGACCATCTTTAATGCCTTTGTTCCGGTAGCCCCACTTACGCGCAGCCTTGATAGCGGTCTCTACCGCCTCGGCACCGGAATTCATGGGAAGCACCATTTCCATACCAGAGAGCTCTGCCAATTTTTTACAGAAAAGCGGCAATTGGTCATTACGAAAAGCACGTGATGTCAACGTAATTTTACGCGCCTGTGCTTCAAATGCTGCCAGAATCTTGGGGTGGCAATGCCCCTGGTTCACAGCCGAGTAGGCGCTCAGGCAGTCCATGTAGCGATTTCCATCAACATCGTAAACCCACACGCCCTCTGCGTCGGAAATCACGATATCAAGCGGGTGATAATTATGTGCCCCGTACTTCTCTTCCAAATCAATGTAGTCTTGTGTTGTTTTTGCCACCGCCATACCTCCATACGTTAGCAGTTTATTATAGTCGTAGTGTTTAACTTTTGCAACCGGAAGCTAACATTTTTTAGTG
>JAJDAG010000034.1 GCA_029262005.1 Candidatus Zhuqueibacterota bacterium | reverse complement strand
ACGGCGAGGAGGTGAAAATAATGTAGCTTTTTCGCGGCGCTTCCAGTCGCCCTACGGGTTCCCTCCATTATCCACAAAAACTGGGTAAACTTAGGGAAAAATAATTGTCGCTGGAGGGAATTATAATTGACTTTGATCAGTTGTGCATGCCTCCGCTTTCTGAGCTGCCGTCGCCACCTTCCAGATACGGTCTAAATGTACTGTAGGTACTCTGGCTGAGGCATGTGGCCACTTCTGTGGGCGACGAAAGATGAGGCGGCCACCTTGAAGCTCCAAGGGCTCGGACCAAAGCAGATTTGCCGTCGGCGAGAGTCCAACTACCCCTCTTGAAAGGGCCGCTCTCGACGGGGAGGGAGGTATCGGGTGAGGGTTGAGGGACGCCGTTGCCACCCATAAGGTTTTCAGACCAGACCGGGGCGGTCTTCGGATCGGTAAGCAGCGAGTCCTCGGCCCAGTCCCAATAAGGCAGGGCAACGGAGTTATTCTGGGCCTCCAGCTGTTGTTCCATGTTCAGCAGGTACTGACGGTGCCAGGGCAGGAAGGCTGGTCCTTGGTGGGCATGTGCCATCGCGCCCGCGTGCACCATGACCAACTGGTCGTACACGTTGGTCTTTCCAGTTTTAGCCACTGCCTCGATGGAGGAGATCGGCGAGGCGCTCTTCAGAGCCTTGATCGCGGCGGTCAGGTTTTGACGTTCGGTGGAGTCCAGGTTCTTGGCTTTCTTTCGGAGCTTCATAGTGCACCTCCTTCTTCGCTTTCTACGAGTATGTGCCGGCTGCGGATGTTGTCCGCAATGTGCTTCACCAGGTTGTCGATGGAATGGTCGACGGTGTAGGGGGAATGTTCAAAGGCGTGGTACTCGTTGTTCTTTGAGTCGTAGACGATTGGGATGTACTCCCCATCGATGAAAACCCGAACGTGGACCTCGATCTCGTGGCCCTTGTAGATGTAGGTATGCACGTGCTCAGGGACTACACGGTTGACCTCGCCCTCCACCTCGGGGCTGCGCATGGCTTCGCGCAGGAAGGCGGCGAGCTCGGGGTGCTCGGCTTCGATGTTAATGAGGCTGCGCTCGTTGACCTCATCGCCAAGCTCTGAGACCAGGGACTCGGCCAGTTCGAGAACCTTTTGGGTGACCTCGTCTATGTGCACGCGAGAACCCTTGCCCTCCTCGGTCCGTACAGCCTCTGCGGCACTTCTGAAGAGGCCGCTCTCCATGCGGTTTTGTTCTTCGAGAGAGATGATGACGTTCTCCTCCGCTATCTCCCGAGCCCTGCTGCGCACGAGCGTAGCAAAACGAGGGCGAATTTGAACCCATTTTATTCCCATGTTCCATTGTCCAATAGTACTCATAATTTTTAACCTCCTTTTTAAAATTGCATGTTGATAAATGTGTTTGAAGCAAATTAAGACAATCATGAAATTAATATTGTTTCATATACTTCTCCTGTATTGAAAATTGAAAGAGATTCTTTGCAATTCCACGATCAAAAATACGCTTCATTGATTACTGATACTGAGCTGAGACTATTAAGCCATGCATTGGCGCCGAGAAAATCCATGCCATTCCAGGCAACATTGTGCCGCCCCGGCTGTAATAACGTTGGTGATATGCACTAAATATGAATACAAGGCTGATCCTAACTCTCTACTTCGCCGTTAGCATTTTGTCCGCAGAGCCGACCAAAGTCGCAAAAGCAACCCACTGCTCGGTGCCATTGCCGTAAGGCGGATAGGTTGCTCGCGTGGGTTCACGGCGGTGATAATTGGTGGTCGAAGCCGGGGTTTTGCCTGGACGGCCGTGGCCATGAAAGAGCTCGTAACTGGCCACCTGACCGGCGTCATCTTTGTGCACCTTTACCACCACGCCGACGTGATTGATACCGGTGCCGCGTTTGAACAGATCTTCCGCGGTGAAATCTTTGTATTCGGTTGCTCTTTGTCCATAAAACATAACCGCTCCCGGTTTGATTAAATCCGAATGAGCAATGGCATCTTTGACCAGGATGAGTTTTCCCTGCTCATTGTACCAGCGCGCCAGGTCCCGTGTGTCCCTATAGGTTTCGATGGGAGGATAAGCCTGCTCCGGGCAGCGCTCCTTCATTCCCTTCAGCACGCGATGAAAAATGCCCGAGCAGTCGGTTAGGGGTTTGACCGAATAGAGGAAGGATGAATCCCCGATGGCGGTTGTGATTTCGGCAACCGGACTCGCCACGTCGATTTGCGTACCACCGCAGTTGAGGTTGTAGCTGTCCAGGCTGGCTAAGGCAGCGGGAGTGTATTCAAAAGCTTCGGCCTCTGCTGTGGGTTCGGCGTCTGGTTTGGGTGTGGCTGTTTGTTCGGTCTTTTCCGATTGTGAACACGCCCAGGTGAATAGCATTACGCTCAGAGCCAAAATGAGCAAAAAAGACCAGGTTGTACTGGTTTTAAGTTTTAACATTTTTACCTCCAATTTAAGGTTGTTATGGTTTGGATATTGATTAAAGGTCTGACCAACTACTGCACTATCATCCTCCTGATAAATGGCATGAACTTTTATTGGGACAATTAGTGTTTTTTTTGCACTCATTTTTTATTGATTTAAATTGGATTAATACTCAGCCACAATTTCACCTGGAATCGGAGTACAACAAGCGCTTATGAAAACCAACTGCTGCAAGATAGACAATTCACCGGAACGATTTCTTGTCGATTCTGCGCAAATATTTGTCATTTTTGCGCATTTCGCCAAAAATTACAAAATCTAATCCCCAAATTTCAAATAAATCACAAGCCCAAAATACCAATGTCATAAACAGGTTATGCACAGATGAGAACAGGATTCGCTTTTGGAATTTTACTGATTGGAATTTATTTCCCGAAGTCTCGGGACAGGTGGAATGTGGGTTTTGGGGATTGGGATTTTCGAGTCTTGCCGGCAGGTACTAATGCGACTTTAGATACTGAGAAGGCGAGCAATTGAACTGCTTTTTGAAAGCGCGGGTAAAATTGGCCTGATCGCTGAAGCCGACTTCGTAGCAGATTTCGGCGATAGTGCCGGATTTATTCACCAACAAATCGGCGGCGCGCTGCAGGCGCATGCAACGGAGCATATGACCGGCAGGCTGACCGATCAAGGCGTTAAGTTTGCGGTTGAGTTGGGAGAGACTCATGGCCACTGCGCTTGCCAGGGCTTCAACATTGAAGGCTTCATCATCAAAACGCGCTTCGATGATCTCGATGACATGCTCGAGAAAAGCGCGATCCATCGAAGTCGCTTCCACTTCGGACGGCTTGACAACGGTTACCGTGCTAAAACGCTGGCGCAATTTTCGTCGCAGCTCGATGAGTGTGCGTACACGCACAGCCAGCTCTTTTTGGCGAAAAGGCTTGAGAACATAGGCGTCGGCGCCGGTTTCGAAGCCGGTGAGCTTTTCCTTTTCCAGCGCTTTGGCGGTGAGCAGGATGACCGGAATATGGCTGGTGCGTGTGTCGGTTTTCAATGTACGGCAGACTTCGAAACCGTCCTTTTTCGGCATCATGACATCGCTGATCACCAGGTCCGGAATGGCCTCGATGGCCCGGGCGATGCCCGCCTCGCCATCTTCGGCTTCGAGAATAGCGTACTCTGTTTGCAACTGCTCGCGGATATAAGCGCGGACGTCTGAATTGTCCTCGATGATGAGGAGGATGGGTTTATTAGCTGTCGGCTTGGCCTCAGTGGTTTCAGTGAGGTCGTTATCTGATTCGGACATTTCGCTTAATCCCTCCTTCGACAAGCTCAGGACAGGCTCTTCAAAGGGGGAGACAATATAGCCCGCCTCGTTCAAAAGCGGGGTGTGGGTGGTATCCACGAGTTGCTCCGGGCTCAGATGCTCCTTGCCCAACGGCAGACAAATAGTAAAAGTCGTGCCTGCGCCCTCTTCGCTGGTCACCACAATGCTGCCGTGGTGCAGCTCGACCAGCTCTTTCACCAGCGCCAGGCCAATACCCGTGCCGCCGTGAGCGCGGCGGCTGGAAGCGTCCACCTGAAAAAAGCGGTCGAAAACGTGCGGCAGTTGTTCGGCCGGGATGCCAACGCCTGTGTCTGCAATTGAGATTTCGACACAATTAACGGAACTGCCGTTAGTGCCTGTGTCGTTGCGGCAAACCTGGCAGATTGGATGTACTATTTCATGTGACTTGCCCTTGACTGAGTCACCAGCTTTTAGGCTGCAATCGGCAATCAATGTACCGGTCACTTTCACTTTGCCGCCTGTTTCTGTAAATTTAAAGGCGTTTGAAAGCAAATTAGAAAAAATCTTCTCAATCTTATCACCGTCAAAATAGGTGGATTTATCAAGTTGATATTCAGTATCCTCGTCGTGCTGCCGGGCATCGTGTACATCAAATTGCAGGTCAATGCCTTTTTGTTCGGCCAGGGATTCGAACGACATAGCCAGGCCTTTGAGAAAGGCAATGAAATCACCGGCATGGGCTTGCAACTGCACATTGTTGCGCTCCAGTTTCGAAAGGTCGAGCAATTGCTCGATAAGCTGGAGGAGACGTTGAACATTGCGCCGGATCAGCTTTCCCTTCTTTTTGCTACTTTCTGAGGATTCCTGTATAAGTTGTTCAGCCGGGCCGAGAATTAGAGTCAGTGGTGTACGAAACTCATGAGAAATATTGGCGAAGAAATCGGATTTCAGCTTATCCAGCTCTTTGAGTTTTTTAGTCGCCACGTGTTCCAGCTCTGCTCGGTGCTTGTGTTGCTGGCGGTTCATTTCGTAACGGCGTAGCACATAGAGCACGCCAAACACCATCAAGCCGTAGAGCAAATAGCTCCACCAGGTGCGGTACCACGGCGGCAAAATCTCTAACGCGAACACCGATTCGTCGCCGACATTTTGGTAAATATTTCTAGCTCGCACACGGAACTTATATTTGCCTTCCGGCAGCATGCGGTAATCAACTGCTGTTTCATGAGTCCAGTTGGACCAGCCCTTTTCAAAACCTTCCAGAAAGAATTGATATTGATTGGCTGCCGGGTTATCATAATAGGGCGCGGCATATTCGATGCGGATCGTGTTGATTTCGTAGTCTAAAGTCGGGGCTTTCATCATGGAAACCGGATCAGTATAAGCGCCGCCATAAATGACTGAATCGTTGTTTACAATCACGCGGCGAATTAAAGCAGGAAATTTTGCTTCGTAGTCTTTTTTTACCGCTTCGTCATAGCGGATGGCGCCTTCCGCGCCACTAAACCAGAACACGTTATTGTATTTGTCATCGATATAAAAACTCCAGACTTCACCAAAATCCGCAAAGCGAAAAAATAGATTTGGGTTCCAAACATAAGCGCCATCAGGTTGCGGTACAGCCACGCCCATCTCAGGCTTGCCTTTGTTAAACCGCGAAGTCCAGACACGACCCAAGTCATCAATGCTGAACGTGTTTGCGCTGAATTCCCAACTCATGTCGGCAAATAAACCTCCAAAGCGTTGACTCAAAGGGAAAGTTCGGGTTGAAAGATCAAACTGCCTCAGTCCTTTGGCAGTGGCAAACACAATTTCATCTTCAATGCGCCGGGGCGTCACCCACCACCTTGCCAGGCCATGCTTTTCTCCAAAGCGTTCCATTTTGATTGTCGAAGAATCAGGTTCCATGCTAAACGTCAAATCTTCGACATTCACCCGCAAAACAACGCCGTATCGGGTTGTCAGCCACAGTGTGTCGGGACCATCTTCTGCAATTCCTTCCACATATTCATTAATGCCCGGAACGTAACCAGCAAACATCCATTTGCCGGCTTTAAATTGCAGCATTCCAAACTTTTTGTGAAACCCGACATATACGCGATTTTTATCATACCGCGAATGAAGAAAAACTTGAGGCACAGCTATTCCCTTTTTTTTAACCAGACTTGCCCGGTTATTTTTGATTTGGTGGATACCCTCGCCGGACGTGACCAGAAGTGCATCGCCGACTGACAACAAACGACCGCACTGCGCCGTAAGATTTTCGACCGCTTTAAAAACAGGCGGCGCTCCTAATGAAGCGCTTTGCTTCATGACATAAACACCTTGAGCAGTGGTCACATGAATTTCACCCTGATGCCGCAAAGTTTGCGGAGAGCCGGTTTGCAATTCGGCTGAAGAATGTTTAGAAAACGGACTCGGCGTTTCCACGCGCGCAAGTCCTTTGTTTAACGCCAGCCATGCTCCACCCTGGGCATCGATGTAAACGTGATATACCGTATTGTCGGGCAGCCCGTTGGATTTGTTCAAAATGCGAAGCAGGTTTCCGCTTCCATCGATAATTACCAGCCCACCGTAGAGAGTTCCAATGGCAATGTTTCCGTCGGAAAGGACTATTGCGCATTCGATGTTGTTTTTAATCAAATATGCATCTGTTTCGGTTTTGAAGGGTTGAAATGAGACGCCGTCATAAACAAATAAACCATAATTGGGAGTGACGATTAAGAGCCGCTCGCTGTTTGAACCCATGCTTTTTTGAGATAAGTCTTTCGATGCAATGACAGACGCCTGAAGCGTATTTCCCCATGGCAGAATTGTTCCGACATCGATGTGTGAAAATTTTTCACCGCCCTGAATGAGGCGTAATGAATCTCCTTCCATCTTCATTAGCCCCACGCCTTTCAGGCGTACGAAAAGCTCACCCTTAGAAACAAGGGCGGCCCTGATTTCCTGTTTCGGCCGCCAACTTTTTAGAGAATCCGCTTCAGCGATCCATCGAAAAATCACGTTCTGAGTGTGGAAATACACACCATGAGAGGAGACTTCCAGACCCCAATTGAGATTGGCGTCATGGTCTTTACTTGTGGCTTGGGATAGTAATGAAACAAACTGCATCCGCCCCATGGAATCGGGTTCAAGATAACCAAAATCCTGCGCTGCGCTCACCCAAATACGACCGTCGGCATCATGTTTTAGTGATTTAATGGGCATCTTGACACCGGCATAGATTTTACGCCAGGAAACGCCGTCGTATTCCAAAATACAATCATGATTGGCAAAATACATCACTCCACGATGATCTTGGGTGAGATGCCAATTTTGCTGTTCGCCTTCGTAATCTTTGGCTAAGTATGTCTGTATGTAAGGCAACCCGGCTTCGCGCCAACGGTCATCAGCCTGCTGAGCGGTGTTTTGTGCCAGGCCGGGAATTACCCAAAAGAAGCAAAGTAGTACAGTGTTGGCTGTGTAATTCATTCGTTTGTTTTTCTGGTTTGGGTATCTGAGACAACTTTCAAAAAGATACAATTGTGAAAAAACACATGCAAGTGATTTGGAATGGGGAGATTCGTGCTGCTACATTAAACGCTGCCATCGCCAAGGGTGGGCGATAGCAGCGATAAGGACGGGCTCTACTTCATTAAAATAAAGAAGCCCTTGCGAAGGTTTGGAACCTTCGCAAGGTTGACTTCTGCTGCTTACGTTTTGCTGGTTCTATGCAAGATGAAAGTGCGTCATCTTATGATGTGGTTTTGAGTTCTTTCCAAAGGCAGTCCCGAATCGCTGGTTTACAAACGGGCGGCTGGTCTGCCGGATGAAAAACAGGTCGGCAATATCACAGAAGTCGCGTATCAGGTTGGTTGCAGTGAGCAGGCTCATTTTACGCGGATGTTTAACAAAGAACAGGGTGCGACTCTTTTGCGACAAGTTCATCAGGCAGCTATTTCTTTTTGAGATGAAAGAGAAGGCGAAAGGGTGTTTCGCTGGTTGCGCGCCACAGCAACACCAGACCTGCCGCGCCAAGCACAAAGTTGGGAAGCCACATGGCCATGAACGGAGAAACAATGCCCCGGTCCGCCAGGATTTCCCCGTCAATCAGGCAAGCCCAATAGATTATGAAAAAGGCAAAGCTTAGCGCCGCCGTGACTGCCCACCCACCTCTCTGGATAAAAATCCCCAGGGGGGCTCCCACGAGAATGAAAACAATGCATGCGGCCGGAATGGAATACTTTTTATGCACCTCAACCAGGTATTTGCTACCGGATTTCTTGTAACTGTCGATCATGTTTATCTCAGATTGGAGCCTGCGCTTTAGCTGCTTGTTATCTTGAATCAGAGCTTTGAGTGTCCACTCACCACTTTTTGCAGAGTCTTTGTATTTGCTGAATTGTGTCCTCATTAATTTGGCGAGGTTGCGCTGGCGCTCAGCGATGCGTTTTCGATTCACTTTTACGGTTTCCATCAACTGTTCTGCGCTTTTTTCGCGATCACCCCGATAGCCTGATTGACTTCGATTTAAAAGTGTTTCGTTGATTGAGATTCTTAGAACATGCTTTGGGAACACAAGTTTTTTGAAGGATTCCGGCTTGTTCAGGTCGATTTCATGCAATTCACCATCATAGAGCGTAATTTGCAGCAAGCCGGATTGCTCATTCATGCGCAGTTCCCCACGGTTTGCAGAGATCGTTTTGATGACCATGGATTCTGTTTGGTCGTCAATGATGACATCTTGCAAATAGGAAACAGAGTCTTTGTCCTCAATATTCTGCACCATAATTCCGTAGTTTGGAATCTCCGTGTAAAGAACGCCAGAATCGAGATTCAGGGTTGGTTTTTTGCGGGCAATATCTGTAGCAAGTAATCTGGCTTTGTGATTGAAATCAGGTAATACCTGATTGTTGAACCAGATGAGGCCGGCGGTTATGCAGGCAGATACGGCCAGAATTGATGGCAGAATCTGCAGAAGACTTACGCCACCGGCTTTCACGGCAGTCATCTCGTTTTCGGCTGACAATCTGCCAAACGCCATGATGGTTGCACAAAGCACGGCCATGGGAACTGAAAGCGCGATCATCCAGGCCAGATTCAAAAAAAGAAACTCCAGAATGATCGGGAAAGCAATGCCTTTGCTTAAAAACTTGCCCAGATCCCGCACCAGCAAGTTCAGAACAAACAAAGAATTGATTATGCTGAGCGCCAGGATGAATGGCCCAATGTGTTCGCGCAATAGATATTTTGGTAGTACTTTAAGCATATTTCCCTGTTTTCTATTTTCGGGATGAAGTGACTTCGCGGTGTAACGCTTATGTTTTGCTTTGGTTCAATGAAAATCGCAACGCTAAATCTTTGCATTCCAATATAAAAGGCTGCGTATTTACGATAAATATAAGTTAAGACAAAGTCATTCGCAAGCGGATTCAAGACCTTGTGGTTGCCGCACCCGGGTCAGGGCTTTACTTACTTGTGGAACCTGGCTTGCAGCAGATGAGTTTGTTATGTATTCTCTTGATGACACGGTTGTAGGTTTTACGCCACTCTGGTGCTTCTTCGGCACCGGTGGTTCATTTTATCTGACAGTTTTCGCTTGCAATTCTACGTTTGATTTTATAATTTCCGTACTTAAAATCACCGTTCGCAAATTATGCTGGCTTGATTTTCCGGGAGGCTTTTTTATAGAGTAGTTGCTACAGGACGTTGTCTGGATTACCAGAAGATTTTCAAATTGTTTTTGAGCAATGGCCTCGTGCCAATTACAGGGAATAAGCGAACTACTACTCTCGGGAAATAATGTTGCGCATTCGTATCAAGCATTCATGTCTTTTATTGCTATTCTGCTGCTGTTATCTCAATGCAAATGAGGTTTCGGCGCAGAGTTCCACGCCGCAGTCGAGTCAGCTTGGGCTGCAGGTCTCTTCGGATTATCATTCAATCTTTGGGTTGTTCAAGAAGCAGCGCAGTGGTGTTTTTTCAATCCACGGCTACTACCCCGGTTCAATTTCAAATTATTCTACCAACTTAAAGCAGAGCGTTGAACTGGATTCGCCCGATTCGTTTGTCATGATTCGGCGGACAGTGCTGAATGATGACATCGGTCCACCGGTGGCGCTTTCATTTCATCAATTTCTTGCCATTCTCTACAACAGTCAAATGAAAAATTATTGGCAGGAATCTGCCATACGCAATATGGTTGCGGATGAAAAAGGCAGGCGTGGTTCGGGTGGCATCAATCTTGAAATACCGGTCAAAATAAAGAGCAAAACCTTTCAAAAGATTTTTGGTAGCGGCACAGTTGGCCTCAGCGTTACGGGTGACATCCGAATCCAGGCAGGGCTGCGGCGGGAAGACCGCAGCGAAACAAAAACCGCTGTGACCCGCGGCTCGAATACGAATTTCAAGATGCAGCAGTCCCAGCGCTTTTCCGTGACCGGAAAGATTGGTGATAAAGTAAAAGTAAACGTGGATCAGGACAGTGAACGCGCCTTTGATTTTGACAACAATGTGCGCCTGGTTTACGAGGGATATGATGACGATATCGTCAAGCGCTTCGAAGCGGGAAACATCTCTCTCTCATTGCCCGGCACCCGCTATGTGACTTTCAGTGGCAAGAATTCCGGCCTTTTTGGTTTGAAAACCGAGATGGTGCTCGGCAATCTCAATTTTACTGCAATCGCCAGTCAGGAAAAAGGGCAAAGCCAAAAGTTGAGCCTGAGCGGCGGGGCGGTTTCCGGTAGCAATCGGGTTGAAGACTATCGCTACACCAAAGATCAATATTTCTTTCTGGATGAAGCCTACCGGCTCAATTACCGCTACTTCAATGAGGATGGAAATCATCTCACCTCTCTTGCGCCTGGAACAAATAGAGAGAACGGTATTGAACTGGACTCCATTGAAGTTTATACTGCGGCCCCGGGTAATGACAGCAGGTACCCGGATAAGATAGTTGAGGGCCGCGCGACTCTGACTGGAAATAATATTGATTTTGACAACTTTGTTCCGATTTCCGGCGAGAGTGCTCAAAATCAGTTTATTCGACTCGAGAAGAGTGAGTATGTTGTTAGTAACGAACTTGGTTATATTCGTTTGCGTTCACCCCTGGCGGACACCGAAATTTTGGCTGTGGCTTATAAGAATAAGTTAGGTGAAACGTTTGGGGATTTGACTTTTACGCGTGATTCTAGCGGCACAAAGAAAATTGCCCTGAAATTGATCCGTGATCAAAACCCACAGCCGGCCTACAAGACCTGGGGACTTTCCTGGAAACATGTTTACTACATGGGCAGCCAGAACATTCAGGAGGACGGCCTGGAAGTGAGCATGCTTATCGAACGCTCCAGCGGGCCGCCCGATCCAAATGCAAAAAACGGTAAAACCTGGTTAAACGTTTTTGGCCTGGATAGTAAGGATGAGTCCGGCACGTCTAATCCGGATGGTAAATTCGATATTGATGTCAATACATTTATTCCGGCCTATGGAGAATTGCACTTCAGAGATTTGCAGCCGTTTGATCCCATCGGTTATTACGTCCTTGAACAGTATCCGACAACTCATAATGATGCTGACTTACCACCCCCTATTAAACCGTTGGCAGCCGATGAACTCGGTGAAGTCGATCCGCTTGTGGAAGAGATTTATACCGAAACAACTGAAAGTATCATACGCGGAGCGAGCAAGTATTATCTCGACATCAAAACACAAAATCGCGGCAGTCAATACAGTCTCGGATTCAATGTTATCGAGGGCTCTGAGGTGGTAACACTCGATGGCCAGGTCATGCAAAAAGGCAAAGACTACACCATCGATTATTTCTCCGGACAGCTTGTTCTTCTTAATGAAAGAGCGTCAAGTCCGTCGGCACAGCTCGATGTGACCTATGAGCGCAATCAGCTTTTTCAGTTGGAAAAGAAAACCATTATGGGTATGCGCGCCGAATATGATCTGGGCAATAAATCCTTTATTGGCGGCACGTTTTTGTTTTTAAAAGAAAGTACGCTCGACCGGAAAGTACGAGTCGGTCGTGGGCCCATGCAAAACATGGTTTGGGATGTGAATACCCGGCTTAGCTTTAAACCCAATTTCCTCGGCAAACTTATTGATGCCTTACCTGTGGTGCGTAACCAGGGCGAAACTATATTGGATTTTGAAGGAGAAATTGCACAAATTTTGCCCAATCCCAACACCCTTAATAGCAGTCGTACCGGGGATAACAAAGGCGTTGCCTACATCGATGATTTTGAGTCCGCCAAGAAGACAGTGAACCTTGGTATTTTGCGACGGAACTGGTTTCCGACCTCTGAACCGGTTGGTGGTTCGCACAGTTACCGCGATAAAGCAGAGAATTTCATTTGGTACAATCCGGTTAATCAGGTGCCGTTGGAGCAGATTTTCCCGAGAAGGGACGTGAGCGTTAATACGGCAGGAGGCACCAACGCAACGCATGTACTTAAAATGGATATTTTTGAAAATCCGGATGACCGCACCGATAGTACGGTGAAAGAACCGGGCCGTTGGGCAGGGGTTATGCGGGCATTGTCTCCTGGTTTTTACGACCAATCGCAAACCAAATTTATTGAAATTATGGTGCAGGGCAGTGTTGGCCGTCTACATATCGACCTTGGCACTATTTCTGAGGATGTCATTCCCAACGGACGCCTTGACACAGAAGATTTGCGCGAGGGCGTCAACCCGGGCAACCGTTTACTGGATCCGGGTGAAGACACGGGTATTGATGGCGTTGCCAAAATTGACCCACCCAGGCTAAATTTCCCCAGGCGTGTGAGCGATCCGGCAGGCCTGGCCGGCACAGACAGCAGCGCAGCAGCCGTACCGTATGATTTTTGGGATATCAATCAAAATGGCTTCAAAAATTTCGATGAGCCGTGGAGTTACGATGATTGGTTCTACCCTGAACTGAGCCGTCAATATATCACGCCGGCAACCGGTTCCATTGATGGGACTGAAAATAGTCAGAATGACACCGGGGGCCGTCTGCCGGACACTGAAGATATAAATGCCAATGGCATTCTCGACCCCATTAACCAGTACTTCTCCTATTCATTTTCTTTGCGGGCTGACCATCCTGATTATAACCGGTTTGTGGTGGGCGGCAACCCGGACCCGAACACGCCGGGCGGCCCATGGAAATTGTATCGCATTCCTTTCAGTGTGGAATCTGCAGATTTTGTTGTGGGTACGCCAAGCACAAATCTCATTCAGAATGTTCGCATTTGGGTAGATGAGTTGGACTATAATCTCATTCTTCCGGATCTACCGAAGTTTTCCCGCATCAGCATTGCGGAAATCAATCTCGTAGGCAGCGAGTGGAAAGAGCTGGGGCTGACACGCAACGAATTTGACCTGTCAACCGGTATTGAGCCACCGGATGAGACGCGGGATATTTTCGCCGTGACCCAGATCAACAATCATGAAGATGAGTTTTATGATGATGAACTTGATCGCATCGGCGTTGCCGGTGAGGTGGATAAAATAACAAAAATCGAAGCGCGTGAACAGTCGCTGGTTTTAAAAGCGATTAATTTGCCGGCAGGAAAGGCGGGCCTGGCGCAAAAAAGTCTATTCCAGGGGGAGAGTTACATCCACTACGATCGCATCAAGATGTTTGTTTATGGCATCGATGAGCGTGGCACCCATTTTTCTGCTGCCGGAGATACGAGTTATCTTGAATATTTTGTTCGTTTCGGCGCCAACAAAGATAATTACTATGAGTACCGCGCTTCGATCTTCCCGGGTTGGGATGAAGACCAAAAGCGCAATGAAATGGATATCCCGCTGCTGGAATTCACTGCCATTGATCGTGCGCTCGCCGACACCGTAAAGGCAGACAGTTCCATTGGGGGTGTTTATTATGACAGGGATAACGATATTTTTGTGCGACGGCTGGGGGGTGCAACCAAAGTTATTGTAAAGGGCAGTCCTTCGCTAACCAATGTGCGTATTTTGACGTTAGGTCTGCGCAACAACCACCCGCAAAGTCAGCCGTTTACCGGTGAGGTTTGGTTTAATGAGTTACGCCTGTCTGATATCGAACAGGAGCGGGGCATGGCCATGCGCGCCCGGGCCAATATGCGCATCGGCACGTTTGGCACCGTCAATGCTGAAGTCGAAAAGAAAGACGCAGATTTTCATAATGTGGCGCAACGGTTTGGCTCCGGCAACAACAGCATAAGTCGCAGCTTGAATACCAGCATCAATGCCGAGCAAGTGTTGCCACAATTTCTTGGGATTTCCATGCCGGTTTCATTCAATCTGCGCAGCGGTTCGAGCCACCCTAAATATTTTCCTGGTTTGGACCGTCGTGTGACAAACGCCGACCTGAAATCAGACAGTCTGCTGACTCGTATCGAAAGTGTTACAGAGCAGACCGGCTTTAATGTTTCGTTACGAAGAAGGGTTAAGTCAAAGAACTTTTTCGTGAAAAACACCTTCGACAATATGTCTTTCTCTTTGGGACGATCAAAAAATTCTCAACGGAGCCCGACGATCGCGAAGTCGGAAAACGTCAACTGGACCGGGAATTTTGACTATCGCCTCGACTTTGGCAAAAATAATTATTTCAAACTGCTGTCCTGGCTGCCCGGCCTGCCGCTCATCGACAAGCTGAAGGAAACAAAGTTTTACTACACGCCGCAAAATATTTCAATGAAATTGAGCGGCAACAAAACCCACTCCGAAAAAACCAATCGTATTCAAAATACAAATGCGCTGGCGGATACGAACATTACAAAGAGCTTTATTTTCGACCGCAGCCTGCGCACTAGTATGAAAGTGTTTGAAAGCCTGAGTCTCGATATCAGTCGGGCTTATAAATCACAAATGCGAGATCGTGATAAATTGTCGGACTTCCTTGCTTTTGATTTCAATGATATCAGTCAAAGCCAGTCTTTTTCAGCGCGTTATTCGCCCAACATCGTCAGTTGGTTGAATAATAATGTTAGCTATAGTTCAAACTATCGTTTCAACAATAATTTGCAGAATCGTGAAACCGGCAGGAGTGCAAGCGTCAATGTTACACGTTCTGCTGACTTTACCTTTAAATGGAAAACGCTGGTCAATTCATTTTTAGGGAAGGGGAAAAAGGGAAGCCGAAGCAGAGGCAGAAGCACGCCTCCAGACAGGAACAGAGGGGATACTGGCAGGAGAGAAGACCCGGGTGGTGAAGAAAAACGATTTTCCATTTTTCAACAAAAGACTGCCAAAGGCAAAGGCTTTAATCCACTTAAAATGGTCGGCAGTTTTTTCTCCAGTTTTAAGGATATTCAGTTTAATATTTCTCAGAACAAGGACAACCGGCAAGCCGGCCTTGATTCACTTGGCATGCCATCGCTGGGGTTCCAGTTTGGCCTCAAAGACAGCACCGGCGTGAATTCCGTTGAATCACTTAGCGGTATTCCGTTTAGCAGTTCTGATCGCCGAAATTTTTCGGCCAGCACCGGCCTCGCCGTTGGCCGGGCAGTCGATATCCAGCTTCGTTTCCAGCACAATGAGCAGAGTTCTTTTTCCAGCACAAGAACCGGCAGTGAGTCAAACAGTCATCTTTCTGAATTCGGCTTTGATATACCATTCCCGGATTGGACCGTCCGTGTTACCGGCCTCAATAAACTGCCGCTGTTAAACAAAGCATTTAAAACCGTGACTTTCAGCCATTCGTTCGCAGGTTCAAAAGATATTTCCTGGAATGGCGATTCCGGCAACCCTATTTCAGAAAATACGACCAGCACATTCAGGCCTTTCATGAAATTGGATTTAGGTTTCAAGAACGGGTTTACGGGCAATATCCAATATAACAAGTCCACTGCCATTAGCCGTAATGTATCATTTGCCAGCGGTGCAAAGAGAACGCGCAACTCGGACATTGCAGTCACGGCCAATTATTCCAAACGCTCCGGTTTTTCTTTGCCGATCTGGCCTTTCAACAAATCGAAACTTAAGAATAGTATTGATTTTTCGTTTTCATTTACCGCCAGTGAAGTCATAATCGAAAATGCCCAGGGCATTGAAACCATTGAATTTGTTGAGGCAGACAAGACCACGCGCTGGTCATTTTTGCCAAAACTTACTTACTCTTTTAGCACCACTGTTCGTGGCGGTGCATTTATCGAGGTTGGTCAAACGGAAAGTAAGAGAGTGGGTAAGACGAAGATTCAGGAGTTTGGTATTGATGTGAATATTGCCATTCGTGGCAATTAGAGGCATCGTGAGAAAAAAAGTGCGACCGGTTTAAACCGTGCCGCACTTTTTTTAAGTTGCTTTTTTTCAGGCAATTGAAACGTCTTGTGCTTGTGCACCTCTGTCGGTTTCTGCAACGGTAAATTCTACTTTTTGACCTTCATCCAATGACTTGAAGCCATCCGTCTGGATTGACGAGTAATGGACAAAAATATCACCACCGGCATCTCTTTGGATAAATCCAAAGCCTTTGGTCCCATTAAACCATTTTACAATGCCTGTTTCACGCTCGGACAAACCTGTTCACCTCCTTTCTCAAGCCTTAAACATGCTGCCAGAGCGTCTGTTACCGGATTCAGAATACAACGGGCGCCATTTTAATATGAAGACTGCTGCCGACTGCAAAACTAAGAACTGTTTGTTACTCAATGAGCATTTGACAAAATATAAGAAAACAGAAGCAATTAAAGCAAGTATCTTTCCATCCGCTAAGGAGAGATACTTTTAAACGCCGCCCGCGCATTGGTGACGAATGTTTTGACTTTTTCAGCATCCTTTCTGCCATATTTCCCCTCAAGACCTGTGTGTGAGTCAACGGCCGCTGGCCTTACATTCAGAATTGCTTCACCGACGTTTTCGGGGGTGAGACCACCGGCCAACATCACCGGCCGCTCTGTAGATTCAACCAGCCTTTTGCTGATTAGCCAATCGTGTGTTTTGCCGGTAGCACCGCTCGCTCCGGAAGCCGGATCAAATGTGTCTGTTATAAACGCGTCCACAAATGGGCCCAAATCACTGGCTTGCCGAAGTAAAGCATCCAGGTTGTTTTGCCGCACTATCAGGCTTTTTAGTATGAAGATGTCCGGCGGCGCCATTTGCCGCAGTTTGAGCAGCGCCCTGGCGGTTATTTTATTGTGTAGTTGGAGCGTGAAAGTGCCCAGACATTGGCACAACGCTATGATTTCATCCGGGTCGGTCAGGTAGGTGATGAGCACGCCCCGGTTGGGCGCTGGTAAAAAGGAGATAATTTTCGCGGCGGCGCTTTCGGTTAAGTCTTCGCGGTTGTGAGTTAGCCGAAATGGGAATCCAAGCCAGTCGGCCCCGCAGTCCAATATCATTTTTGCTTCAATGGCATCCAGTATTCCCGCGACTTGAATTAGATTTTGCATACGATTAGCAGGCTATTGGTTCGGCAGGGAAATGCCTCTAATTTTGCGGTATGTATTGATGGCGTAGGTGTCAGTCATGCTAGCGACAAGCAGTGCAATACTAATGATATTGCTGTAATTGTCAGGAAATGGTTTTCTGCCGGCATTGAGGTGTTCGTCAGGAATAATATGATGCACCAGTTGATATTGCTTTGAATTTTCGTGGAAAACAGCTTTCAGGTAAGTGTCCAGCAGGCCGCTTAACACTTCAAATCCGGCAATTTCTATTTCGACAACATCCTGTGCTTTGTACAGACATTCAAATGAAATGGATGAGATTTCAGCCATTATTTTGCCGGATGGCGTCAAGTCTATCAAGTGCTGATCAAATTCTCCTCCCATGATGTCCTGCAGGTGACCGGTGAAAACATCAGCCGTTTCCCGCACAAGTTTGTTAATGGTGATGGCGCGCAGAAATCCGATTTTTTCTGTCTTACTATGGATTTGTTCAAAGCGCTGCTTAAACTGGTCGGAATCATTGTCAATGATTTGCTTGAAGAGACCTTCGACTGTTTCGAATGGCAGGCGACCCAGTTTAAAACCATCTTCAAAATCAATAATGGAATAACATATATCATCTGCTGCTTCCATGACAAATGCAAGGGGGTGACGGTGCCACGCTTCCTTTGATTTTTGCAGCAGTTCCAATTCTTCTGTAATTTTTCTGAACACTTCTTTTTCTGATTGAAAAAAGCCAAATTTTCTTTCACTGGCATTGTCAGAATTTTTCATATCAGGAAGTGACGCTTTTGGATATTTTGTAAAAGCCCCAAGCGTTGAAAAAGTCAGACCCATGCCCATATTGATTTCAGAGTCAGCGGGTGAAGTGTAAGTCAATAGCCTGAAGCCGGCTGCATTGCCTTCAAACTTCTGTAAGTCGGCCACTTGTTTATCGCTCAAACCATGGAGAAATGGTTGCGCCTGGCTGCTCTTGAAATAGTCGGAAATGGCGTCCTCTCCTGAATGGCCGAATGGTGGGTTACCAATATCATGCGCAAGACATGCTGCCGCTACGACTGCCTCAAAATCCGTAGCATCAACACCAAGCTTTTTAAATTGCTCCGGACTGTCCCGGATGATGCGGTCTCCAACGATTCTGCCGAGAGAGCGGCCAACGCAAGAAGCTTCCATGCTGTGCGTCAATCGGGTGTGGACAAAATCATTGTTTGGCAAAGGCACCACCTGGGTTTTGTTTTGCAAACGGCGAAAGGCAGGAGAAAAAATGACGCGGTCAAAGTCACGTTGAAATTCGCTTCGTCCTTCGCTGCCGGGTCGTGGCTTTTTTCGACTGCGGTACCCTAACCGTTTGCTTGAAAATAGTTTCTCCCAGGTCATCATGCTTCGACAAGTCCGGTTTCGTAGTTCGTGACTATGAGCTCGGTTAATTTGCCGCGTTTTTTGGCGTTGCTGTTAATGGCGCGTTTGGCCTTCACTGGATGAGGGACAAAAGACTCGTCATCGTAGAGTTCATGGATAAGCTTTGCAGAAGAATTTGAAAGCATAAACCAGGTGTTTTGTTTTGTGAGTCGATGGCAAATTTGTTGCAGTTGGTGCTGGCCTTGTTTATCAAATCCACCGGGTTGATAAGATGTAAAGTTCGATGTTTTTGAAATGGGCTCATAAGGCGGGTCAAAGTAGACAAAGTCTCCTTTTTTTGCTTTGTTGAGACTGTGTTCAAATGGCGTACATTCTATTTCTACATTGGACAAAGCTTGCGACACCGCTCGCAGGTTTTCAGTATCGCATATTTTGGGGGATTTATAGCTGCCAAACGGCACATTGAATTTACCCTTAAGGTTAACGCGATAAAGGCCGTTGTAGCAGGTTTTATTCAGATAGATCATGCGCGCTGCGCGTTCCACCAGCGCCATTTCGTTGGGGTCAAGCGCCCTGACCTCGTAAAACACTTCTTTGTCGTGCTTGTATTCCGAGAGTCGCCCGATAAGCGCCTCGACATCGTCTCGAATCGTGCGATAGGTGTCAATAAGCTCGGAATTGAGATCGGCCAGGTGTGCTTTTTTTATTTTCCCTTCGCGGAAAAGTGCAAAAAATAGAGCGCCACCGCCAACAAATGGTTCAAAATAATTATTGAATTGTGGCGGTGTGCGCAAAAGCAATTGTTTCACAAGTTGCGTCTTGCCGCCGGCCCATTTTAAGAATGGACGCGGTTTCAGATGTTTGGACATTGAATATGATTGTCTTTAAGTTTTCGTTTTAATCGGGTTACGCACTCAAGGGACGGCTCAGGCCTTCGTATTGAAAAGAATTTCAATGCCTTCAGATAGCGATTACTCGGATTGCAGACGAACAATGAAACGCAGAGATTATCTGCTGCATGAGCGCGGTTTGAGTGATTTTGATTAGAGTACAAAATAAAGCTTCAGCCAATCCTGCAAATCATCATAAAGAACGGCCTTGCCGGTTGCCATGAGAAATCCCATCATGTTTGCAGAAAATCCCGGGCCATCAATGACAACAATTCCCGGGATTGGCCAATACTCTATATCTTTGATTGTTGCCGGTATTTTTTCCTCTGCTGAGCCGCTGGTCCCTTGATATTTGCATTCGATACCGAGCACTTTTCTTGTGGGAACATGCGTGAGCAACACATCGATTCGCCGCTTGGCGCCCCAAAGACGCCTGGCTGCACGCACCTCGGTTTCCGCTTTTAAGTCCAGTGAAATAGCCAGTTTAACAACGCGTTGTTTGAGTTCTTCGCCTTTGCGTGGGGCTGTCCCTCTACCCGGCATAGTCGCAGACTCCTGGTATGATGTTAATAAACAAATCTCGTCTTCCTGCTTAGTTGTGCTCGGGGGCCGGCAGACCTTCGTTTGCCAAAACATAAGCGATAATTGCCATGCCGGCAGCGCCAAGTTGCAATTCGCGCTCATTTACCTTGTCAAAAGTGTCGTTGTCGGAGTGGTGGTAATCGAAGTAGCGGTGGGAGTCGACAAGTAGCCCCATGGTTAGCGTACCATTTTTTTTCAGAGAACTGATGTCTGCACCACTTCCACCTGATTCAAAATGGTCAGCGTTTATGGCGGATAAAAGAGGTGCCCAGCCCATGACTTTCTTAAAGGCAGCCGTTGTCGGTTCTGCTTGTATTGAAATGCCGCGTGGTGTAAAACCACCACGGTCACTTTCAATGGCTGCAATATGTTTTGGGCCGTTGGCAGCGACTCGCTGTGCATAATCTTTGCCGCCGCGCAAACCGTTTTCTTCATTCATAAACAAGACGGCGCGAATGGTGCGTTTTGGTTTTAGTCCCATGGACTGTAACAATCGTATTGCCTCAATGGACTGAACGCAGCCTGCACCGTCATCGTGAGCGCCATGGCCTTTATCCCAGCTATCGAGATGGCCACCGAGAAGCACGACTTCATCCGGCAGTTCGGTGCCGGTAATTTCGCCGATGACATTTGCAGAGGGCGCATCGGGCAGGGATTGGCAATTCAGTTTAAGATTGACGTTAACCGTGCTGTCTTTTTTAACGAGTGCGCTCAGGAAGTTGGCGTCAACTGTGCTGATTGCGGCTGCAGGAATTTGCGGAACGCCCGCTGTATAATTCATAGCACCGGTGTGGGGAACATCGTCCTCACGGGTCGTCATGGAGCGAACCAGTACTGCGACTGCACCGACTTTTGCCGCTTCAATGGCCCCACGGCTGCGCTGGTCAACAGCACCGCTATAAGCGGAAAAAGTTTTGCGTTTGGTTTTGTCCAGGGGCCGGTTGTAAAAAATAATGCTGCCCCTGGCCTTTTCGCCCAATTCTCTAACCTGGTCGAAATTATTTACCTCAATGATTTTTGCCGTAATTCCGAGCGTTGGCGTGGAGATACTACCTCCCAAAGCGCACACCGTGAGCGGCACGCTTCCAACTGAAATTGAGTTCAGGATTGTGGCCTCTTCCACACTGCCACGCACCCAATGTGGCACAGTGAGCGCTTGCAGGTGAACGTTTGTCAGCCCTGCTTTTTCCATTGTTTGTCTGCCCCATTCAACTGCAGCGGCTGCCTCAGGAGAACCGCTCAGCCTCGGGCCAACGTCAAGACAAAGCTCTTTCAGCATTTCGTACGCCTGGCCTTCCTGAAGCGCAGTATCAAAAATTTTGTTGGCTGTTTCCTGGTAGTCGTGTTGACTGTTTTGGCTTCTCACGGAAGATATGGTCAGCAGCAAAGTCAGCAGAAAGAAAAATTTACTCGTAAGTCGCATGTGCTTCTCAAGTGAAAGGTGAAATTGTCTGCCTGAATTTGTTATAATCATTAGGAAAAGTTTTTTAGCAGAAAGAAAATCGCTACGCCTGTAACCGAGACATACAGCCAAATTGGAAAGGTGAATCTGGCCAGCTTTCGATGCTTTTTACGTTGATCGGTTAAACCCAAATAAACGGTTGACAGAATCATTGGCAACATGGCAATTGACAATAAAATGTGACTAATCAGAGTAAAAAAGTAGACGGGTCGAATCCAGCCTTCACCCAGAAATTTTGTGTCGCCGTGCAGGCTGTGGTAATAGAGGTAGCCCATAAGAAACATGGCTGCAACACAGAGAGCAGTTGTCATCAGTCTTTGGTGCAGTTTTTCCCGTTTCTTTTTGATGGCAACAAAACCGGCAATCAGTAGAACGGCCGCCAATGAATTCAACCCGGCGTTGATGGCGGGTAACATGGAAACAGCCTGCTTTTCACCACTGCTGTCGGCTCTGAAATAGAGTAGCCAAAAAATCAGCGTGAGCGCAGCGGTGGTAATGAGGGCGTTTATTAAGTAAAAATCCCGATTATTTTTTTGGGTCATTTTTCATTTATGGTTTGTTGTACTTTTCAGGTATATTTTTGGTGGCTTCTGTCTGAAGCAAATATTAGCTATTGTACGAAAATAATTGCAAAATGTAAATAGTATTGACAAAAGTGAAAATATTTCTAACTTACCAGCCGATCATGTCTAATAAATTTGCAAATCTCGATAGCGCTTCTCACGATATTGAAAAGCGTCAGGCTTATGTCACGGAAATGTTTGATGCGCTGGCACCACGCTACGATCGCTTCAATCGTTGGGTCAGCTTTAAGCAGGATGAGGCGTGGCGCCGTCAGGCGATTCATTTGTTGGGAAACCGTGCTTCGGGTTTGGTGCTCGACTTGGCTGCCGGCACTGGCGATCTGGCAAACGCAGCCATTCTTGCCGGAGCTGAACAAGTACACGTTTTTGATATTTCCCACGAGATGCTAAAAATAGCAAAGAAAAAGTTGATTGGTCTTGACGAAAGCGTTGTTGGTTTTGAGCAGGGCAGTGCGAATAACCTGCCATTCCGGGACCAATCGATTGATGGTATTGTCAGTGGTTTTGCCATGCGCAATGTTTTTCATTTTCTCGATGACGTGCTGGCCGAACTGCATCGGGTGCTAAAGCCGGGCGGAAAGTTTGCTATTTTAGAGCTAAGTCGGCCACAGAATAAAATTCTCAATTTTGGCTTTAAGCTGCACATGCAAATGGTGATGCCGGTTATTGGCCGCCTTGCGACCGGCAGCGCTTCACCGTTTGGGTATTTATGTAAAACAACCATGACTTTTTTGACGCCGCAGGCGTTTTGCGAGCGTCTGCAGAAAGCCGGGTTTATCGAAGTTGGCTGGCAGTCTTTTCTTTTCGGCGGCATCGCCATCCATCACGGCAAAAAGGCTTGTGAATAATAAAATATTGCAAAGTGCAATCCTTTCGTTTTGCTATTCTTTAATTTAATATAGATGTATCAATGAAGTGCTTCACTTTGAATTGTCTTTTGACCTTTCGCATAAATTTTTGATTATTGCCCTAATTCAACCCGGAGGATTTATGAAAAAGTACATCCTGGCTAGTTTACTGCTGATGCTTTCCTGCAGTACGCAAACCTCTCTTTCCGATGAACAGCAAGCCAAACTCGATACTTATCTTACGCAGTACGCGCCTTACGAAATGCACTACGATGCCAGCCACTTCCAGGGCAATGACAAGCTTATTTTGCAAAAACTGGTTGAGGCGTCCGGTTATATCAATCAGGTTTATTGGCTGCAGACGTCAAAGTACGGGCTGGGATTGCGCGACAGTCTGAAGCAATTACAGGACGATCCGCTTGCAGAAAAATTGCTGACATTGGTGCTGCGTAATACCGGACCATTCGAGTCGTTGAATGATAATGTTGCGTTTATGGGCAATCAGACTTTTTACGCGGGTGGCGAAGTTTATCCGCACGGCATGACATCTGAAACTTTTGACGCCTATGTGGCCGGACTCTCCGAGGAAGAAAGGGCCGAGTTCATGTATCCCTACACCGTTATCCGCGAGGACGGCCAGGGCGGCTATCGGGCAGTGCGCTATTATGAAGAATATAAAGAACTGCTCGATCCGGCAATCCGGCTCCTGAATGAATGCGCCGACCTTTCTGTCAACGAGTCATTTGCAAATTTTTTGCGGCTCAAGGCAGCGGCCATGCAAACGGACAATTATTTTGCTGCCGATGTGGCCTGGATTGACACAGAGGAAAATAAATTTGATATTGTCTTCGGGCCGTTTGAAACCTATTCAGATGGCATAAAAGGTGTGAAGGCCAAATATGAGGCTTATGTTGAAGTTGTGGATCAAGAGGAGTCGGAACGACTTAAAGTCTACACGGCCTATCTAAAAAAATTGGAAGAGAATCTACCGATTCCAGCAAGATATAAATCTGTGGTTAAAGGCTTGACGGCAAAATTTGTTGTGGTGCATGACATTATTCGTGCTGGTGAAGGCGCGGTGGGTTATCAGGCTGTTGCGACTAATCTGCCCAATGACCCGGCCGTTCACAAACAGAAAGGCACGAAGAAAACTTTCTGGAAAAACATGTTTGAGGCCCGCTTCAATGCCATTATCAAGCCGGTAAGCATGCGGTTAATCGATGAATCGCAGTTGCAGTATCTTTCGGATCAAGGCTTCTTTCA
>JAJDAG010000033.1 GCA_029262005.1 Candidatus Zhuqueibacterota bacterium | reverse complement strand
CATTAACGACTCTGTATCCGCCCACAGCTTCCTTTGGGGGGATGCCTGATGGGCCGAGCACGCTGGACAACAAATCCCCCATTAGCTTAGCACACCTATCTGAAATGTCTGTGGAAATCCATTGAGTCATGCAAGACCCTTATGATCTCGATACCTTCAGCAGTGATGCGATAGAAGATAACGTGCCTGCCTTCCTGATAACTATAAGGGGAACCCATGATCTCTTCGCGTTTTTTGCCCGTCTGCGGCTCGTTAGCAACGTAGGAGAATCAGTTGTTCGATGTATTTGCAGCGTTGTTGTCGCCCCCATTTTTTGTCGGTGTAACGGCTAATCTCTTTTAAGTCGGCACGAGCTATGGGAGTGAGCGTGGCTTTCTTCATTACTTGCTGTTGGGGTAATCCAATTCCTTGTCAACCTCTTGCATGAGTTCGTCAAAATCGAGCTCTACACATTCCCCTTTATTCGCTTGCTCCAAGCCAATGGCGATTTCTCCGTTGAGTGCTTTGAGCTTCTTTTTATAATAAGCCTCATATTTGAGAACAATATCCGTAATAAACTCACCTGCATCCGGATAAATTCCCGATGCAATCTGCGCCTCTATAATCTCAGCCGCTTTTCCCGAGAGCTGTATTTGCATTGTCAGTCTCCTGTTGCTCTATCTGTTTTCTTAATATAGACTCTTCCAGCATTTTTAGCAACGACAAAGCATCGCACCACACTATTTTTTTTCATCTGTTATGATACGCGCCACGAATTTTTTAACCTGAATTATACATCAGCCACAGCGGCACAGAGTTATAAAAAACCGATTAGTGAAACCGGTAATCTTTTCTAAAGCATCAGGTCTATTTACACCTGTGCATGAATACCCTCCGGAGGGTAGCGTAATCGCTATTGGAGCGCCAGGTCGCCCCAATATTGTCATTTCGAACCGGCGTTGTGTGCCGGGAGAAATCTGTAAAATGTACCGTTAATTCAGCTCTACTCCTAAGCCTGTTGCCGCACTTCTACAAGCGTGCTAAAGCAGATTCCTCCACCGCTGCGAAACGCGTTGTTCGGAATGACAACGAAAAATGTCATGCCCGAAATCTTCTGTCGGCATCCACTTCATAACACAGAATTCGCCACCAAACCGTTTTCCTCTCAACAAATCAAATTCGGCCATAACCGTGTCATTTCGAACCCGGCATGTTCTCGCCGGTGTGAGAAATCTGTAAAATGTACCGTTAATACTGCTCTACTCCTAAGCCTGTTGCCGCACTTCTACAATAGTGCTAAAGCAGATTCCTCCACCGCCGGGAAACGCGTTGTTCGGAATGACAACGAAAAATGTCATGCCCGAAATCTTCTGTCGGGCATTCACTTCAGAGCACAGACCTATCCACAAAACCACTTTGTCCTCAACAAACCCAATATTGAATTTGCAGAACCTGCTCTCTTTTCTGGATTCCCGCCTACAGCATGCGGGAATGACATTTTAGGGGAACCGGCAATCTTTTCTGAAGAAAGTCGGTTTCTGCCATTGTATAATGTATCGTGACATTCATGTCGCGTTTTTGGGGCATGTTTTGTTGTTGCAACTCTTTCGCCGCATTTCTCGACATAAATGTCGTGGTACATGTCCCCTGATTCACCCGCCGACCCAAGCAAACATTGTCATTTCGAACCGGCGTTGTTTGCCGGGAGAAATCTGTAAAATGTACCGTTAATACTGCTCTACTCCAAAGTCTGTAGCCGCACATCTACGACAGTGCTAAAGCAGATTCCTCCGCCGCTGAGAAACGCGTTGTTCGGAATGACTGCTTGGAAGGAAGTTGCTCAATCGCTGTAAAAGTGTCAGGCCATTTACGCAAAGAGACCGACTTTCCCGGGGAAAGCCGGTTACTGTTCTTGTATAATGTATCGCGACATTCATGTCGCGGCCTTTCGTTTCATCACACGACATAAATGTCGTGGTACATGTCCCCTGATTCACCCGCCGACCCAAGCAAACATTGTCATTTCGAACTGGGGTTGTTTGCCGGGAGAAATCTGTAAAATGTACCGTTAATACTGCTCTACTCCAAAGTCTGTAGCCGCACATCTACGACAGTGCTAAAGCAGATTCCTCCGCCGCTGAGAAACGCGTTGTTCGGAATGACACGCCGGGGAAGACCGGCAATCCCATCTCTTGTTAGGTCTAGTTTCCAATGGAGTAATTCCAGGTTGGAATTAACCGTAGTCTTGTTCCGTCTCAATCCCATCTCTTGTTAGGTCTAGTTTCCAATCGTATAACAAGAAGGAGGGGCGGGTTCCAGGCTCCTAGTCTCAATCCCATCTCTTGTTAGGTCTAGTTTCCAATCCGCAGTTGTGAACACGCGGCATGACAATGGTACATTGTCTCAATCCCATCTCTTGTTAGGTCTAGTTTCCAATTTCAAAAGACTCCAACCATGTTCGTCGGGTGCTCAATGGGTCTCAATCCCATCTCTTGTTAGGTCTAGTTTCCAATATACTGAGCTCGATTATGAAGCAGCACTGATAGCAATCGTCTCAATCCCATCTCTTGTTAGGTCTAGTTTCCAATGGAGTAATTCCAGGTTGGAATTAACCGTAGACTTGTTCCGTCTCAATCCCATCTCTTGTTAGGTCTAGTTTCCAATAGCAGCTTCGAGTTTCAGCTCGGTGAGTCTGATCCTGATGTCTCAATCCCATCTCTTGTTAGGTCTAGTTTCCAATCAAACTTTATACTTTTGAGGTTGACTCGACCGGGAATCGTCTCAATCCCATCTCTTGTTAGGTCTAGTTTCCAATGGATCACTCGTTCTCGTTCTTGGAACGTGTATCTATGT
>JAJDAG010000032.1 GCA_029262005.1 Candidatus Zhuqueibacterota bacterium | reverse complement strand
ACACGGAAGCGATGGACGAGCAGAGCACAAAGATATCCAGGTCGATGTCCTTGCACAGCGCCTGCAGAACCAACGTTCCCTTGATTTTCGGGTCGAGCACCTTGGCTGCCATCTCAGGTGTCAGCAATTGCGTAATCGTACTCCCTGGAACGCCGGCAGCATGAATAATACCGTTTATCGGGCCAAATCGAGCAGTGGATTCACTTATGACCTTCTGCATCTGTTCGAAATTCGCAACATCAGCGCTGGCAACAAAAACTTCGGCGCCTGCAGCTTCCAACTCTTTTACTTTGCGAATCTTTTCACGCGCCGGGTCATTGTTGTCTGCATTTTTAATATAGCTTTCCCATTCCTCCCTGGCCGGCAATGCTGACCGTCCCGTAAGGATAAGTTTTGCGTTGACAGTTTTTGCCAGATATTCGGCGAACACCAGGCCAATGCCCCCAAGTCCACCTGTGATAAGATAGACGCCCCCGTCGCGCAGCCGTTTCGGGGTTTGGTCTGCTTCCTGCAATTTTACTGCATCCCAGTCCTGTACCCACCTGTGGTGGCGCCGATACGCCACAACAGCCTCCTTATTTTCGGGATTGGCCTCGTTGACGATTTGTTCAACAAGACATTTAAACTCTGTTGTTTCACCTTCATCAGGCAGGACAATATCGAGCGTGCCCGAATCAATGTTTGGATATTCGATGCCAATCACCCGCCCGGGTCCCAGGAGAATTGCCTTTTCAGGCGACTGCAGATCATCACCGTAAATATTTAGTCCACCGTTAATCACCGTCAGCAGTTTTAAATCGTGGTTGACATGATTTCCCAGCGCTTGCGCAAGAAAAAGCAGGCTGTAAAAACCATGTGCCATCGTGTCATCAAGATTATCCAATCCGAATTCGACCGCAGACAGGCTTTTTAAAGACCAAAGATGCAAAACTCTGTTTGGCGTCCTGTCCTGTTCTTTGACTTTCTTGAGCAAAGACTCATAATCGGCTTGATTGCGTGGATCGATGACAAACCGGTTTTCACTGGATTCAGCAAACTTTGCTCCTGCACGTACCGTAACAACATGCTGGTTCGTTTGCTCAAGGTGCGAAACGATTTGGTCGCCAACGCCGCAATCATCGAGAAATACCAGCCAGCATAATTCCTCTAAAGTTTCGTTTGCAGGGGCCAGCGACATGCGCGTCGCTGTTCTCTTCCAGCTCGGGACATAAAACCAATCCGCCGCATCCGGCTTTTTGGGAAGTGCGCGAATCGAATCCGGCCCGGCACTGGCACCGCTTAGCCAATCGATGTTTGGCTCTATCCAGTATCGACTACGTTCGAAATGATAGCCCGGCAAAGGCAACCGTTGCCGACGTTCTTTTTGATAGAAGTCCGGCCAATTAATATTCACGCCGGATGTCCACAATTTGCCCAACGCCAAAAGCAAATGGCTCAAATCAGGCTGCTTGTCATCCGGATGTCGCATCGAGGAAGCGATGGCCTCACCGGCCGCCTGTTGCGGTTGGCCTTTCTTCAAATCGAACAAAGTCATGCCGGTGAGGGTGCCCAGCGTTCGTCCCGGCCCGACCTCAAGAAACAAGCGGGAAGGTTCTTTAAAAAGCTCTTGAATCCCATCGGCAAAAAGTACGGCATTACGCAAATGTTGCGACCAATATTTCGGGTCTGCTATTTGCTCAGGTGTGATCCAAGTGCCGGAGACATTGGAAATGTACGGGATGTTTGCAGACGAGCGCTCCACTTTAGCGACTAAGGCTTCAAACGGATCGAGTATATCATCCATCATTGAAGAATGGAATGCGTGTGACGTGAGTAAACGACGACACTCGATGCCATTTTCTGCCAGCCGCCTTTCGAGTTGGTCGATTTCAGGAGTTGGTCCGGACACAGCACAAAGGCTTGGGCCATTCACAGCAGCAATGCTAAGAGAACCATCCAGCATGGATCTTACCTGCGCCTGCGGTGAAGGCACGGCCAGCATCGAACCACCGGGCAACTGTTGCATGAGGCGGCCGCGGGCAGCCACCAGGGCAAGCGCGTCTTCAACTGAGAATACGCCGGCCAGGCAGGCAGCTACATATTCGCCGATGCTATGACCGATCAGAGCCTGGGGTAGGACGCCCCAGGACATCCATAACTTGGCCAGTGCATATTCGACGACAAACAAAGCGGGCTGGGTAATCGCAGTCTGTTTTAACTTTTCGTTGGCGGTCTCGACAGCATCGGCGGCGGGAAATAAAACATCGATCAAACTTTCGTCCATGTGCGATGCGAGCACCGCACAGCATTTATCGACGGCTTCGCGATAGACCGCCTCGGTCTCATAAAGACCTTTACCCATGTTGGCGTATTGTGCACCCTGGCCTGGAAACATAAACACAACCGGTCGATTTTCCGCCGTACACGCGGCTGTAACCGCGCGCTTGGGTGTGGGAGTCTGAAGTAATTTTTGTGCATCGTCAATATCGCCGCAAACAATGGCCTTCCGGTGCTTGAAACTCTTGCGTCCGACTTGCAGCGTATATGCTACATCAGCCAGATTGACGTCCCCGTGTGTCTTTAAATAATCCGCTAGATTATTCGTCATTTGATCGAGAGCAGTAACCGTTCTCGCAGACAGTAACAATAATTGTTCGCCACGGGAATCTCCTGACGGTTGGCGCAGCGGTGCTTCTTCTATGAGCACATGCGCATTGGTGCCGCCGATGCCGAATGAGCTAACAGCAGCCCGCCGCGGCCGACGATTTCGCGGCCACGGTTTGAGCTTTGTGTTGACATAAAACGGACTGTTTTCAAAATCGATTTTTGGATTGGGTTTTTCAAAATGGAGGCTTGGCGGCATCTCTTCATTCTCCAGCGCCATAACCGTTTTAATGAAACCCGCCACGCCGGCCGCAGCAAACAGATGGCCGATGTTCGTCTTAACTGATCCGATGCCGCAAAAGCCTTTCTTTTCAGTACGAGCCCGGAAAGCTTTACTCAAAGCCTCAACTTCAATGGGGTCTCCTAGTTCCGTTCCCGTGCCATGTGTCTCAATGTAATCGATAGACTCCGGTTCAATGCCGGCCATGCTCTGCGCCATGGCAATTACCTCTGCCTGGCCATCGACGCCCGGCGCTGTATAGCCGATCTTCTCAGAACCATCGTTGTTGACTGCCGCCGCCCTGATCACGGCATGAATATAGTCGCCGGCCTCGACAGCGTCTGCTAACCGTTTCAACAAGACAAATCCAACTCCATCCCCATGAACCGTCCCGCCGGCCTTCGCATCAAAAGCACGGCAATGGCCATCCGGAGATTCGATATTACCCGGACGGTACATATACCCTACCCTCTTGAGCAGGCCAATCGAAGCGCCGCCGGCCAGTGCCATATCACACTCATAGTTCAATAATCCCTGGCACCCTAAAGCCATCGTCACGAGCGAAGTGGAACATGCACTTTGGGCATTGATACTTGGCCCTTTCAGGTTCAGTTTAAAGGAAATGTTCGTTGCCGAATAATCTTTATCATTGCTGAGTGCAAGTTGAAAACCACCCAAGCTCGTCACCAGTGGTCGATTTGAAACAAGATTTACAAACATGTATGAACTCATACTCGTTCCACAAAACACACCTATCGGGCCATCAAAAGTTTCCGAATTATAGCCGGCATTCTCCATTGTCTCCCAGGCGCATTCCAACAGCAGACGATGTTGCGGATCCATCGCTTCTGCTTCACGCGGCGTAAAACCAAAGAATGAAGCATCGAAAAGATCCATTCCGTCGAGGACGCCGCCGGCTGGCACAAAGTTGGGATCGTCTAAAATTGTGGAGTCGAGTCCCTCAGCGCGTAATTCTTCCTCGGAAAAAAATGTAATCGCCTCCACACCTTTGCGTATATTTTGCCAGAATTCATCGATATTTTTTGCGCGCGGAAACTTCCCAGCCATACCGACGACGGCTATCTCACCGATTGAGTCAGAATTTGTGGTGTCATGCATGTTTAAATCTCCCTATTATTTTGCTATCTAAACAAAGAATTCTATCTGAACCAGGTTAGCCACACAAAAATCCTCTGCCACGAAATCTTAATTGATGATATTCTATTTTTTGTCAGACAAAGGAGAACCCGGGCTCCTGAGATTCTTGCGCCGCTGAATTGCATTCTTTCGCTTCTCAGCCATACTGTGGATTCTACTGAAATCCACATCCTTAGGCTGACTTTCATCGATATATTTTGCCAGAGCTCTGATCGTGGGATGCCTAAACAACTCCAAAATTGACAAAGTTTTGTCAAAAAGCTCAGTCAATTTTCCCTGCACCTGAACAAGCAGGAGCGAATGCCCGCCTAAACTGAAAAAATTATCGTTGACGCCGACGCCTTCCATTCGAAGCACTTTCTGCCAAACATCGGCGATCTGCCGCTCCATGTCATTCTGCGGTTCCACATACTCGCTCTCCAATACCGGTCGATTGCCCTCCGGCAGTGGCAAGTCTCGACGGCTAACTTTCCCGTTTGGCGTCAATGGTATTTTTTCCAGGAAAATGAATATTGATGGAACCATATACACAGGCAGTGTATCTATCAAGAAAGCTCTTAATTCGCTGGTGGTGGGCTTTTCCTTTCCTTTTACCACCAGGTACGCAACAAGGTCCTGCTCCGCATTCGACAATGAAGCTGTTGCGGCAGGTTCAATCTCAACTGCGAGCGCAACGACTTGCTCGATGGCAGCATGGGATGCCAGCGTTGCTTCAATCTCACCGAGTTCAATACGGAAGCCACGCAGCTTGACTTGGTGGTCAATTCGGCCCAGGCAATCCAACGACCCGTCGGACTGATAACGGGCCAGGTCCCCGGTCCGATATAACCGCGCACCCGGCTCCCGGCTAAAGGGATTTGGAACAAACCGCTCGGCGGTCAAGTCAGGACGCTTCAGATACCCGCGTGCCAGACCAGCTCCACCGATATAAAGCTCTCCCAGCACGCCCACGGGAATAGGTTGGTAGTTCTTGTCCAAGAGATAAATTTCGGTATTATCGATGGGTCTGCCTATGGAGATATGACGTTCGAGAGATTGAACCTGATGCACTGCCGACCACACCGTCGTTTCGGTCGGGCCGTACAAATTCCAAAGAGAACCCACTTTTTCGTGCAAACGCTCGGCAAGCTCATTTGAAAGTGCTTCACCGCCTGAAAAAACCTTGAGCTGTCGATTTCCTTGCCAGCCGGCTTCGAATAGCATCCGCCAGGTCGCTGGTGTCGCCTGCATGACGGTAGCACCCGATTTAGTTATCCTCTCGATGAGCAACTTGCCATCTCCTGTGACTTCGCGACTGGCCAGGTCTATCCGGCCGCCTGCCAGGAGCGGCAGATAAAGCTCAAGAGCAGCGATGTCAAAGGATAAGGTCGTGACGGCAAGCATGATATCCAGATCGGTTAAACCCGGCCGTTGGTGCATCGCGCCCAGGAAGTTGGTCAAAGCCGCGTGTGCTACCGCTACACCTTTGGGTTTCCCTGTAGAGCCTGAAGTATAAATAACGTAAGCCAAATTTGCCGGCGAGATCGTCGTGTGGGGGTTTTCCGTGGTCTCTTGTTCAATTTCATGCCAGTCCGAGTCAAGGTATACAACTTGCATCTTCACATCGGAAACAACTTCAGCCAGGCTCTTCTGCGTCAACAAAATTGCGATATCGGCGTCTTTGGCCATGAAGTCCAGTCTTTGGCGTGGATAAGACGGGTCGAGAGGCACATAAGCAGCACCTGCCTTGAGTGTACCCAGCAAAGCAACCAGCATTTCCACCGACGGCTCCAGACAAACACCGATAAGAGTCTCTTTCCCCGCACCTAATCTTCGTAAATAATGCGCTAATTGGTTTGCACGCTCATTCAAGCCGGCGTAGGTGACAGAAGCAAGCTCACACACCAGAGCCGTCTTTTCGGGAATTTCCTCGACCTTTGCCTCGAACAATTGATGGAAACATTGCTGCATACTACTTACTTTCTTTGTATCATTCCACTCGACCAGCAATTTGTGTCGCTCAGCTTCATTCAGCAGCGACAGCGTTGCAATTGGCAAATCCGGATTCTCAGTAACACGTTCGAGTAAGACCCGCAGGTGGCTGACCATTCGTTTTATGGTCTCCGCCTCAAAAAGGTCGAGATTATATTCAATAGCACCGCCCAATCCATCTTCTTCCTCTCCCATATACAGGGTGACATCAAACCGGGATATCCTGTAATTGCCTTTCACCTCAAGGTTGAGCCGCAGCCCTTCAAGCTGCATCTCCTGCATCGGCGCATTTTGAAATACAAACATGACATCGAACAAAGGTGAGCTGCTCAAGTCGCGCAAGGGCTGGATGACCTCGACCAACTTGCTGAAAGGAATATCTGAATGGCTGTATGCGTCCAGTGTCACTTGTTTAACGCGATGCAGTAACTCGCGAAAGGTTGGGTTTCGACTAAGATCCGTGCGTAAAATAAGATTGTTGATAAAAAAGCCGATGAGATTTTCCAGCTCCGGACGATAGCGATTTGCAACCGCCGTACCCACGACTATATCGTCTTGCCCAGTATAGCGGTGCAGCAAAATTTTGAACACTGCCAACAAAGTCATAGACAGCGTTGTGCCCTCACTCAGGCTGATCTCTTTGATGCGCTTGGACAGTGTCGGCGGCAACTTGAAGAACTCTACCGAGCCACGGGATGTTTGCACAGCGGGACGTGGATAATCCAGCGGCAATTCCAAATGCGATGGCATGGCCGCTAGCTGTTTGAGCCAATAAGAAAGTTTTTGTTCGAGTCGGGCCCCCTGTAGTTGCTCGCGCTCCCAAACCGCATAGTCGATATATTGAATGGCGAGCTGCGGTAATGGGGTGGTTGTACCCACTGTGCATTGCTTGTAGAATTCAGCCAATTCGTTAAAGAATAGGCCGAGAGACCACGCATCGGTTACGATGTGCTGCATTGTCAACAACAACATGAACTCCTGGTCATCCAGTTTTAACAGGCGCGCTCTCAGGAGCGGACCGCTGGCCAGATCAAACGGAGTCTCGGCCTCCTCCACAGCCAGCCGTTGTAATTCCGCGTTTGGATCAGGTGTTGTTGAGAGATCTACAACGGGTATTTCGATGCGCAACTCAGGATCGACAACCTGTACCGGCCGGCCCAGCCGAGTCAAAAGTTTTGTTCTCAGAATTTCGTGCCGTCTGACAATCTCATTGATGGCCTGACCAAGCGCCAGGATGTTGAGTTCGCCGAATATCCGCACCGTCAATGGTAAATTGTAGGCGAACCCGCCGGGATCCAGTTGGTCAAGAAACCAGAGCCGCTCCTGGGCAAACGAAAGTGAAAAAGCGTTGGATGCATCCCTGTTCACCGAGACAATTTTATCGTCGGGAACTTCATTTTTCTTCTTCAGTTTTTCGAGAAGAAGTTTGCGTTTCTCGGGGGGCAACTCAGAAATTTTCTTGGCAAGTTCGCTCATCTAACTTCTTTTCACCTCTACCATTCGACGCCGTTGGCGCGCCATTGCGTCTTTTTGTTTTTGTGCCAGACTTTGGAACTTTTCAGGGTGCTCCGTTTCATCTTGAGCCTGAGTCAAATACGCTGTTAAAGTTTGCACTGTTGGATACTTAAATAAATCAATGATGGACAAGTCGCGCTTGCTACGTTCGCACAGCCTGCTCTGAACCTGCACCAGGAGCAAAGAGTGCCCGCCCAAATCGAAAAAATTATCCTCGATGCCAACTTTGTCGACATGAAGGACATCCTGCCAAATAGCGGCAATGATACGCTCCATTTCATTTTGTGGCGCGATGTAACCCGGTTGCAGATCCGGGCGAATCTCTTCCTGTGCGGGAAGCGCTTTTCGGTCAATTTTACCGTTCGGTGTGAGCGGCAGCGCGGCAAGGACGACAAATTTTGACGGCACCATATAATCAGGCAATTTCGCGGCTACGAATTTGCGCACTTCACGCGGGTCGGGCTCGGCAGACGAGCTGTAAACATTATAGGCAACGATGCGAACATCACCCGGCCCCATTTCCCTAAGCATGACCGCTGTTTCGCTAACCGCCGGATGCCGCCTCAACACGCCCTCGATTTCACCTAACTCAATGCGAAAGCCGCGCATCTTTACCTGGTGATCGCTCCGCCCCAAAAACTCGATGTCACCAGTTGTGGTAACCCGCGCAAGATCCCCGGTTCTGTACATGCGCGCACCGGCTTCGGCGAATGGATCAGGAATAAACTTCTCCGCTGTTAAATCCGGGCGGTGCAGATAGCCGGTCGCCAGGCCTGCTCCGCCAATATGAACTTCGCCAGCCACACCGAGCGGTACCGGTTGCAAATACGAATCGAGAATATGAATTTGCGTGTTGTTGATTGGCTTACCAAGCGAAACAATCCCTTCCTTTTTTTTGAGCGGATTTATCGCCGACCAAATTGTCGTTTCGGTTGGACCGTACATGTTCCACAACTCCGCACCATCACCGACCAGACGGTTCGCCAGCTCTCGCGGCAGTGCTTCACCCCCGCACAACATTTTTATGTTTCCGTCATTTTTCCAGCCGCCATCCATGAGCAGACGCCAGGTTGCGGGCGTGGCTTGCATCACAGTGATCTCGTTGGCGGTGAGTGAATCGGCTAAAAGGCGGGCATCTGCTGAAACTTCTCGGCTCGCAATAACGACCTTGCCTCCAACCAGGAGTGGTAAAAAGAGTTCAAGCCCGGCAATATCAAAGGATAGAGTCGTTACAGCGAGCAACGTGTCGTCCGCGCCAATGCCCGGTCGTTCCTGCATGGACAATAGAAAATTAACCAAAGCCCGGTGCGATATGGCAACGCCTTTTGGATTACCGGTCGACCCGGAAGTGTAGATAACATAAGCCAGATTCTCCGAGCCGACAAGAGTGTTACAGGAATCATCGCTCAATGTGGTATGGTCAGAAAGAATTTCGTCGAGGCAGAGAACGGTGCCGTCAAACGGCGGCAAATCGGCAAGCAACTGCTTCTGCGTTAGCAGAACTTGAACTGCCGCGTTTTCGAGCATGTATGATAAACGTTGCTTCGGATAGGCCGGATCTATGGGCACATAGGCGCCACCGGCTTTGTGAATGGCCAGCAGCCCGACCAGCATATCGATGGATCGCTCGACACAAATACCGACCAGAATATCAGGTCCAATGTTCATTTCGCGCAACTTAACCGCTAATCTATTTGCAAGCTGGTTTAGTCGCTGATAAGACACCTGTTTTTCGGCAAATTCCACGGCGATGGCATTCGGAGACTTTTCGGCCTGCGCTTCAAACAGGTGATGAAAGCATACATTTCTTGAGTATGTGACCGCAGTGGTGTTGCGCTCCGCTACCAGTTGATTCTCCCGTTCGGTCAGGAGCGGCAGCTCAGAAAGCCGCTTATCCGGATGCGCCACAACTTGCTCAAGTAACCTGGTCAAATGTTCCGACATCCTCGCCATTGTCCCGGCATCAAAGAGATCGGGATTGTACTCGAATGTGCCGCCGAGCCGACCGTCGATTTCATAAAGATAGAAGGTCAAATCGTACTTAGACATACCGTTATCCTGCAAGTGTGGCGGATGCAGTTTCAAATCCGACATCTTGAGCACACCGGCGGGTGGATTAAGCTGGTTAAACATAACTTGAAATAACGGCGAGGCACTCAGTTCGCGCTCCGGTTGCATCTCCTCAACCAGCTTCTCAAACGGCATTTCCTGATGCTCGAAAGCGCCAAACACGACATTTCGAGTGCGACTCAATATCTCGTGAAAGGATGGGTCACCACTTAAGTCTGTGCACAAAACCAGATTATTCAGAAAAAGTCCGATTAAGTTTTGAATTTCAACCCGATACCGATTTGCAATTGGCGTGCCGACAACAATTTTTTCCTGGCCTGTATAGCGATAGAGGAGCGCTTTGAAAGCCGCGAGTACCGTCATAAACAGAGTTGCCCGCCCCTTTTGTGCCATGGACTTGAGCGCGCGCGTCAGCTCAAGTGAAAACATGAATCTTTCAAAGTCTCCCGAGTATGTTTGCACGGCTGGCCGAGGCCGGTCGATTGGGAGTTCAAGGACGGACGGTATACCGGCCAGATTCGAATTCCAATAATCAAGCTCTTTTTTCAGATTCTGGCCTTGTAGAGACGCTCGTTGCCACTCAGTATAATCTACATACTGCATGGCGGGCTCGCTCAGAGGCAGAGGCAGACCGGCGCAGAATGCTTCGTAAATTTGCACGAGTTCGTTCACCAAAACTGCAATGGACTCTGTGTCCGAAATGATGTGGTGCAGGCAAAACATGAGAGCGTGCCTACGATCATCCCGCCGGAAAACCGTTGCTCTGAGCAATGGAGCCATGGAAATGTCAAACGGTTCCCTGGCTTCTTTTTCAGAAAGCTGTTTTACTTTTTCACTCCACTCGTCATCGGATAGATGGCCCATATCGACAAGGGGCAAGAGAAAAGTGATCTGCTCAGCAATAGACTGCGCCGGCCTTCCGTCAACCGCCTGAAATGAAGTCCGGAGCGTTTCATGGCGTTGTACAATTTTGTTGAGTGCCCGGCGCAATATTTCGATGTCTAAAGGGCCCTCAATTTGAAAAGTAAAAGGGAAATTGTGGATAAATGTGCCGGCCTCCATTTGCTCCATGAACCAAATGCGCTCCTGAGCGAAAGACAGTGGAAAGGTTTTTGATGTTCTTGCCACGCGTGGAATGCCATCGTAGCCCACTGTTGCGCTCTTAACGTTAAGGCGCTGCAGTAAAAGCCGACGCTGATCAGGTGATAGATCAGCTATTTTCTTACTAATATCGCTCATCAGCTATACGTCTCTCAGTCGTAATTTCAGGTTGAGGCAAAATCATGCTGGTTGTCCTTCTTTCTTAATATTGCCGGTATGCCGCTTTTGCTTTGCAAGCGCTTGCTTTTGCCGCTTAGCGATATCTTGTAGCTTATCCATACTCTTGTCCGGCTTGGAACCGGGGTTGAAGAACTGCGCCAGACTCTTCACGGTTGGATATTTAAATAGCTCAATAATCGACAACTCGCGCTGCAACTTGTCGCAGAGTTTGTTCTGAACCTGAACCAACAGCAACGAATGCCCGCCAAGATCAAAAAAGTTATCATTAACACCAACCTTGTCTACGTGCAAAACATCTTTCCACACGGCGGCAATAATGCGCTCGGCCTCATTGTGCGGCGGCTTATACTCTGTTTGCAGCTCAATGCCGCCGGCATCAGGCGCCGGCAACGCTTTGCGATCCAGTTTGCCATTGGGCGTCAACGGCAGCTTGTCTAAAAAGACAAATGCAGATGGAACCATGTACTCAGGCAGTTTTTCCTGCAGATGGCTGCGCAGGCTGCTTGCCTTTGGCGTTTCTTTATTTTCAGAGATAATATAGGCGACCAACCGTTTGTCACCGGGATTATCTTCGCGTACAATGACCGCAGCTTTGTCAACGCCGGCGTGGCTGGAGAGAACGGACTCAATTTCACCCAACTCAATACGGAAACCGCGAATCTTGACCTGATGGTCGATACGGCTGATATATTCGATATTGCCATCGGGTAGAAAACGTGTGAGATCCCCGGTGCGGTATAGACGTGCACCCGGTTTTTTGCTGAAGGGATCAGGAATGAATTTTTCGGCAGTGAGATCTGCCCGGTACAAGTATCCCCGCGCCAGGCCGTCACCGCCGATCAGAAGTTCGCCGTGAACGCCCACCGGCACAGGACGCAAGTTTCCATCAACGATGTAGAGTTGCGTATTTGCAATGGCAGAGCCGATGGAAACGAGACCATCTCCAGCCACAATTTCCTGTGCGGCCGACCAAATCGTGGTTTCAGTCGGACCGTACATGTTCCAGAGAGAAGCGCCCTTTTCAACTAGACGATTTGCCAACTCACGTGGCATGGCTTCACCACCACAAAGCATCTTTAATTTAGGATTGCCTTGCCAATCGGAATCCAGCAACATGCGCCAGGTCGCTGGTGTGGCTTGCATAATTGTGGCGCCGTATTTCTCCATTTCCTTGCTTAACCTGCGGCCATCAGAAGCAACTTCACGACTGGTCAGCACAACGCACCCACCGGTGATGAGAGGCAAATAGAGCTCCAGCCCGGCAATATCAAAAGACAAAGTCGTAACCGCCAGCAGAATATCCTTTTCAGTAAAACCGGGGGTTTCTGCCATTGAGTAAAGGAAATTAACCAAATTGCCGTGCCGGATGGCAACGCCCTTGGGTTTGCCGGTTGAGCCGGAAGTGTAAATTACATACGCGAGACTGTCCGAACTGATCACAGTCCCGGGATTGTCAGTTGATTCAGTCGAAATTGACTGCCAATCATCCAGACAAAGCACGCTGGCTGCATGCTCAGGCAGAGAATCCACCAATTTCTTTTGAGTGAGCAGTACAGAGATACCGGCATCCTCAAGCATAAAAGCAACCCGGTCCCGGGGGTAGGCTGGATCGACAGGCACATAGGCGCCTCCCGCTTTCATGATACCGAGCAAGCCAATCATCATCTCTATGGAACGCTCAACACAGATACCCACGAGGTTATCAGCGCTCACGTTCATCTTCTTCAAACGATGACTGAGCTGATTTGCCCGCGCGTTCAATTCACCGTAAGTGATATTCTGACCATCAAAAATCGTGGCCACTGCGTCTGGCGTCTTTTCAGCCTGTGCCTCAAACGCCTGGTGAAAACACCTGTCCTGCGGATAATCCCGTGTGGTGTCGTTCCATTCTTCCAGAATCAGACATTTTTCGCTTTCCATCAGGAACGGCAGTTCAGATATGGGTTGGTTAGGATTTGCAACAATGCCTTCGAGCAATGTTTCAAAGTGCCCCACCATTCTTTTTATAGTGGCTTTTTGGAAAAGATCGGTATTGTATTCAAACGCGCCAATCAATTGACCGTTGTCATCCTCACCCATATAAATGCTAATGTCGAAACGCGATGTCTTGTAATTGTTGAACGCTACCGGGCTGAGCGTCAGGCCGGCAAAATCAACCTCATCCATGGGCGCGTTTTGCAAAATGAACATTACCTGAAACAATGGCGGTGTGCTCAAATTCCGTTCGGGTTGCAACTCTTCAACAAGCTTTTCAAAAGGTAAATCCTGATGCCCAAAGGCACCAAGGGAAACTTGGCGCACTCGTGTGAGCAGCTCGCGAAAATTCGGACTACCGTGCATTTGTGTACGCAAAACAAGATTGTTTATGAAGAAACCAATTAAAGCTTCGGTTTCGGCACGGTTTCTACCGGCGATAGGAGAACCTACTACGATATCCTCTTGTCCGGTATAACGAAACAGCAATACTTTAAATGCAGCCAAAAGTGTCATAAACAGCGTTGCATTGCACTCACGCCCCAGCTTTTGCAGTGCATCGAGCAAATTCTTTGGTGATTTAAAGTATTCTACATCGCCAGGAAAGGTTTGCACTGCAGGTCTTGGCCGGTCTAGTGGCAACTCCAAAACCGGAGGCGCACCGGTCAAGTGTTTTTTCCAGAAGGCAAGCTGAGTTTGCAGCTCTTCGCCCTGGAGCCATTGCCGTTGCCACGCTGAAAAATCAGCATACTGAATGCTCAATTCGGTCAGTGGCGACGGCGCGCCACTGACAAACACTTTATAAAATACAGCAAGTTCCTTAAAGAAAACTCCCATTGACCAGGCATCTGAGCCAATGTGGTGGACGGTGAGCAGAAAAATGTATTCTCTCTCACCCAGACGCAATAGCGTTGTGCGCATCAATGGGCCCTTAGCCAAATCAAACGGGCGTTGCGCATCTTGTAGAGCCAAACGCTTAAACTCCGGAGTGCGCTCAGCAGCCGACAAATTGCTCAAATCGATCACCGGCAAAGTGACTTTGCCTTCAGTGCCAATAACCTGAACCGGCTCTCCATTGGCGGTTGCAAATGTTGTGCGTAGCACTTCGTGCCGCTCCACAAGCGCCAGAATCGCCTGTCGGAATGCCTTGACGTTGAGTTCACCGTTGATGCGTATCACCAACGGAATGTTCCAGGTGAATGTACCGGGTTCTAGTTGATCGAGAAACCAGAGTCGCTGTTGGGCAAAAGAAAGCGTAAATGTGTTCGTATCACGCGGCTGTCTGACCATTTTTTGTGCACCGGCATCTCCTTTCGTCCGCTTAAGCTTTTGCAAAAGCTGTTTTCGTTTTTCAGGTGAGAGATCAGCGATGCGTTGCGCAATGTCATTCATTAATAATTCCTTAATTCAATCCAGCATGTAAAAAGTGCTAACTTAACCTTCTTCTTCAAGTTCAGCCAGTAATTTTTGCAGAGTATCACTGTCCTCCCGTTCTACCATTTTCTCCAAAACAACCTCTGCCAGATCGCCAATGGTCGGTTTCTCAAAAAAGCTGTGAAGACTGACCTCGAGTTGGAAGGCCTCCCGCACACGGGAAATAAGTCCTGTGGCCAATAATGAATGGCCACCCAGTTCGAAGAAATTGTCGTTTATGCCAACCTCGCCGATACCAAACAGATCTTGCCAGATTTCAGCCAGAGTCTCCTCGATCTCGTTGCCAGGAGCAACAAATTCCGTTTGCATGTTAGGCCGGGCGTGACGCGCGCTGCTGTCTTTTTTAGATGAGCCGACGGTGTCACGTATCGATTCAAGTTGAATCCATTTATTGATTCTGGTCTGCAAATCCGCGGTGGAGACAACGATTTGCGTAGCCCCATCCAATGACATCACGCGCTTGAACGCTTCAACGCCCTCGCCGGGCCGGAGTGCGAGTTCGGCCAGGGCTGACCCTACTGCGCTTGCGTTATGGACCGGTTCGGTAAAATCCCAGGCATCCCAGTTAACGCTGATCCAGGCAGCCTGCCCCTTTTGGTTTTGACGACCGGCAAAGGCATCCATAAAAGCATTCGCTGCTGAATAGGCGATAAATCCTAGTCCACCCAAAACCGCAGATAAAGATGAAAGTAAGAGGCAAAAATCAAGAGGTTCGGTCCGGAATATCTGCTCAAGCACAAAAAGACCATTCACTTTGGGCTGAAATTGTGAATCGCAATCTTCTTTGTTGGTTTCGAGAATAGAGCCGAAAGATTCACCTTCAAGTACACCAGCGGCATGAATAACACCGTTGATTGGGCCAAATAGCTCAGCCGTTTGCTTTAGCACTTTTTGCATTTGCTGCAAATCAGCAGCATCCGCACTGACAACCAGCACCTTGGCGCCCAACGCTTCCAGAGCCTGAACCCGTTGAATTTTGGTACTGGTTGCATCATTCTCATCATGCTCAGATAGCCATGCCTGCCACTCTGTGCGTGCCGGCAAACCGGAGCGGCTGGTCAAAACCAACTTTGCCTTAACCGTACCAGCCAGATGTTCGGCCAGCGCTAACCCAATGCGCCCAAGGCCGCCGGTGATAAGATAAACGCCTTCCTCACGCAACCGTGGTGACGGCCCGTCTGCCGCATCACTCTCAATGCGAACGGGTTCAAATGCTTGCACCCAGCGACGCCCGCCGCGATAGGCGACCACGGTATCGGTTGAGTCTGAAGCGATATCATTCAGGATTTGCTCGACCAGTTTCTCCGTTGTCAACGAATCGGGTCCGGGCATGGTCACGTCAATGCTGCGGCAGGTCATATTCAAATATTCCTGCGGAATTACTGTGCAGGCACCCAACAGGGTTGTTTTCTCAGGACATATGGTTTCACCGCCAGTCACGTCATGCATGTTGTTGGCAACAACCGTCAGTTGGCTGGCATCTGTTATGCCCTGGTTCGCCAACGCTTGCACAAAGTAGAGGCCAAAATAAAAGCCGCGGTCTTGTGATGCTGCGAGCTGGGCAATATCGCTGTCTGTGCCGGATGTCATACCCCAGAGATGCAAAATGCGTTGCGGGATCTTGTCCTGGGTACGGAGGTCACGAATCAGCGTATCGTAATCCTTGGCACTAGCCGGATTAATGACATAGACATCCGAGCCTTGACGCGCGAATTCAGCGCCGGCAGCCGCGGTGATAACCTTTTGATTTTTTTGGCGCAAAGCTGAAACCACCTGTTCACCAAAACCGTGTTCATCCAGAAAGACCAGCCAGGATTGTTCTTCGGCAAGGCCATTTGCACCATAAATTCGCGGCAGCAGAGATTGCTTCCAAACCGGCGTATAGAACCACTCCGAAACCTCAGGCTTCTTACCAAATGCAGCGCCGCTTGTAGCAGTAACACCGGTACTACCCTCACCAGGCTCAACCCAGTAACGCTGCCAATCAAATGAGTAGGTTGGTAACGGCAGACGATTCCGCTTTTCATTTGCATAAAAAGCAGACCAGTCCAACTCGATGCCGGCCAACCAGAGTTTGCCGACTGCGGTGAGCAAGTGACTTAAATCAGAAGCGTTATCTTCCGGATGGCGCATTGAAGAAACAACAACCTGCTCCCCGTCCAGTTCGGGCTGAGACTTTCTTAATTCAATCAGGGACATGCCTGAAAGGCTGCCAAGTGTGCGGCCGGGTCCTATTTCTAAAAGTACGCGCGAGGGTTCTTTGAGCAACTCAATGGCGCCATCTGCGAATCGAACTGCGTTCCGCAAGTGATTTGCGTAGTATTTTGGGTCTGTCGCCTGCGCTTCTGTAATCCAGGTGCCGCTGACATTTGAAATGTACGGCTTGGTCGGTGCCGAGCGTTTAACCCGGGCAACAAGCTCTTCAAACGGTTTCAGAATTGCGTCCATCATTGGCGAGTGAAACGCGTGCGAAGTATGTAAGCGGCGACCATCCTGGCCTTTTTCGGCCAGACGCTTCTCAAATGCATCCACTTCAGGAGTTGGGCCGGAGACAACACAAAGTGATGGAGCATTAATCGCGGCAATCTGTAATTTTCCATCAAACATGGGTTTCACTTCTGCTTCGTCAAGCGGAACAGCCAACATTGAACCGCCCGGAAGCTGCTGCATCAAACGCCCTCTGGCCGCTACCAATCCCAGCGCATCTTCCAATGTAAACACACCGGCAAGACATGCTGCAACATATTCACCGATGCTGTGCCCGATCATGGCCTGCGGTTCAACTCCCCAGGAAATCCATAATTTTGCCAGGGCGTACTCAACTACAAAAACCGCTGGTTGCGTAATTGCGGTTTGTTTTAATTTTTCATTGGCCGCTTCAATATCGTCACCCTCTGGAAACAAGATATCTCGCAAATTAAAATTAAGATGAGATTTAAGCAATTCACAGCAGTGATCGATTGTCTCGCGATAGGCAGCTTCGGTATCGTAAAGTTCCTTTCCCATGTTTGCGTGCTGCGCTCCCTGACCTGGAAACATAAAAGCGACAGCACGATTGCCGGAATCATAGTGCCCATTAAAAACACGTTTGGGATCGCTCTTTTCTAATGCTTGCGCAGCATCTTCCAGGCTATCACAAACCAGTATGCCGCGATGCTTAAATGGCTTCCTGCCAACCTGCAAGGTATAGGCAGCGTCGGCAATATTTAAGTCCGGGTTGGCCAGGAAATATTCACCCAGATTGGCAGACATGGCATTGAGCGCCGTGTTGGTCCTGGCAGAAAGAAAAATCATCTGCTTTGGCCGGGAGGCACTTGATGGTGCGGCAGGTGGCGCTTCCTCCAGAACAACATGGGCGTTGGTACCACCAATTCCAAACGAACTCACACCTGCGCGCCGGGGCGTTCCGTTGCTTTTCCAGTCTTGTAACTTTGCATTTACATAAAATGGACTTTTGGCGAAATCAATCTGTGGGTTTGGCTTCTCAAAATGCAAGCTCGGTGGGATTTCCTTGTTTTCAAGCGCCATAACAGTTTTGATGAATCCGGTTATGCCGGCAGCCGCGTCAAGATGGCCAATATTGGACTTAACAGAGCCGATAGCACAGTATCCGGTTTTGTCAGTCGTCATTCTAAACGCTTTGGTCAAACCTGCAATTTCAATCGGATCTCCCAACTCAGTCGCGGTTCCATGCGCCTCGATGTAGTTAATTGTGTCTGCCTCAATTCCAGCAATGGCCTGCGCCATTGCAATGACTTCAGCCTGGCCATCCACACTTGGTGCGGTAAAACCTACTTTCAGCGAACCATCATTGTTAAGCGCAGATCCCCTTACAACCGCGTGAATGTGGTCACCATCAGCAATGGCATCCGCCAGACGCTTGAGCACGACAACGCCGACGCCGTTTCCCGGAACCGTGCCCTTTGCCTTGTGATCAAAAGAGCGACAATGTCCGTCCGGCGATGCAATGCCACCCTGCTGATGTATATAACCGGTCTTTTTTACCAGGCCAATGGACACACCCCCCACGAGCGTCATATCACACTGATAACTCAGCAAACTCTGGCAGGCCTGACAAACGGCAACCAAAGAAGTCGAACAAGCCGTTTGTACGGTCATGCTCGGCCCTTTCAAATTGAATTTGTAGGAAACGTTCGTGCCGACAAAATCCTTGTCATTGGTAATCATCAACTGAAAGCCACCGATTGAATTGACAAAATCTGGGTTGGAAAAAATATTGTGGTACAAATAAGCATTCATACTGATTCCGGCATAAACACCGATTGCACCTTCATATTTTTCCGGGTCGTACCCTGCATTTTCCAGTGCCGTCCAGGCTGTTTCGAGAAACACACGTTGCTGCGGGTCCATGGCCTCTGCTTCTCTCGGCGTATAATCAAAAAACGAAGCATCAAACTTATCCATGTCATCCAGCATGGCGCCGGCACGCACATAGTTTGGGTTGTTGAACACAGTAGGATCGATACCGGACTCCAGCAATTCTTCATCCGTAAAAAATGAAATACCCTCTTTGCCGTTTCGCAGATTATCCCAGAATTGGTTTACGTTCCCGGCCTTCGGGAAACGACCGGCCAGACCGACTACTGCAATGCCGCCAAGAGAATCCTGCTCCGTGTTACTCATACTTCAAAACCTCCTTCTTAAGTCTTGTTTGCTGCCTGATGGCATGTTTTTGCTTGGTTGCCTTGTGATGAATTTTCGACAAATCCTGTTCATCACCTGATGATTGGCTAAAATATTTTGTCATGGCCCCAACAGTGGGGTATTTAAAAAGATCTACGATCGACATGTCTTGATTGAGTACTTCGTTGAGCCGGCTATGAATCTGAACAAGTAAGAGCGAATGACCACCCAGGTCAAAAAAATTGTCATGAATGCCGACTTTTTCTACTTCCAGAACTTCCCTCCAGACAGCCGCAATTTTGCGCTCTATTTCCGTTTCCGGGGCAACAAAATCAGTACCAAGCCCCGGCTGGAGCGTATCTGGCTTTGGCAGAGCGCCACGATCAATCTTCCCATTTGCCGTTAACGGCAGGCTTTCAATGTTAATAAAGATTCCCGGTACCATGTAGCCCGGCAGGCTCTCGGTTGCCGTCTGCTTAAGGTGCTCTGCCGATGCTTGTTCATCGTGTTTGGAAAGAATGTAAGCCACAAGCCGTTGGTCGCCCTGCTTGTTTTTATGCACCACAACAATGGCCGTGTCCACGCTGCTACATTTTTCAAGAGTGGCCTCTATCTCACCAAGCTCGATTCTGAAGCCGCGGATCTTTACCTGATGATCTATTCTACCAACAAAGTGTATGTTGCCCTCTGGTGAAAAGCGTGCCAAATCACCTGTTTTATATAATCGTTCACCTGGTTGCGTGGTAAAAGGATTTGGGATAAATTTTTCTGCGGTTAAATCAGGGCGATTGAGATAGCCACGTGCGAGACTGCTGCCACCGATACAAAGTTCGCCGGCAACACCAACAGGCACAAGGTTCAAGTGCTTGTCTAATAAATAAACTTCTGTGTTGGCAATTGCACGGCCAATTTCCGGTGCCCCCGCCCCTTCTTTGTTTTCGATCCAACCAGAGGTGGTGACAACAGCATTCTCTGTTGGCCCGTAATTGTTGACCACACCAAAAGGAAGTCCAGCTCCTGGGAATTCATGTAACTTGTCTCCGCCGGTCAACAACGCGCGTAGTGCCACTGTCGCGGGCCATGGCATTTTCAGCAGCGGTTCAGCCAGTGGTGTAGGCACAAAACTTATATTAATTTTATTGCTAATCAACCACATCTGTAATGCATCAGGGGAAGTTAAAACTTCCATGGGTGCCAGAAATAAACAGGCGCCGGCGGATAAATAAGGCCAGATCTCCCAGACGGAAGCATCGAACGCGGTGGTTGCGATTTGTGTGGCGCGATCGTGTGAAGTCACCTCAAAGGCTGTTTGATGCCAGTGTACCAGATTCAGCAAGCTTTTATGGGGTATTGCCACACCTTTGGGGCGGCCAGTTGAACCGGAGGTATAAATGAGATAGGCCATATGCTCCATAAGAGATACCGGTTCAGGATTTTCGGTTTTCTCCCTGGCAATGTTTGGCCAGTCACGATCCAGGCAAAGGCTGGTCGATATCTCCGGAGGCAACGTCTTTAACAAATGTTCCTGGGTGAGCACTATCCTCGCCTTGGAATCTTCCAGCATAAAACCAATGCGTTCAATTGGATATGTTGGATCTATGGGCAAGTATGCGCCACCTGTTTTCAAAGTGGCAAGCATTGCCACCAACATAAGCAAATTACGCTCAAAGCAAACAGCCACCAAATCCTCAGGACCAATGCCTTTAGTGAGCAAGTAGTGCGCCAATTGATTTGCCCGGCGATTAAGTTCGCCGTAGGTGAGTTGTTTATCACCAAGAACTGCTGCAACAGACTCAGGTCGGTTAATAGCTTGCAATTCAACCAGTTCGTGGATGCATTTTTTACTCTGGAAAGGTTGATGGGTAGCATTCCAGTTATTGAGAAGCTGGTGACGGTCGAAATCAGTCAACAATGCCAAATCAGACAATCGTTGATTGGGATTGGCTACTGCGCTTTGTAAAATCTGCTGATAATGTGCCAAAAATCGTTCGATGGTTACAGCATCAAAAAGATCGGTATTGTATTCGGCCGTAACCAACACGCCGTCCGCTTGTTCCTCACTTGAAAGCGTTAAGTCAAATTTTGACATTCCATTATGCACCTCGAGTGCTGTCAGTTCCAGCCCGGGTAAAGACCATGCCGTTGTCGGTGCATTCTGAAAAGCGAACATCACTTGAAAAAGCGGCGTCCGGCTGACATCCCGATCAGGTTTAATTTCTTCAACCAGTTTTTCAAAAGGTAAATCTTGATGGTCATAGGCATCCATCGTGGTGATACGCACCCGGTTTAGCAATTCCCTGAATTCCGGATTCCCGGTCAGAGCAGTGCGCAGAACAAGCGTATTTACAAAAAATCCTAACATGCCTTCAAGTTCAGCACGATTGCGGTTGGCCACTGCTGTGCCAACAATGCAATCCTCCTGACCGGAGTAACGGTTGAGCAGGGCTTTGAAACCGGCCAATAAACTCATAAACAAGGTTGCACCGCACTCCTGGCTCAGACGATTTAACGCCGCCAAAGTTGAAGATGAAATCTTGATGGTTGCAAGTGCGCCACATGAAGTCTGAATTGACGGACGCTGGTGGTCGATGGGCAATTCAAGTACCGGTAAAGTGCCGCCAAGCTGTTTTTTCCAATAAGTGAGCTGTTTCTTCTGTGACTCGCCCTTCATCCATGTTTTTTGCCAGGCAGCAAAATCAGCATATTGCAATTTCAACTCATCTAAATGAAGTTCACTGTCATTTGCAAAACCATCGTACACCTCTGTTAATTCACGAATGAAAACACCCATGGACCAGCCATCTGAAATAATGTGGTGCATTACGAATACAAAAACATGAACCTCATCAGCAAGTTTGAGCAGCATTGTGCTGAGAAGTGGCGCTTTTCCCAAGTCAAATGGACGTTGAATAAATTCATTCACACGTCTCAGCGCACGGGCGTCCATTTCATCGGGGGGCTCATGCTCCAGGCTTACCACAGGTATCTCAACTTTGACTTCAGCAACTGGCACCTGTTTCAGGCCTGCCTCTTCTTTGGCAAATGCAACCCGAAGCACATCATGCCGCCGGACAATTTCATTGAACGCCCGTTCCAGACCCTGCACATGCAGCTTGCCGGAAATACGCAGTGCAACTGGAACATTATACACCGGACTTTTCGGTTCTAATTGCTGCAACAACCACAAACGCTGCTGTGCAAATGAAAGCGGTGACTCATCTGTGTTTTTCCTGCGCGGAATCGCTGTCTCTCCAGTCGGAGATGTCTCATCGGACTCCAACAGATACTGCAGGAGTTCGAGATCATCAACAGAAAACTGACTGCTGTCCTTTTCAATATTGTTATATTGATTAGTCATAGTTTAATCGTGTGTAAGGCCCTCACGTTTCAATTTGAACAACGCGGTTCTGAGCTAGCTTTTGAACGCTGCCTCGAAGGTTGACATCTACCAGCACATTTTTGCTAGGAAATGCTCCCCTCGGCCCGCTTACGCTGCAACATATTCTTTTTCTCTTCCGGTGACATATTTTGAATCTTTAAAAGCATTTCTGCAATTTTCTCAAGCTGTCCGGGGCTTTCTTCTGTTTCTTCGATGGCCTGAGCCATTAAGGCGATGGTTGCAGATTCAAATAAAACCCGCAGGGACAAATCAACTCGGAAAACCCGACGAATTCGTGACAGCAGTTGGGTGATCATCAAAGAATGACCGCCCAATTCGAAAAAATTGTCATGAATATTAATTTGTTTCACATCAAGCACCTCCGACCAAATGCCGAGCAAAACTTTCTCAATGGCCGAACTTGCAACCGATTGTTCCTGGCCCGGTTTGCTGCCTTCATTGCCAGGCGCCGGCAATGCCTTGCGATCAACCTTGCCATTTGGAGTCAAAGGCAACGCTTTCAGCAACAGAAAATTTGCTGGAATCATGTATGCGGGTAGTTGTCCAGTCATTGCCTGCCGGACTTCATCGACAACCAATTCATGACCATTAGCTGCAACCACGTAGGCGATCAGCCTTTTGTCACCAGCCTTGGTACTGAAAACAGAAACTACACAACTTTCAATTCCCACATTTTTTGCAAGGACGGCCTCGATTTCACCCAGCTCAATCCGAAAACCCCGCACCTTTACCTGATCATCCATGCGTCCCAGGAATTCAATACGGCCGTCACTTAGGTATCTGCCTAAATCTCCACTGCGGTATAATCTGGCGCCTGAGTCTTTGCTGATAGGATGTGGAATAAATTTTTCTGCGGTCAGGCCGGCGCGGTTCAGGTAGCCACGCGCAAGGCTGGCACCACCCATGCAAATTTCACCAGTTGCGCCTATTGGCACCGGATTTAAGTGTTTGTCTAATAGATAAATATCGGTATTTGTAATCGCACGACCAATCGAAGGCGATGCCTCCAACTTATCATGTTCGCTAACCAGGCAAGAAGTTGAGACCACCGTATTTTCAGTTGGTCCGTAATTGTTTGTCAGAGAAAACGGCAACCCTTCACCAGGAAAATCATTCAATTTGTCACCACCGGTGAGCAATTTTTTCATCGCGCTTTTTTCCGGCCAATTCTGTTTAAGCAATGACGCGACCAGTGGCGTTGGCACAAATGAAATAGTAATATGATTTTCCAGTAACCAATCGCGCAGTGCCTCCGGAGCGAGCAATATTTCTGCAGGGGTTAAAAAAAGACTAGCACCGGCCACAAGATACGGCCAGACTTCCCAAACAGAAGCATCGAAAGCAGTTGCCGCCATTTGTGTGGCCCGATCGGTTTTCTTGACATCAAATGCGTCATTGTGCCAGAAAACTAAATTCAACAGGCCTGAATGTGGAATGCAAACGCCCTTTGGGCGACCAGTGGAACCGGATGTATAAATCACATAAGCTAAATTATCCGCAGTAACTGAAGTCTCAGGCTGCACCTGCGAATATTTGGAAATATCCGACCAATCAGTATCAAGGAAAAGAACTTCATGCTTCCCTTCCGGCAAGGAGCCGGCAAGATGGGACACGGACAAAAGCACGGAAACATTTGCATCAGAAACCATAAAATGGATGCGGTCCTGCGGATAAGCCGGATCCAGTGGCAAATAAGCGCCGCCAGCTTTCAAAACTCCCAACATCGCAACCAACATCGTAAGATCACGCTCACAGCAAATGCCCACAAGCACTTCAGGCCCGACTCCCAATTTCTGCAATTGGTGAGCCAGTTGATTGGCACGTTTATTCAACTCAGAATAAGACAGTTGATTCCCTTCGCTGACAACAGCGATGGCATCCGGTGTGTGCTTTGCATGCGCCGCGACATATTCATGCACGCATTTTTCAAAATTGACTTCACATTTATTTGCGTTCCAGTCAAAAAGGCTTTTCCGGTGCTCCTCATTTGTGAGTACAGGCAATTCAGATAACCGCATGTATGGATTGGCCAGGGCTCCGGACAAAAGCACCTCATACTGTGCCAGCATCCGTTCCACGGTAGAACGATCGAATAAATCCGTGTTGTATTCAAAGGATGCTGCCAGACCTGCCGATGTCTCTTCAACAAACAGTGCCTGATCTACCTTTGAAGAACCGTTATGTATTTCATTCGGGGTCAACGGCTGCCCGGGCGCCTGACCAGATAAATTCAAGGACGGGGCCGGACTGTTTTGCAGGGCAAACATCACCTGAAATAAAGGCGTACTGCCAAGACTACGGTCAGGCTGAATTTCTTCAACAAGCTTTTCAAACGGTATCTCCTGATGGCTGAATGCAGCCAAACTCACTTCCTTTACACGATTCAACAACTCCGAAAAGGGTGGATTGCCGGATAAATCTATTCGAAGCGCCAGCGTGTTTACGAACAATCCTATAAGCCCTTCTGCCTCAGCATGTACGCGTCCTGCAACGGGAGAACCAACAACAATATCCTCCTGACCGGAATATTTTGACAACAAAGCGAGATACCCTGTGAGCAGCGTCATAAAAAGCGTTGCGCCTTGTTGCTGACTTAATGAACAGAGACCATCATACAATTTTTTTGGTAAAATATGGGATACCCACGCGCCCTTGAGTGTTTGCACCGCAGGTCGAGACCGATCGGTTGGTAATTGCAGCACAGGCAAGTCACTGCCTAAATGTTCTTTCCAAAAAGCCAGTTCAGAGTCAAGATAAGCGCCACTTACACGCTTACGCTGCCAGGCTGCGAAATCAGCATATTGCAACGCCGACTCAGGGTAACGAACCACATTGCCATCAAAGATAGCTGAATAGTTTGCTTCCAACTCACGAAACAAAATGGCTACAGACCAGCCCTCAGCAATGATATGATGTAAAACAAGCAGAAAAATAACCTCGTCATTTTTAAGACGAAGAATGCAGGCGCGCAACAGAGGCGGGTGCATTAAGTCGAAAGGACGCTGGAGTTCACGATTTGCGTAACTCATTGCTTCCCTTTCACGCTCAGCCTCGGGAAGCGAACGAAAATCCACTTCCGGCAAATCCAGTTTATGTTCAGGACTGATGGTCTGTACCGGGCCGTGCTCTCCGTCCGCAAACGCCGCGCGTAGAATGTCATGGCGATGTACCACGAAGTTTAAAGCGTCTTGCATTGCCCGAACGTCAAAAGCACCTTTGAGTCTGACTGCCGCCGGAAAGTTGTAAACCGGACTTTCAGGCTGCAATTGATTTAGAAACCACAGCCGCTCCTGCGAAAAAGACATGGGTGCGATGCCGCTGTGATTGATGCGTGGGATGCTTTGCACCACCTCAGAGACAAGCCCCTCCTGCTGCATTAATTTCTCCAGGAGAGCACGTTTTTTATCAGAAAGCTGCAAAGTATATTCCGGGTCTGTTTTTTTGTTTCAACTGTATAGAGAGCAAGCTAGTTAAGTGCGCAAATTATTACAGCGCCTTTTCGGATTTGGAACACATTATGTCGCAAATAATATGCAATGTTCAAAAGTGGTACGCCAGGAAACTTCCAGGCACAAACAACGAACAATCGTTAGGCTCTGACTCACATTACCAGGCAAGCGTAAATTAGCCGGGACCTTCTAGTACGGACGACGAATTTTGTGCAGGCCATAATTTGCGGAACCGCATAATCGGCGAGCACTGCGCCCTGGTTTTTCACCCACTCCCATATTATTGTACCAATAAATTTGGATGCACAGCTAAGGCAATAACCCTGTGACTAAAGTGTTCCACAACTGCATTATCCCGATAGCAAAGACTGACGTTTAATTTCACGAATTCCGCTTGAACGGCTGTGACAAAATGTGACTTTAGATCCAAAAAAGCAAGTTGGTTTTGTAGCAGAGATCATTTATTGCAGTGGATGGCTCGGCGGGAGATGCAGCGGCTATCAAAGTTACTATTCTCACAGCACGAGGACAAAATGCCGACAGCTTCAGCAAACCGGCAATCCTCGAATGATTGCAACAACAGCTCGTTGCAGGCCTCGTAAAAAGGCACAAGACCAACCAAAAATTCCAGCGGGAACAGGGCGCCAAAACGGATGAAATATCCTGGCGCCACGTTTTTTTATAAGATTTATCAAAATTGTCGGCACCCAAATTTCAAATGGAAGTGCACGCAAAGTACTGGTCACAGAATAAGTTTCGACAGCACCCCACCACGGTTTAAACGCGTGTTCAGTGCAAATTGGTGTGCCAAATATTTGCGCGTAAACCGGCAGTCGATATTCCAGAAAACCAAGCGAGCGTGCTTCGATTTGAGCGAATTTTTTCAAAAAAGACCTTGGCATGGCCAGCACTATTGCGATAAAGCATTGAGGAGCATCTGTGAAACCGTATTTGTTTTTTACATGCATTAGAAAATCGAGGTACATTTTTCGTGCTGCAGGTTGGTCTGGTGAAACCCACGACCAGCGGTCCTCAACTTCTGAAACCGGCCGCAGCCCTGAAAAAAGTATCTCATTTTTTTTTAGTGATGAAAACGCTTCCGTTACCGAGCAAAATACCAGCATATCCCACTGAATCACAACCACGGTATCCCAATCCAGAGCAATTCCACGATTTCTAAACCAGGCCACAAATTGCAAATCACCATATAAATATTTCCAACGAACGCCATTGCGAAACTCTGCGAGTAGCTCTTCGCTCGATACCGGCGGCGGTTCATTATATTGATAAAAATCGTCAACAATGCCATGAAACAGTTCCTCAAACAACGGGGCATCTTGCGGCTTGCCGCCATAAAGAACAAATATAGGCGTTTGTTTATTACATCTACGAATGAGCCTAAGTCTGTCTAAACAAAGCTCCGGATTCTTGTAACACCAAAATAATATTGCAAGTTTCATGGGTGCCTCCATGGAAATTGATGCTGCAGCCCAAGTGGTGTTTTATCTAAGAATTAATTGAGTAGCCTCGAGTTAATTAGAAAGTAGCTTTCTTTATTTACCGCGCACGTCTTAAGCACGACAAAGTTATACTCACCTATTGAAATAAATTTTTTACTAAAGAAAAACAGCTATGTTGCCAATAGCATTTCAGTGAAAATTTCCACTGAAAAATAGCCTGTGAGAAAAATATAAAGCAGGAACAAGGAAACATCTAAAGTGCGACTGATATAAGGGCGCCATTGCCCGGCGATTTCAACACCACTGCCAAACAATATGGCAATAGACAAGAATGACGGAAAGACCAATCGCGCCTGAAAAAAAGACCATGCATCGTGGCGCACGCCCCAGGCTACAACCAGCGCTAGATTGAGTACCAGCAACAAGACCAAAAAGCTTTGCGCGATGCGCTTGTTAAAAGCACGCATTTCCACAGTGGATAAGATATGAAACGCATGTTCTCGCTTGAGCCAGTTTGCCGCGCCAAACAACATTAAGGCAATTGGCAGAACACCCAGCAAGTAGATGGATCTCGGGACCACAGACAACGGAAATTCCCGCGTCGCAGCAAAATTTGACTCATATGGAATGTAGCCATACCAAAATGTAGCATAAAGCAGCAAAGGCACTGAATGCAAAGTATGTTCGCTGAGAAAAGGATGACGAACCAACTTAACAATATTGATATCGGCGATGGAACTTAGTCCCCGGTAGGTGCCTTGTTGGCGCTTCACCCAAGTCTGTTTCAAGTCCGAATTGTCCACAATGGGCCGCCCAAAGTGAAGGGTGTTTTCAATATATTTATACGAACCGATGCTCAAGGCCACCAACAGAAAGAGCGCCAAGGCGACAAAATGTTTCGTGAAAGAAATTCTTGCCCGTAAGCCTGAGACAAAAATCAGTGCTGACAAAAGCGGTAACCATGCAAGAAAAGACCCCTTTGTTAGCAAACCCATGCCCTGGACGACTGCAAGCCAGACCAGGTTCGCACGAGAAGGCCGTTCAAGATAACGAAAGGCCAGAACAAATACAAGCGTGCCAATTAGGAAAGAAAGCGAATCATTGGAAATAAAATTACCGAAAATAACAAATTGCGGCAACAGTGCTGTCAGAATCAAGGCGTGACAACGCGCCTTATAAGTTTGAATCAACTCTGTTTCTTTGATGAGTAGAAACAAAAGCCAAAAATTCAATAATGATAATGCAAGAGATAGTAATTGCACTAGTTTCGCGGGTCCGACCAATGCCAGAGGTGCAGCGAGAAGATAGTAAAGTGGTGGATGGAACGCGTCTGTCAACTGTTCGGAAGTTGGTAACTGTCCGTGCTCAACAATAAAACGCACGACCTCCAGATGCGGGTCATTATTCTCCGGTTGTAAAAACACGTATACTAGAATACGAAGCAAAATTCCACAAATAAAAATAGCCTGCAAAGCATTTCGTTTCTCATTGAAAATCACAAGAGGAAGGCGGTGCCTGTAAACGACAAGAATGCTACCGGCTATGAGCAGAAAAATATCGAGCAACCAAATCGCGGCGCGAATGGATTCATGCAACTGCCCATCATCGCTTAGAAAAGCTGCAACAACCCATTCATTTAACAGAGCTGCCAATACAATACAGAAAATTCCGGAGAGTAGAAAAAGGCGTTTATTTTTTAAAACAGGGTAAGCTGACATCTTTAGGAGCAGTTTTTACAATCAATCAACAAGTCGCAATCCAACCATAAAAATGGGGCGAAGCATTCTCCACCAATCTATCACAGGACGCATTTTTGTGCGTCCCAACTTTTTCTCCGGATAAATTTTTGTGCAGGGCACTTCTTTTGTTTTGTAGCCAAGAAGGAAAATCTTCATCAGGAGATATACTTCAAGTTCATAGCGATCTAACCAGCTTTGGTACAGGTTGATGCGCTCATCGCTTAAAATCGATACCTTTATCGCACGAAACCCGTTCGTGCTTTCTGTAATTTTCTTCTTACAAAAAAAACCAACCAACCAGGGATGTAGTCGCGTGGCCAATTTGCGGTAGGCCTGCATATCACCGCCGTAATGACCGCCACTTAAAAATCGTGACCCCATAACAAAATCGAAATCCCCGTCACAAAGCGGGTCAAGCAGGGCTGGTATCTCTTCCGGGGTATCTTTGTTGTTTCCAGCCACGGTAACAACGATATCAAAATTTCCCTTTTGCGCTTCTTCGTAGCCTCGCCTGCAGGCATAGCCAACACCATATACGCGATCAAGGCTTATTACACGGGCACCCGCCGCTTTTGCAATTTCCGCTGTGCGGTCAGTGGAACCGTCATCGACCAGCAAGACCTCATCAACGATATCTGTCGGAATTCTCCGAAGTACATCGCCGATTTTAGCCTCTTCATTATAGGCACAGGACAGTACCATTATTCGTTTATTTTTATACATTTAACATCTTGAGATCAAAAGGTAAGTAACCAGCGTTACAGGGCACGATATTCGTTTACCCCATGCGCAAAGGTACCGCATTCAGCTTCATCTTTTTTGAGGCATTAAGAAAGTGCATTGCCGTCATTCAACAACCGACTCAAAGACTCACCGTCAGATGCTTCCACGAGACAATCTTTGGTCATCCCGGCCAGTTATAAAATTAAAGGTTCGCGCCATCCAGCCACTCATAAGGCACATCGTAAAAACCCGGATAACACTTTTGCTCCTGGACAGTTGTCAATACTTTGGCGGGGTTGCCGGCTGCAACAGCATGATCCGGAATGTCGCGTGTAACCGTGCTACCACCCCCGATTAGCGTATCCCGCCCAACAATTACACCTGGTAGAAGGGTTACATTGCCGCCAATGCGGGCATAAGATTTAACCACCGCGCCGCCTTTACATTCTTTATATTTCGGGCAAATCGGGTGGGGATCGTCAAGCATAATGACATGCGGACCAATAAAGCAATTGGTTTCCAAAGTAGCGTTTCCGGCGCAAGACAGGGTGTGAAAAGTAATGTTATCCCCGAACTTGTTGTTGCATTCAAGCACAGCATTTGTGCCAAGGATAACATTGTTGCCGATTTGGTTGCCTTCGCGCATCATCACACAATGGCCTGTTTGAAAATCATCACCTATCTGGTTGCCTGCATAAATCGTCGTGAATGGCCGAAGCACGGCATTGTCACCGATAACCAACTCCAGCTCCCCAATTTCTTTGCCTCGCGGCGGGAAGCCGATAATTGCATTTTGAAAAATTGTAGGGCTCTTGCCTAGTTTTACATTTGGGTAGAGATAGTAAATGCATCCCGTGTTCGGATCGACTTTTCTGAACTTTTCATGTCCTGCTGCATTTTCCGTGATATTTGTTTCAGACATAGGTTCTCCAACCAATTTATTGAGTCAAAATTATCTATATAAGCTACAAATGTTGAACATGCCTACTTATTTTATAGTGTTGTTTAATTTATCCTGAACTTTTTCAGTGATTCTCTCTAATAAATCAGTATCACCTGGCGCTGCTTTTTCCCGCCGCCTATTCGTTTGCGCTGGCATTTTAATTGATACGATACGACTGCGTTTTTTCATACTGGCAGTGGCTGCCTCCAATGCAAGCACAACCCTTAACCCACTATAGCCACCCGAAATTGGCTTGAGTCCCAACTCAATGCATTCGATAAAATGTTCACATTCTGTTTGCAATGGCTGGTTTTGCCGGATATGTGGAATGTAAACGCCCCCTTCCACAACTTTTGTTTTGTAATCCATGAATGTATCAGGAATTTCATCCAAAGCAGCAATCCGCTTGTCGTAAATGTGAATAGGCTCGCTAAGATTCAAGTCATCCCACACCGCCATTTTCTTGGAGCCGACCACGACAATTTTTCTTACTTTTCTGGGATTCAACCAACTTGCATTGACATGTGCCATGATGCCTTTTTTGAATGAGAATGTTGCAAAAACGGCATCTTCAACATTCTCATTCAAGTAGCTCTGGCCACGGGCGGTCACATCCGTTGGACAGGCATCCATCAAATAGCACATAATGGAAACATCGTGGGCGGCGAGATCCCACAGTGCACTGACATCTGTTCGCACCGGCCCCAGATTTGTTCGCACAAAATTAAGGTAGTGAATATCGCCTAGTTCACCGGAGTCAATTAAGTCTTTAAGCGCGCGGATAGTGAAATTATATTCAAACACATGCCCTACCATCAAGACTCTATCCACCTGCTCGGCCAAATCCATCAAGTGAATGGCTTGCTGCGAGTCAACCGTAATCGGTTTTTCAATAAGCACATGCTTTCCTGCTGAAAGAGCTCGATGGGCGATTTCATAGTGCGCGCCGGCAGGCGTGGATATGGCCACGGCATCAACAGTTTTGTCATTCAGAATATCTTCGAAGTTCTGCGTTGGTTTTGCTTGGGGATACCTATCTGCAATTCTGGAAAGGTTGTCGGGGTTGAGATCACAAAGCCAACTCACAGTTGCCTTTCTGGTCAACTCGAATGATCTGACAATATTCGGTCCCCAATACCCGACTCCAACTAAACCAATTTTAATCATTGCTCTCTCTCCTGTTGCAAAATCAGTGTTAAGCTTTCAATATCTCTGCTGCCCTGGAAACGGCTTCCTCCGGCATCTCTGCATAAATAGGCAAACTAAGGCAACGGCGAGCCCAATCTTCAGCAACGGGAAAAGTACCGGCCGTATATCCCAACCATTCGTAGGCCTTCAATTCATGCACTGCAAACGGGTAATGTATCCCCGCCTGAATACCCGCTTCATGTAGCTGCCGCAAAACATTATCGCGATTCTGCAGACGAATGACATAAAGATGGTAAACAGAATCACCATCATGCCTGGTTAACTGAATATTCTCGATGCCACTTAACAGTTCTGAGTATGCACTTGCCAGTTGCCTGCGCTTCTGATTCCAGCCATCAAGCCGGTGCAGCTTAACACGCAGAATTGCAGCTTGTACCGTATCCAGCCGGCTATTAAGGCCGGGCTCTTCGTGATGATATTTTTTGCGCGACCCCCAATTGCCAAGCAACCTCAATTTGTCGGCCAGCTCTTGATTGTTAACGGTAATCGCACCACCATCGCCGTAAGCGCCCAAATTTTTCCCCGGATAAAAACTGAAGCAGCCTGCATCGCCGAAGGAACCTGCTCTTTTCCCTTCACACTCAGCCCCGTGTGCCTGCGCGGCATCTTCAATTACATAAAGACCGTGTTCTTTGGCCAAGGCAAGCAAAGCCGGCATATCATAGCACTGACCATATAAATGAACAGGCATGATCGCGCGCGTTTTGGGTGTGATTGCCGCCGCGACTTTATTTAAATCCATCAGGGCATTCATGGGGTCTACATCAACCAAAACCGGCGTGGCACCGGCAAGCGTAACCCCAAGCGCTGTTGCCACAAAAGTGAAAGCAGGCAAAATGACTTCATCGCCAGGTCCGAGGCCGAGCGCACGGCACGCCAGATGCAGTGCATCGGTACCGCTGCCACAACCAATGGTATGTTCCGTGCCGCAGTAGTGCGCAAATTCCTTTTCGAACAAAGCAAGATCCTCGCCGAGAATAAAGTCACCACGGCTTAAGACTCGATTTATTGCAACACTTACTTCAGCCTGAATGTCGGCGTATTGCGCCCCGAGATTGACCAGGGGAATGGTACTTTTTTCAATTTTCATTGGCTGCTATTTCATTCGTTGAAGGGACAGAAAAGGCGTTCCACTCAAATTCAAGTGGTTGGCGATTTTCATAACATTCATTAATTAGCTGGACTGCTTTTCGTGCTTCCTCGCCTGTTACAAACGGATTTCGCTTATTTTGAATCGCAGCAGAAAAATCTTCTATTTGCTGCGCGAAAAGGCCAATGGGATCCTCCTTCTTAATACCCGAAGGAAGGGGTCTTCCCGTAAGTACGGCCTCTTGCCCGGCGAGCCAGAGCTTCACCTCAGAGTTGAACTGTGAATCAACTTGAATCCTGCCCTTTGTGCCCTCGACAATACAGGTGTTGCTCAAATCCCGCATTCTGCTCAACTCGACCGTTCCTTCTGCCCCTGATTTAAGGCGAATATTGAGTAAACAATCTGCGGACACACCCCCGGCGGAATCATCCCGGTATTCGAAATTCTCGTAATCGCCTAACCACCAAAGCAGCAAGTCCAGCGTGTGTGCACCCTGATCTGCCAGGACACCGCCACCGGATTCCTTACGGAAAGTGAAGTCAGATGCAGCAGGCCAACTGTATTCCACACCCTCACGAAACTCAAAATGGACAATTTTGCCCAGTGCACCGGTTTCAATTAGACTTTTCACAAATTTTGATGAGTAAAAATAACGACGAAGCTGCCCTACTGCCAACACAACTTTAGCCTGATGAGCAGCTTTGATCATGGCATCACACTCAGCGACATTGAGCGCCATCGGTTTTTCAACCAGAACATGGACACCCTTTTGCAATAGCTCGGTTGCAATGGGGGCATGTAAATGGTGCGGCAAAGCAACGATGGCAGCATCTACTTTACCGATTACATCATGAAAATTCTCAACTGCTTTCGGCACAGCATGGCGTCTGGCCATGTCCTCTGCCCTGCTCAAAAGTTTATCGACGAGCATGCTCACTTCAACTGCTTCCGAATTTGCCATCGCGGCAAGATGGGCCTCTGCCACAGCGCCGCAACCAATGACTGCTATTTTTAATTTACTCATTTGCCTCGTTTGACTTTGTCGTTTTTTGAAAGTATATCTGACGTGGCTTGCTGATAGCCAAGCAGCGCTAATTCTTCACCAATTATGTTTTGTAAAAGCATTTTTTGCTCGTCGGAAAAATAGAGACGGCCTTTACCGGGATTGGCAGGATTAATGGGTTCATTGACTTGCTTATGCCAAACCCAGGCTGGAACATCCCCCAACTGAGACGCTGTTTCATTTGAAGAGAGCATTTCCAGTTCGAAATCCAAATCCAGAAAGTCACAAACTGCAGTCACTGTTTTTTCAGGAGTAGATACCAAATCTTCATAACGTACCGAATGACACTGCCCGGGGTAACGCGCCACAAAATTTCGTGCTTGACGATTTGTGTGTAACCAACGCTTGGCTGCCTCCTCAAGATTTGCCACAAACCCGCCGCGTAAAAAGGAGTTGACCACGTCACAACCATCGCGATAAATGTACAAGAATTGTGCATCCGGAAAGACTTTCAGCAGTCGCACTAAAGTTTGTGGCACACCCTTGCCAATCTGACTGGGGAAATCACCCCGAATAAGTGTGTCATCCAATGAGTTCATCGGTGTTTTATCGCCCCAACGCTGCATCGGCTGTTCATGCATGGACGCGTGGTACTTATAAAAGCTGTTCAAGAGAAAAGCCAGATTGCGCTGCTGACGCGGCAGGTTAAGCAGTCGGTTCACCAGCGGCCCGAGCCAGACATCAAATGTGTGGAACTCAGGATGAAACTCAAATTGAGAAAAGGTGAAATGAACCAGGTCGGGCCAGCTCATTTTTGAGCCGAAACGCTTGAATTTCTGAATGCAGGCACCTAAAACAAATGTTTCCGGCGGGATATATATTTTTGAATGTGCTGTCAGAATTCTGCGAAAAAGCGTGTTGCCGCTACGCCCAACACCAATGATAAAAAATGGCCTGAATCGTTGGCCTCCCTTCAATGGATATCCGGCAAATGGAATATGTCTGCGGATTTTTCCTTGTCGCAGGCCGCGTACAACAGCCGGCGGTAATGCGGTCTTTCCCACAGAGATCAAACGATCCTTTGAAGGTGCAAATCGAAAGGCATCAAAGGCCAGCCTGAAAGCCTTGCCATGAAAATGCTTGTCATAAGAAGCAAGAGCCGCTCTTTGGTAAAAATAACTGAGGAATTCATTGGCCTCGCGTCTTGAGGAAAACACATCGCGATTTTTGTCGTGAATGTACTTGGCCACGATATTGTCTTCATGGTAACACTCAATACTCATGGAAGTATGTGCAATTCGATACAAATACAAAGGCGTTTCTACGCGTTTGGCCACGCAACCATTATTGAATGCCCTAATCCAGAACTCAAAATCTTCTCTGCCCCGGCGCAGTTCCTTGCCATCGTCGTATCCACCCAATCGTTCCCAAAGGCGGCGGCGCATCATAGTCCCTGCCCCGGGAATCGTATCCTTTGGATGCAATATTTTTTTCCCCGGTCCCGGCCCTGGAAACTCCAAAATATCATTCCTGCGGCCAAACAAACGCACATCAGGATAAACGCAATCAACTGCATCATCCCCGGTGATTACCGGTACAAGTTTCTCAAGACAGTCAGGTTCGATTTTGTCATCAGCATCCACAGGCAACACCAGTTCTGTAGCGCTTTCAACAAATCCAGTATTTCTGGAAGCAGCCAGACCACTGTTTTTTTCATGCCGAACCAGACGAATACGTTTGTCCTTTACCTCATCCATGACGGATTGAATAAGTGCTTGGTCAGGCGATGCGTCGTCAACAACAATAGCTTGCCAGTGCTCATATTTTTGTGCCTGAAGACTCGAAAGACACTCTTGCAAATAATGCCCGTGGTTATAGCACGGTATGATGATGGTTACTACAGGCTGGGTGATTTTTGCCATTATTCGTCTTTATTCAGTTGATACTTGCCAACATAGTTGGTTGCAAGAAAACCAGCAAATCTCGGGCAGACACGTGTGATTGCCTCTGATAGCTTAATGTACAAATTAGGATATCGTAGTCGCATGACGCCGGGAAGTGAATAAAAATTATTGTAAGTATAATCTTTGATTGTAAAGTCAAAATGCTGCACCAATGCGTCCATTTGCACTCTGGAGTATTGCTTATTAACCCACGAATCCGGCAATTTAGGTTTCGGCCTGCCCCGGCCTATAAACGAAAGAAAAGGATCAAAGAATCGTTGATCCAGCCATGAAAGTAATTCCGGTTTATAGGACTGCATAACCAATGTGCCGCCTGGTCTGAGCACACGGCGGATTTCGTTCATGGTTACATTGGGATTTTCAAAATACTCGATATACCCCATTGCAATCACCAGATCGAACATATTGTCATTGTATGGCAATTGAGCCCCTGAACCGGCAAGAAAATTGCCGTTTGCCGGCTGCCCTTCATGGCGCTCAACTGCCTTGACAATCATTTCGGCTGCATAGTCTATCCCGAAATAAACACTGTTGTGCCGCTTAACGACATCCTCGTAATCACCACTACCGCAACCAATGTCAAGCATGCGCTCAAAATCGCCTTCATTCTTAAGGAGATTCAGCACAGCCTCACGCCGGGTGTAAAAATTATAGGTTCGTAAATCTGTTTTGCCATCATAATGGGATGTCCATGTACCATCAATCGCAAGTTCATCCCAAAAATTCCGCATGGCCATATTTTTGTTCATTGTTTTAAAACTCCCTATCTTGAGGCAAATGCCTGACGTCCGGACTGAAGCAATGCCTGCACCGGCCCATAAACCATATCAACAAACTTCGAGATATTATAGTTCTGCATGATACAGTTTCGATTAAGAACACGGTCGGTCGTCTCAACCAAACCCATATCTGAAGTAAGGACACAATTATATCCCGCGTCGAATGCTTCTTCCACAAGTTCAGCATCATACGAGCCGCCCGGAACACAAAATGAAGTGCAGGACACACCCGTTAATTTTTCTATCTCTTTTCTGGATTCTCTTAACTCAAGTCGTTTTGCCGTTGTCTTCATTTTTGCCAAAAGCAAATGATGGACTGAGTGCGAACCAAACTCAATGAGTCCGGAGTTTACCATCTCTTTTATCTGCTCGCAGGATAGCGGGCGGTAATCATCATCCTGGAAAACGAACTTGGAATCAAGATTGACGTCCAAACTGTTACCCACTGCTTGCAGAAAATCTCTGCGCTTTTCTTGCTCAATGGTTACACATTTGAACAGTAGCCATTCATACAAACTCAAACGACCGCCGGGTTCCTGAAGATTAAATTCACGCTCATCATCTTCCCAATAAATTCGAACGAGCTGTTTTGAAGAATTAACCACCGCGTATTCCACAACATCGTTCCATAAAGGTTCATGCTTCAGAATGAACGCGGTCGGCAGCCCGATTAATGCAGGCACGTTGAGTTTTTGTAACAGCGGAAATGCCTGCCTGTACAGGTTTTCATAGCCATCATCAAATGTAATAATTATGTTTGTTCGTTTGCTTGAAAGGCCTCTGCCGGAAAGCATGTCCTGCAGGCTGATGAGGTTACAGTGCCGTTTGAGAGCAACTAATTGCTGTTCGAAGTTTTTGACGGAAACATTGTAGCCATAGTGATTTGCAACACCGGGAAATTCTGCATTTCCAGAGACACCGTGGTACATCAAAACTTTGATATTGCCGCCTTTTATTCGGCTCCAGATGGCGTGTGCGCCAACAGCATAAGATAAGCCAATTGCAGATTTTAAAATTCCCGACCGCAACCTCATTTCTCACCGACATTTGAGTTCACCAATCGCGCCCATCTGGCCCATTGTTCTGTACGCTGCATTCCTGCAGCAAAATCAAAAGCCGGTTCATAACCTAACAGACGTTTCGCCTTGTCAATGCAAACATGTGTCTTGGCTGCCTGATTTCGCAAGGCTGAAGGGTGAGCCGGAAGGATGGGTTTTTCGTGCTTATTTGGCACGGGAACAGGGGTTCCATTTGAACTCCTGGTCAACTTGTTTTTTAAGGCCATCCGAATCGGTGCCGGGATTAACTTTCTGGCCAATCGCAGAGACGCATCGACCTCGCTGGAGCTGCGAACCCGCCAGCGCAAATCAGCACTCTCAAGCAAAATGTTCAGAGATTCAGTTACCAGACTTTTCTTTTTGAAGAGATTGTTGAAGATTTCTTCCGCTTCAGACATGCTCAGGTAGACTCTGCTTGTGCTGGTACAACCGGCGATGCGTTCATAGCCGGCGTAGAATTGATCCCATTTGACCGGCTCCTGCCCGGAAATCAAAAACGCTTCGCCAACTGCCTCATCTTTTACTGAAGCCAGAAGCAGGGCGCTCACAATATCGTCCAGGTAAACAGCATTGCACAAACCCTCTCCCTTTTCCACAAGAATGACGCGGCCTGATTTTACATCATTTATTATTCTTGTCGTCCATGCCGGGCCGAACGGACCGTACACAACGGTGGGTTGCAAAACAGTGACCGGCAAACCATGTTGCTCAGCATATTCAAATGCAAGTTTTTCAGCGTCGAGTTTGCTGTCGGAATAGACATCGCCGTTGTAATTTCTGGGCGCTGTTTCGTCGAGAATACCATCCGGGGTAGCGCCATAAACCATGACGGTACTGACATGAACGACTCGCGATACTTTTGCCTGCAACGCCGCATCAAACACATTGCGCACGCCTGCAAAGTTAACTTGCCGTTGTTTTGCAGCGCTACCATCCGTGCCTGCCATGCAATTAATGATAATATCACAGCCGTCAACGGCCTTCTTGACACTTTGCGAATCAAGAACATCCCCTTGAACAAACTCAACAGGAAACCGGGCGATGCGGGAGACCCTGGCTAAATTGCGAACCAGTGACCGCACCTCGGCGCCGCAGTCTAAAATCAGGCGCTCGATTAACCGGCCACCAATAAAGCCGGTACCACCGGTTACAAGAACGCGTTTCCCTGAAAGATCAACTTTGGTAAGTCTCGGCGCATCTAACATCTGACTTTGTCCTCACCAACAGGTTCATCTTCGCTGCATCGTGTGTTGCTAAAAAACAGGTGCCCCTCATATCCCATTGGACAACGACGGTCCATGCCAACCGTTCGGTAGTAGCGCATGTACGGTGACTTGTGCCAAATATCATTTAACGGTTCCGACCGAACATTGCCGGCGGTGTACTCAGGCATTGTCAGAAGCGCAAAACAAGGAATGACATTTCCGTTTGGCAGAATGGAAAGTTGCGAAACGCCGGATGTGCAAGAGATCCAATCAAAATGCGGGTCCTCGGTATCAATATCCAGCAACTCAACATATTTACTTGGGACAGCCACCTTAACCTGCATTTGCGAAGCAGCTTCAATGGCCCGCGGAAATAATTCATAACTAATGTGCTTCCAATCACTGCCGGAGAGCTGTAACTCCGGGTGTTCCATGCCCCTGCCGATCATGTCAAAAGCATCATAATTTAGGATTTGCACGCCCCAATCAAGACACTTCTCCAACAAAAGGTTAGCTTCCTTGAAGTTCGGCTTCATCAATGTGGTGCTTATCCTGACTCCAAGCCCGGCTTCGCGCAAATAACGAATGGCATCAACCACTTTGTCGAATGTTCCCGGTCGAAAAAAGTCATGCGTTTCTGCGGTAGCGCCATCCAGTGACAAGGCAACTTTCTTCATCCCGGTGGCAGCCAGCCGTTCAGCAACTTCCTGTGTTACCAGCGTTCCATTTGTAACCAGCAACAGATCGCGCAATTCACTCAATCGTTCCAACACCTCAACGGCATCCGGTTTTAGTAGCGCTTCCCCACCTTCAACGTGCACGGTGTGAATACCCATTTTCACGAGATCGTCTGCTACTTTCATGAGATCGAGCGTGTCCATCTCATTGTCCATTTTGCAACCTGCATCCACAAAGCACTGCGGGCAAGTTAGATTGCAAGCCATGGTCAGAATAAGATGCGCAAAACTTGGTTTTTCTTCATAAACGCCAACAGTTGTTTCAGTTCTCATACTACGCCTCCTCCTTCTTCAATATCCACTAGTAATTGAGCAACAGGTTCCTGCTGCCGTCCGTTTCCGTTTAGTAGCAAACTGGTTACGCTGCCAAGGGGATCCCGAATTTGATCCGGAACCGGCCCACCCTGAGCCAGGCCCGGGTTCCCACCTCCAGACATACCCCATTCATCGATCAGTTTTTGCAGTACATTCCTGGCATTAACGTCTGCCGAAGCGCTGGAAATAATTAAGTTCCTTCTTTCAGCCAGACACACCCACACCTGCTGCTCATTCAGCAAATCAGCCTTGACGAGATTTTTTACTGCCTTGGTGTTCATGTGCGACAAGTCCAACGTGAAAGCTGTTGTTTTGTCGTTCAATGAAATGGCTGTTTGGTTGGCTTTTGTGATTTGTTCGCGAGTCGTATTCTCTTTCCACTCGTGAAGCCTGCTATCAGCTGCCTCTTTTTCCGCAAGTAACATACTGGTCTGCCCGGACAACCCACGTGTATCTGAAACATTCAACACGGCGGCAGCCTCCATTGCGTCATTGGCCATCCTGATTGCCACCTGGCGTGCTCTGTCCCCGACTTCATAGTAAATGTTCTTGCTCTGCACAGAAGTCACTTTAAAAAGACCTATTTCAGAAGTGGAGCGTACATGGGTGCCACCGCAAAAACTGTCATCAACCTGGTCGACGGTTATGGTGATCACCCCTTCCGAATCGATGGAACGTGATATGCGCCGCCCAGCGGCAATGACGCGGTTGACATCATCTTCAAGAAGCAGTATCTCCTCCCAGGTAAGTGGCTTCTCCATAACAGCAAGCCCACCATCAGGGCCAAAGTCAGCACGACCGGTGCAGATGCCAAATCTATCTTGCGCAAATCGTGTGAAAATGTGTTGTGAAGTATGTAATTGCATGTGCCGGAGACGCCGTTCCCAATGAATGGTTCCTGCAATGGTATCGCCCGCATCAATAGCCCCCTTGGTGGCAAGATAACGATGATATACCACGCCGGAATCATCTTTCTTGACATCCGTTATGACAAGGTAGTTACGACGGCCTTTCTTAATCTGCCCTTGATCACATCGCTGGTGCCCACCAGTGGGATAAAATGCAGTCGCGTCCAGAATGATGGACTGCGTTTCTTTGTCCACTGAGAGAACCTTCGCCTCAAAATTGGTCAAATAGTCGTCCTGATGGTACAACAGGGTGGTTGCCATAACTTTCCTTCCTCCTGGCGGCGGAACCGCAAATTACAAGTTAAAAGTGGAAGAGCGGTTTTTCGCTCCACATTCCTCCTAAACGATCTGCTTCAATCGTTTTATTGCGTCAACATTGCTTCGGCGTCATCCTCTGACATTTGCGCTACTTTGAGCGCGAGTTCAGCCGTTTTCTCGACCTTTTCGCGATCCGCTGAATGTTGAAAAATTGCTTCTGTCAAGCCGAAGACTGTAGGCGCCTCAAAAATAGTGCGCAATGGCACTTCAACAGCCAGAGTGTCCCGAACCCGGGCGGCAAGTTGGGTGATTATGATCGAATGGCCACCTAATTCAAAAAAATTGTCATCAACACCAACTTCGTCAATGCCGAGCACTTCGGCGCTGATGCCGGTAAGAATTTCCTCTACCGGTGTCCTTGCAGCAACGAAAACCGATTCAAGGTTGGGGCGGGCCTTGGTCGGTACAGGCAACGCCTTTCGATCAAGTTTGCCAATCGGTGTCCTGGGCAGTTCCGCCATAAAAACAAATGCAGTGGGCACCATGTAATCCGGCATTCTCTCACTCAGATATTCCCGCAGAGAGCCAACTGTTGGCGCTTCTTTTTGTTTTGTGGCCAAATAAGCAACCAGGCGTTTTTCCCCCGGTGTGTCTTCACGCGCCAGAACAACAACTTCCCGAATGTTCGGATGTTGCCCAAGCACGGCTTCGATTTCACCAAGTTCGATGCGGTAGCCACGAATTTTTACTTGATCATCATCCCGGCCTAAAAACTCAATATTTCCATCTGCGAGAAAGCGAGCTGCATCGCCGGATCTATAAAGTTTTGCATTCGGATCGCTGCTAAATGGCGCCGGTACAAATCGCTCTTCGGTCAGTTCGGCCCTGTTCAGATAACCATTTGTGACGCCAACACCGCCGATGTAAATTTCACCGGGGGCGCCGATGGGAGCCGGCTGCATATGTGAGTTCAGTACATATATTTGCGTATTGGCAATGGGTTTCCCAATTGGAACCTGATTCCCTGAAAATGGATCATGGCAGTCAAAGACAATGCACCAAACAGAGGCTTCTGTCGGCCCGTATTCATTATAAAGCTTTGACTGTGGTGCAAGCTCGTCATGCCGGTTTACCAGTGCCATGGAAAAGACCTCCCCAGACACGATATTTGTTTTCAGTGAAGCCATCTTTTGCTTGTCTGTTTCCGTCATTATCAGAGCATAATGAGAGGCCAGGCACAAAGTGTGCGTGACTTTATTCGTGGCTATCAAATTTGATATGCTGCCCGGATCCCTTTGGGTACCTGCAGCAGGCAAAACAAGGGCTCCTGCCTGAATTAACGTCCAGAAAATGCCGGCCACAGAACTATCAAAAGAAAAGGAGGACAACAACAAGTAGCGTCCCACCGGCTCGGGATAATAGAGGACACGCGCATAAGTTGAGTGAACCAGATTTCGATGCGTTACCAGGACACCTTTGGGTTTTCCTGTGGAACCTGAGGTATAAATAACGTAGGCCAAGTTCTCCGCAGTCATTTCATTGGTGGGCCGAGCTTCGCTCTCACCGGAAATACTGTCCCATTCTGTGTCAAGACAAATTATCTTTGCCGTGTGGGCGCGAGTGTCTCCGACCAGGCGTTTCTGTGTCAACAGAACGGGCGCCTGCGTATCTTCCATAATAAAGTCAAGTCGTTCCTGCGGGTATTCCGGATCAATGGGGACGTAAGCACCTCCTGCCTTGAGAATGCCCAGCAGCCCCACCATGATTTCGATGGAAGGCTCCATGAACAAGCCGACCATCACGTCTGGTCCAATCCCAAGTTTGTGCAAGTGATTTGCCATTTGGTTGGCTCTTCTGTCCAACTCGGAATAAGATATTTCTTGATCCGCAAATATAACGGCCAAATTATCAGGGTATTTTTCAGCCTGTTCTTCAATCATCTCATGGATAAGTCGGCCGTCCGGAAAATCATGCTTACTCTCGTTGAAAGAAACAAGAAGCTGCGTTCTCTCCGATTCACTCAATACGTTAAAACTACCAATAGCCGCAGCAGGGGAAGCCAGAATGCTGGTCAGCAACTGGTTAAATTGTTCGGACAGACGTTCGATTGCTTTGTTTTCAAAACGGCTGGAGTCGTAATAAAATTCCATTGAGAGCCCATCTTCACGCCGTTCACACTGAAGCTTCAGGTGAAATCTTTCAAGACAAACATACTGGTGGTTTTCAACCGAAAATGAAATATCACCCTGCTGCTGCGTCGCAGCTTGCTCAACGTAGTCAAAACTAAGGGGAAAGTACCCGATTGCCAGGTCACTGTCGGCTGTTGTGCCAAACTGTTCCCAGCAAAAAAACTCCTGACGATCAAGCGCTTCCGCCAACGACTTTTCCACGGAGGCTAAAACATCGGGAAAGGGTATATCCTCATGAAGGAGTCCGGGCTGGGGCAGGTACTTTGTTAAGGGACCAACCGCGTCAACCAGTTCATCCGCGGTTCTACCGTCGCAGCCAACACCAAACATCAACTCTGACTGGCCGGTATGCCGATGCAACAATATCTGCCAGCAAGCAAGGAAAAATGCGGCCGGTGAAACCTTGTTTCCGGCCACAATCTCATCAATTTTTGCAACAACATTTGACTGCAAAAATCGACTTACTGAACGCGGGGCAAACACGGCATCCGCATTGACTTGCTTTTCAAATGGCATCATGGAAGCAGCCGGCGCTGCTAGCATTTTCCGATACCAGAATTCTGTCTCCTTTTCGCCATCCTCAGATGCCAGAATTTCATTTTGCCATTCCGCCACATCGGCAAATTGCAGAGGCTCTTCAGCCTCCACCGCGCCGCCATCAAGAATAGCGGAATATGCCTGGCTGATTTCTTGAGTTAAGTTCGCAAGGGAGACTGCATCGGCACACATAGCAGGTAGACTCAAATGCAGCAACATAAGCTCCGGCGCGAGTTGCACTTTTTCAATGTGCAAAAGCGGGCCACCCTCCCACTCTGGTGTTGCCTTCCGAGCATTGTCGAGAAGGGCAGTCGCTCTGGCGGCTTGTTCATCAGAATCAAGATTTGCTAAATCGTGTTCATTGTACACTGTGCCATTGGGCTCATTAATCACCTGAACCGGAACGGTCAGGCCGGGGAGTAAATGAAACGTCGTATTGAGAATTTCATAGCGTTGCACAACAAATGTCAGTGCCTGGCCAAGAATTTCCTGATCTATGTTACCGGCGATTTTCAAAGTACCCTGAACACGATAGGCAGCTTGCGAGTCACTATCCTGCTGCAACCAGATGTGTTTTTGTTGAGGTGATAGCCTAAAACCTTCGACTTGCTCAGAACTCATATTTCACTCCTAATATCCGAATACATTTCTGACTAAATACAATCACTTATTGGTTCCGTCATACCGACAATTACCCGCCTGTCGCCTTTGTACGGCTCTCGTGCATGCGCAATAGTGGTATTGTCGAGCAGCATCACATCGCCTTCCTGCCACAAAAATTTTGTTTTTTCATCATCATACGCCTGTCGAATATGTGCGACATCCTCATCAGAAATGGGCGAACCGTCTCCGTAAAAAGTTGTGTATGGTAACTCTTCAACAGAAAACTCAGCAAGCAGCGCCTCACGCATGGCCGGCTGTAAAGATGTGTGGTGGTAAAACGCAGCGTGATTAAACCAGACTTTTTCTCCAGTATCCGGGTGTGTGTGCACGGCTTTGCGCAAAGAGCGCGTACGTACCCGATCGTCATCTCCCCACTCAATTTCTATGTTATTTTCCTTGCAATAAGCCTCAACTTTTGCTTTGTCTTCAGTCTGATAAACCTCTTGCCATGGCAGGCCGAAACCATCATTGTAATTGCGCACTAGTAACCACTGTTTTTCAATAAAGCGTTCCCGTATTTCCGGGTCGATGCGGTCATGAACACGACGTACGTCAAAAATGGGCGTTTCTCCACCTTCATCCGGAGCAATTAAACAGCAGAAAAATAGTTTTCTTGCCCACTGTAACCAGTAGGAGCCTTCATTGTGGGCATGAATGGTTTCAGCCGGTGGGTAAATTGTCGAAATATAAACGTGCTCTGACTTACCACCCTCCGAATGCCGCGGCGTTGTGCGATCTCTGTATTCGAGAAGCTCGCCGTCGGACAGGTTTACAATAAAATTTTCAAATTTGTCAACATCCTTGATGTTGAAATTCCGGAAAAGCAGCGCACGATGTTCTCGCAGCAATCCTTCTACATAGCTGCGGTTGTTCCCTGCCCACTCTACCAGATTCATCCCATCCATATTAGGCTCAACAAGCAGTGGAATGCTTTTGTCCGCAAACATAGGCCTTGTCTTCACCCAGCTTTCCTGAGAAACTGAAACACTCTTGCGTTTGATTCCAGGCAGTGGCTTCCTGCCAATCTTCTTAATCTCGGTTGTATCCATTTTATTCCTCCGAACTTGTGGTCACTGCGGATCTACGTTTGATGTTCTTCAACTTGAGCGTACTTGCACGCTTAAGACTTTTTGGCGCCAACTCCGCAACTTTTTGCCGCGGCGCGGCGAGCTTATCTTTGAATGTATCCAGGTGGATCTCCGGATGCGCAACAATTATACTGAGTAACAGTTCAAAATTCTTCATCATGTGTTGGATGGTTTCCGCATCAAACAAATCCGCTTTGTACTCAAAAGTACCGCTAATGCCATCGGGCATGTCCCACAGCAGTACCACCAAATCAAATTTGGAAACACCACTTTCAACATCAATTGGCGTTAGAGTTAACCCGGCCAAATGGCGCGCTTCCTGAATGGGCGAACGAAAACCATAACCATAAACAGGTGGTGCGTGCTCCTCGGTTAGCAAGATAAATTCAGCCTGAAACACAGGATTTCTGCTCATATCGCGTGCCAGACCAAGCTCTTCAACTAACTTTGCGAAAGGTAAATCCTGATGTTCATGCGCTTCCATTGTGACTTTGTGGACGCGTTCAAGCAGTTGTGAAAACCCCGGATTGCCCGATAAATCCATGCGAAGTGGCAACATATTTACAAAGTAGCCGATGAGTGGCTCAAGTTCTTTTCTGTTGCGATTTGCCACCGGCGACCCAACGATGATGTCCTTCTGTCCGGAGTAGTGATGCAGCAAAATATTAAACGCCGCCAGCAAGAGCTCGAAAAGAGTCGAATCCTCACGTTTGGTGAGCATTCGCAGGGCAATACTCATGGAATCCGACAGCTTCATTGTCAGATGACTGCCGCCGGGTGTCTGAAATGCCGGACGGGGCCTGTCTGTGGGTAATTCCAAATTGGGCAGCGGGCCTCTCAGTTGTTTTTGCCAATAAGAAAGCTGCCGGTTTAAATTTTCTCCATGCAGCCACTTGCGTTGCCAGACAGCAAAATCAGAAAATTGAATCGGCAATTCCGGCAAAGGAGACGCCAACCCTTTGCTGTACGCTTCATAAAGAGCAAACAATTCCCGCGTGAAAACACCCATGGACCAGCCGTCTGTAACAATATGATGAATATTCAAAATTAGAACATGCTCATCCGCTTTAAGTCGCAGCAAAGCAAAACGAAATAAGGGACCGGTTGCCAGATCAAAGCCGCTGCGAGCCTCGTCGGTGGCTCTGCGCAATACTTCTGCTTCGCTTTCTTCGAGGGGGAGGTTTGCCAGATCCGTGCACTCAAGGTCAACGCGCAACTCAGGCAAAATCACTTGATACGGCTTTCCAGCCTCAGTGCGAAACCTGGTACGTAACGCTTCATGTCGCCTGACAATCTCGCTCAAAGTTCGCTGCAATGCATCGACATCCAGGTGGCCACAGATTCTTGTGGCTCCGGGCACGTTGTATGTAGCCCTTCCAGGATCCAATTGATCCAGAAACCACAAGCCTTCCTGTAAAAAAGAAGCCACCGGTGCATCACCGCTTTCTCTGCGAGGAATTGGCTTTGCTGTCGCACCTGTAATGCCCTTTTGCTGCAGCAATTGACTGAGCAATTTTGTTCTGTCTTGTGTAAAGCTGCTCACATTAGCTCACTTTAATCAAATACATCATAGAAATATACTTACAAAGAGGCCGACACTGCTGATAAACTATCCTGAAAAACTGAGGGCTGTTCAGTGCTGTTCATAGCGGGATAAGATGGAATCGGGAATTTAGCACACATCTCTTTTACTTTGCTTCTCACTTCATGCCGAACAGAATCATCCAGAGTGTAATTCTTGTCGTCAACAGCTTGTACATTGGCCAAAACTTGATGCACCAAAGCACCACATATCTGCATTTCCTCCGGTCCCATCCCTTTCAGGGCCAGGCTGTTGGTGCCGATGCGAATGCCGCTGGTGACAAACGCCGATTTCTGGTCACCGGGGATTCTGTTTTTATTAACTATGATGTTGCAATCCTCAAGCGCTTTTTCAGCGACAATGCCGGTAATTCCTTTTGCAAAAACATCAACAACCACAAGGTGATTATCTGTACCGCCGGTCACTACGCCATAGCCATTTGCGATGAACCATTCGGCCAGAGCGCTCGCGTCCGCCTTGATTCGCCTGGCAACTTCAATAAACGCCGGTTCTACAATCAGTGCCAGAGCGCGTGCCTTGGCCGCGATTGAATTCAGGTTTGGCGCTCCCTGAAAAAAAGGAAAAACAGCACGCTGTACCATTTGTGACAGGGGGGTTTTTCCGTCAGAGGCAATCGTGTCATGGTCTTTGCCAATCAGGATCAGGCCACCGCGAGGGCCGTACAGTTGCTTATGGGTGCAGGTGGTAGTAAAATGCGCATGATCGATCGGACTTGGATGGAGACCAGCAACAACAAGGCCTGCGATGTGGGTAATGTCAGCAAGCAGATATGCACCCACTTCATCCGCAATGGCTCTGAATCGCGCAAAATCAATGACGCGTGGATATGCCGTGGTTCCGCAGATAATGAGCTTAGGCTTGTGTTCCCGTGCCAACTGCGCTACTTGCTCGTAATTGATATCGCCGTTTTCACACAGCGCATAACCGACTGCATTGAAGTATTGACCGGAAATTGACGGCCTGGCCCCATGGGTTAAATGACCGCCTGAATTCAGCTCAAGCCCGAGCAATGTGTCGCCGGCCTTGAGCAGGCTGCACATCAAAATCTGGTTGGCGGTCGTCGCAGAGTGTACTTGTACATTTGCGAACTGAGCTTTGAAAGCGGTTTTTGCCCGGTCGATGGCCAGTTGCTCAATTTTATCAATAACTGGACACCCAGCATGAAAACGAGCACCCGGATACCCTTCCGCAGTGACATTTACCGGCGTCATAGCCTCACAAATCAGCACCGATGGATGCGCCACGCTAGAAGCGGCCACCATGGTTAACACATTGGCCTGACGCTTATATTCATCGTGCAGCAAACCGTGCAGTGCCGGGTCACCTTCACGCAAAAGTTCGATTCCACGTTGTACAAATTCAGTCAATACCTTATCGCTCATCGTTTTCCTTCCTCCTGTTTACTACTACCAATCAAATCGCCTTCTATAAAGAGTTGTGAATCCAGTAAATCCCGTCGCACCAAAACCGGCCAATAAGCCTGGTCGCTAATCTTCATAATACGCGCACTGTAGGGTGAACCCGGACTACTCAGTGTTGCATAATAGTCGTGAACAAAATTACCCTCCGGCAGAAAACTGAAACGCCGAGTGGTGCCGGCCACAGCCTCTGCCAATGAATCAAAAATTTGAGCGCAGGTGACAATTAAGTGTGGTTTCCTGCCGGCAATGTATTCAGGCGTCGATGCGCGCCCCATTGGAAAGCTTGGAAAGTCTTGCAAAACAATGTCCCTGTCCGTCAAGCCGGCCGTATCCAACACGCGCTGATGCATATAATAGGGCATAATGCCTGCCCATTCGATAGCGACAACATAATCTGAAGGCAATGCTTTATCCAAATACAGTCCGATTGTTCGTGCGTGCAGAGGCCGAAAAAAGCCACCCCGCATCTGCCGGTTAAACGATGATGCGCCAACGAGCGGTTTGCATACAAATAGAAAAAATAGTAGCGAGGTTACCACCGCCAGTGCCACAGGCAGCCGACCTGTCCGTTGTACTGATTTCATGCGTTCGAAAACGGACCAAAGACCTTCCTGCATCAAAAAAAACAGGAGCGGTAAGACCGGGATGATAAACCTGAAATACGGCATCCAGTCTCCCCCTACAAGGATAATATAAACCAGTTGCCAGGAAACAACCCATGCGGCAAATCTGACCAGCGGTGAAATGCGCTTTTGCAGAAGAGATGCAATTCCTAATATAATAAGATAGTGGCCGCTGTCAACGAAAAAGTGCAAAACATATTTCATTCCATGCCATAGCTGCTGCATAGAAAAACCCACTTTGGCATAAAACGTATTGGGCAGTGGTGTCGGATAGTAGCTCAGGCGCCAAAAGTTGTAAAGCGCCAACCCGACGACAAAGACCAGAACAACCGGAATGTTCTTTTTGATCTCCCGTGCAACCAGCACGCGATAACCCAGCATGATCAGAACCAGCACGAAGCCGTCAAAGCGCGTTAATGCAATGCCCAGCAAGATGGCCCCCACAACCAGGCCTCCGGGAACATTTTGGTGAACATTGCGCGAAAAACAGACAAATGCCAGAATAACCAACATGGTAAAAAAAGTGGTCTCCATGCCCATTGCCGGGTAGGAAACAAATGCCACATTGAAAGCCAAAAACACCGGCGCCAGAAGCGCCCAATAGGCGGTCCGGGATACAGTATTACCCAGAGTAAAAATTAAATACAGTGTTACGGCTTGCGCGAAAATGCTCAACGCGTGACTAAAGTTGATTGCCTCGAAGCCAAGTTTAATCCCCACATAAGAAAACAACGTCCAAAGGAAATTGGTGTAACCCTCAACCCGCTCGCCGGCATTGAACACCAGCCCCAGGCCATTGTGCAGGTTTTTCGCATAGCGAAAAGAGATAAAGGAATCATCTAACCAGATCTCCTGATTCACCATAAAAAGGCTGGCCAGCACCGAAGCGATGGTCACAAGAACCAATATGGCGAGCGTTTTTTTCTGCTCAGAACCCTTTGTTGCAATGGAATTCAACATAAATTTCGTCTTAGTTTGTGCCCGTAGCAATGTCTAACCAGGTCTCATCTGCAAACATCGAATTATTTAGGCGAACAACCTCAAACAGCGTGGCGACGAGTTCCTTTTTGTCACCGGCTCTGAATGGATTCATAAACTCCCAAACGATTTCTTTGTCTGGTGTCACTTCAAAAGCGCGACCGTTGTTTGACTCGGTAATAAGTGTATTCCCATTTGCAAGTCGTTGATTCGAGCCGCTGGTCTTTGACAGAAACTCGTTTTCCAAGGTACTGCGATAAGCCCACACAACGTTCTGGGTTAGCGGATTGAACTCAACGACTTTCGACTTGCCGCCATCGCCCAAATTGTCAAAAAGCAGTATATTGCCATTGTTCAGCAACGTCGGTTGATGTTGATATTTCCACATCCCCGACAATGCCCATACCACTTTTTCGAGTTCCATATCAATAACGGCAATGACATGCAATGTCGGACTGGATATCAGCACATTTCCTTCCTTGAACATCGGAGATGTAGCAGCGACTTGACTATCTATGACTTCCACAGTATTGGTATGAAGAATATCACCCTTTCGGGCCGTATTTATGAGCAACGATGCATAGTCCGAATTAAGGAAGCTTTCCAGCACAGACACTTTCCGAATTTCCCTTCCTTCCATTGAAAGCACAGTGACAAAATCTTCCAGATACTTTCCCTCAAAACTCAATTTGTCGTGCTCTTGTCGCCATCTTCGGGTCAATGTATAAATTTGTTCCTGGCCGTCAACGAAAACATCATGATGGCTCCTGATTTGTTTGGCCCAAAGCAGCTTTGAATCTTTGTCAATTTTCACGAGACCGATGCCCTCAAACACAGCAAGAACGTCTCCGTTAGCGAACAGATGAGCACGCCGCCAAAAGGTTTTGTGTATTTCCCACTCATCAAAGGGCAGCTCATCCGGCCAAATTTCTTCGTAGGCATAACGCCACTTATGCAGCAGATTTCCTTGCATATCGAGCAGAAAAGCTTCCGGTCCGTGGCCGGAAACATAAAAATTGAATCCATCCTGCGCAAAGGTTTTGTCATAAATAGTGACATCCTGAACATCTTTCGCCGCTTTTGAGCCACGCAAATACGGCAGTGAAGCCAGTTTCTCAATGCCCTCGCGCTGTTCATCGCTTATTGCCTCGTCCTCCATCTGCCGGGCAACATGCCAGAACCCGCTACTCCGGGTCTCTTCTTTGGTGAGTAAATGTTGGGCCGCTTTATAGCCATAACGCAGCGCGCTATAGGGAAAAAGGTTATAGGTAGCCGTCACAATACCGTATGCAAAACTTACAAAAGCGATGAAAAAGATTGTTTTCTTTTTTAACATTTAGTTTGTCTCATCAGTTATCTCTCACCATTCTGTTCACAAACTTAACTTTTTGAAAATTGACTCAGGTATACTCTTGATGACAACCATAATTGGCCACCAAAACCCTGGTGTATACACAACTTCCTTGCCACTCTGCATGGCCTTGTAAATTGCCGCCCCAACATCACCCGGTTTGGCAAAAAGCGCATTCTTGGGAATGGCTGCGGTCATGGGTGTGTCGACAAAGCCGGGCTTAATCGTAACAACCCGAACACCGGAGCTGGCTAAACGGTTGCGCAGACCTTGCAGGAAAATAGAGACCGCGCCTTTTGCTGTGCCGTAAACATAGTTGCTTTTGCGACCACGCTCACCCGCAACCGAAGAAATTACGGCAATGCAACCCTTCTTTTGTTTTTCAAAATAATTGGCCAAAATCGTCAGAAGAGAAATCACGCTCAAGCAGTTGGTGGTCAATTCGCTGAGAGTCGCGGCCACGTCTTGTTCACACAGCGCCTGTTCGCCCAACGAACCATGCGCTATCAAAACAGCATCAAGTCGGCCTAATTTCTCTACAGCCGTGGTGATGAGCTTCTCATGCTTGCCGAGTTCTGCAAGATCCAAAGTGACGCAAGTCGCGGAAGTGGCGCCACGCGCGAGCAAGTCGTTTTGCACAGACTTTGACTTTTCAGGAGATCGTCCAACCAGGTAGAGCTCGGCTTTGTCCCGGGCAAAGAGCTTCGCAGTTTCGTGAGCAATCGCCGATGTTGCACCAATTATCAATATTTTGGTTGGTTGATTCATTGCAGATGTCTTTCAGAAAGTGGTGTTATTATTGGCGCGCTATTTTTGCTTTGAATTTGCCGGCTGAGTCACCCTGTGCCAAAACCGGGAATGAAATTTAGTATCAACGTGCTGCTGAAAATCAACCCACTGAGGAAAGTAGGCTTGAAAACTTTCAGCCGACATCCGCGCGTCCTTCGCAGGATAAACTGCCCCACCCTGTTTCCGAACGACGGTATCAAGCGTTTCTAAAAAATCGAGCGTCATTTGTCCCCGAAAAGCAAAATCCAATGCCAGGGTTGCACCAGGCTGCGGAAAGGATAGCAGTCCAGGAGATTTAATTTCACCAAACCGTTTTAGCACTGCAAGGAAAGACCCGCCGCCGGACTTTGCCGTCAGGGTCAAAATCTCAGCAATTGCACTTTCCTCGGCGGCGGTTGGAATGACGCATTGATATTGTAAAAACCCACGCCGCCCATAAATTCTATTCCAGTGCTGAATTCCGTCTAAGGGAAAAAAGAATTTATCGAATGGTGTTTGCCCGTGGCTGTGCTCCTTAAATTGGGCTCGATAGTAAAAGCCATTAAAGGCCGACATCGAATATCGATTCAAACAAAAGTCCGGCAGATCAAATGGGATTCCAAACCCCTGTTTCATGTATGGCTGTGACAATTCCACTTGCGCAGGCTGGTGATGATTTCCACGTATAAAAATACCTCTACCTAGATTCGCCCCTGTTGCCAGGCAATCAATCCAGGCAACGGTGTACTCAAAATTTTTGTCCGATTCGGCAGAAAGTTTAAAAAAATCTGTTAATGAGCGAAAACGAATCTTCTCAACATCAATCAGTTGACTGGTAATAGGCGTTAGCTGAATTTCAGCCCAAAGAATCAAGCCGGTTAAGCCCAGACCGCCAATTGTCGCTCGAAAAAGCGCAGTGTTTTTTCGGGAGGAACAAATAAAACGCTCACCGTTTGAACGCAGGAGTTCGAATCGTTTGACGTGACATCCAAATGTTCCGGCGCGATGATGATTTTTCCCATGGATGTCATTGGCTATGGCACCCCCAACTGAAACAAATCGCGTGCCCGGCACCACCGGCAAGAACCACCCGTCTTGTACGATCACCGCTAGAATATTTTCAAGCGAAGCACCTGCCTCACAGCGCAGAAGGCCCTTTTTACGATCAAATGAAATAAGGCGATTCAGGGGGCTTACATCCAACAATGCGCCATTCTCGTTCAGACAGGAGTCGCCGTAGCTTCTGCCAAACCCATAAGGTAAAACCGGCTCATCAATTGTAGCCAGGTTCGGCAGCGCATGGCCCCAGTAGATTGGCAGTACATATTTGTGTTCAACCTGCGGGTACCGACCCCACGACTGATATGATTCGGCTGAAATTTTTGTTGTCATAAATCGTCTGCTTTAAAGCGCCAAAATCACGATTGAAGAGATTATGGCAACCGTCACATAACTCACCGGATCTTTAAGAGCCGTAACAATCGGATCATCCTCAATGGTGCCACGATGCGCAAGAAACCAGATGCGCGTTATCCAGTAAAGCCAAAGTGGGCACATGCCCCAGAGTATTTCAGGGTTGGAATAAAGCACCCGGACTTCAGGGCTGTTCACGTAAAACGCCAGCACCAGAACAGAAATGTAGCCACTTGCCGCACCCATGCTGCGCAATATCTCAATATCGCTTTTGCAATAGCCTCGTCCAACAAGCTTTCCTCCATTTTCGTTGTGCAGGGTCAACTCTGTGTAGCGCTTGACAAAAGCCAGACTGAGGAAAAGAAACATTGAAAATGCCAGCAACCATGAAGAAATGCTGACTTCCACGGCCAGGCCGCCTGCTTGCAAGCGCAGTGAGTAAAGCGCAGCCAAAATCATAATATCAAGTATGGCCACACGCTTGAAATAGAGACTGTAAAAGGAAGTGACGAGAAGATAAACCGCCATGAGCTTAAGAAACGAGCTCGGCAAAGCAAACCAGGCGAGGCCAAATGCCAAAACCAGCAAAACCGGGATTGCTGCAAATCCAGCCAGGAGCGAAACCCTACCTGCGGCAAAAGGACGTTGCCGTTTTTTAGGATGCTCCCGGTCTGATTGCAAGTCAAACAAATCGTTTAAAATATAAACGCTCGAAGCGCAAAGGCTAAATGCAATAAAGGCGTAAACAGCCTGCCACATCTGTGCGCCGGCCTGTACTTTGTGGGCCATGAGCAATGGCACAAAAATCAGAATGTTTTTCACCCACTGATGTACACGAATCGCTTTGACGGCATCTTTCAGTACGCTTCCTTTTGAGTAAAAAACCTGCTCAACATTTGCACATTTTTCGGCTCTTTTCAGAAGCCTGCCAGAGGGTTGAACCAGAAAAGATCTTTTGGCCGCTTGCCAGACGGGCAGATCAATTGCGCTGTCGCCGATATAATCGAACCCGCCTTTTCCATACTTCTTTTCGAGCAGATCACGCTTGCGGGCGCCGGCAAGGTTCACGGTGTCATCGCTGGTGAGCACCTCTGTAAAAATGCCCAGATGACTGGCAATGCCTGCTACTGCCGAACCTGTCGAAGCAGTGGCAAGCACAATTTTTCGACCTTTCCCCTTTTCTTCGTGAAGATATTCCAGAACATCCTTTCTAATGGGAAGGGTTGTCGGATTAAGTTTCACCCGGTCGGCGATTTCACGTTTGAGGTGTGCTTTGCCTTTAGCCAACCAAAGCGGTAACAGGGCTGCAATCCACGGTTGCTTTTTTAACAGCAACAGAACAGATTCCCACAAAACATCCGTTGCCAGTAAAGTGCCGTCCAGATCAACACAAAGTACCGTCGACTTCTTTTTTGTCGCTTGCCTGGGCCTGATAGCTGGGCCTTTGATCACTTCTGCCAATGGCTCAGTTGCCTCTCTGCGCTAATGACATGTCTTCACCAAGGGCGGCCGCCAGTATGTTCCTGCCTGTTTGCAGCGTTTGTTGAAAGTTTTCCAATTCAGCAAGGTTGCTAATCTCATTCGGGTCCGCGGCAAGATCATACAGCTCTTCAAAATCGTCACCGTTTCGAATATAATGAAACTTGTCAAACAGTATCGATTTCATAAAACCCTTATGCGGGCCGACAAACACGCGCACCTCTGACAGGAGAAAGTTATTATTATCAGCTATTTTCTCATCGTTCAAAACTCGTGTCAACGAACTCCCCGGAAACGGCGAGTCAGCAGACAAGCCAGTGAGTTCAAGGACTGTAGCCGGTATATCCCGCAGACTAATTTTTTCAGAAATACGTTTTCCGGAAACCATACCGCGCGGATAGGAAATTAACAAAGGCACGTGAATGCCCGGCATGTAAACGGCGCTCCCATGACTAAACACATCCTTTTCACCAAAAAATTCACCATGGTCTCCAGTGATGATAACGATCGTATTTTCCAGCACGCCACGATTACTTAGCGCTTGCAGGAGTTTGTCAATTTCATTGTCCATGTAAGCAATGCCCGCCTCATACGCGTTTTGCTCAGCCTGGATCTGATGTGGTGACATTTGGTACCAGTTATCAACTTCAGCCAGATTGAGTTGGTAGCGGTACTTTCCACGCGGTTCCGTGTGACCAAATTTGTTGAGGTAGCTGGCCGGTGGAAAATAAGGCTGGTGTGCGTCATAGTAATTGAGAAACGCAAAAAAGGGCTGCTCTGATTTTTTTTCCTGCCAGGAAAGAAAATCCGCATTGACATCTTCAGCAAGCTTGTGATTCACGCCTAAATGCCAATTTGCCAGATCACGCAGCCAGACCGAATTTATCACCGTGCGCCCTAGCGAAGAACTTAATAGAATCTGTCCGGCCGAAACCGGGTAATCCCGGTACGCTTGAAACCCGCGCGCGAGACCGGATTCATACCCGCAATAGTTGTAGTTGGCGACAAAGCCGGCGGTGCGATAATTGTTCCGGCTCAAAACTTCAGCCAGTGTCGGGAACTCGGCATCAAGAGGCTTTGCCCAAGTTACAGACAATTCATGATGATATTTGCCAGTAAAGAGACTGGCGTGTGTCGGTAAAGTCCAGGGCGACGTAGCAATGGCGTTATCAAAAATGATAGAAGTCTCAACAAGTTTTTCCAGGTTTGGCGTGGTGGCCTTCTCATAACCATAAAGACTAAGACTTTTAGCACGGACAGTGTCGAGCACAATGAGCAGCACATTGGCAGACTGCTCTCGACTGTTCGTCTTTTGTGTGATTTCGACCTGCTCTGTCGGCCACAAAAAACTGAAACGTACAACCCCAAGCATAGCAATCAGAACGAAAACAGCCATTAAGCCACGGCCGACAAGAAGCCCAATCCGCCGCGATAATGATTTTGCAACGCGCGAAGCGATTCCTCCAGCAAGAAGCAGTGACGCCATAATATGGAGCTTGGGAATCATCAGAAGCACACCTAGCAGTCCGAGCGAAAAAAACAACCAGATGCACGAGGTGACATTAACAAGCTCAGACTTGCGCAAGATTGCAGGGATGAGCAGTATTCCAATACAGACAAATAACACAGCATCTGCAACCGGTGCCATCCAGATTACATCCTGGCTAAGGAAAATGAATTCTCCATGATAGAATTTCTTAAAGCCCAGAACCGCGACCTCAAAGATGCCGGATAGCAATCCAAAGAAAAGGGCCAGTCGCAGCATCGAGCCAAAGCCAATGGCCTGGCTATCTGCACTGAACATTTTTTTCCAGGGCAAATCATACCGGGTAATGATACCCACAAACAGAGAGCAAGCACCAACCAGCGCCAGAATAATCTGTCTCGGGCCAAGTCCCGGATAACCGCCGAAACCCAACGAGTCTGCTGCAAACGCAATAACAACCGCAGTCGCTCCCGCAAGAATCAGCAATAGTGAGAAAATCCTTTTCCAGGAATAGGGACGTTTAGACATGTGTAACTTCTCTAATATTCAATATTCAGCAAATAATAGTCAGGCCGCTTAAATGTAGCCAAGTCCTTTCAAGCGCTCTTTAACACGGGCTTCATCATCATCGATTTCAGGTGTTGCAGGGGGCGTTTCCTCCGACTCCAGCGGTTTGAAACCAGTTGTTTGTGCCTTTGTTGGATGATCATGAAGCAGTGAATCACCTTCCATCGCAGCCCCTTTTGGCGCACCGAATGCGGCCAGAATTGTAGGTGCAAGATCGACCAGGCCGGCACTTTCTGCTTTGAACGGTTTGTTCATAAAAAGTACGCCGGGCACAAGCGCCGGATCAATACAGTGGTCGCCACTCCATTTTCGAGTATTGTCGGCAAACAGGCCCTGCGGCACACCCCCGAGCGCAGTCTCCCAGGATACACGGTAGCGAGCATTAAAATTGACAATCAAATCAGGTGAAGCAGAAGCGCAAGCGCCGGTATAAATTTGCTCGCGTGTCCGCACACTACGTATTGAAGTCTCATTTCTCGCTTCGTCCATGAGGCCGGTCAGACCACTGGAAATCGCGGTTCTAACCGACTCGGCTTCGTCCGGGCGTACACAGCCTTTTTCCTCCCGACCCCGAAGATTGAGATAAATGCCACTCAAACCGAGTGCATACGCTTTTGTCTGTCCCCAATCCACGTTCGGGAAGAACTCACCATTTTCCTCACCTGGTTTCATTCCATTGCGAAGTTTGAGAAACCCATGCTCGCACAGCCAGGTATTAACGTTGACCCCCCTTTGGAAACTGTTAAACCCGTGATCGCTGAGGGCGATAAAAAGTGTATCATCATCAACGTATTGCATGGCCTTACCAACGATGGTATCACAGGCGCGATAGTGGTTTTCAATCACCTTTGACAATTCAGGGTTAAACGGACGCTGGTTAGCCGGGTGGTCGGATTCACGAAACCGCCAGAACATGTGTTGAACGCGATCCGGCGTATCGAACAAACAGAAGAAAAGGCCTTCCCGCAATCGCTCCAGCCCGTGCAGCATCATTTGCTCGCGTTCACGCAGGGCGATGTCACACTGTTGCAAAAATGCTTCTTCGTCGATGCGGCCATTGTTCAGGCCTCCATGGTCTTCAACCATCCCTGTCGTGTAAAACGTGCCAATTTTTCCAGCCAGCTCTTTCGCATATTCCGGAGGTGAACTAATCGGGTATAAAGGAATTGAGTTGGGATCGTAGTTGATTGGCGAGGCATAGAGTTCTAATTTCGGCGCGGTGCTAACAAGATAAAAGCGCACGGTGCCACGAACATATTGAAGTGGCCCTTGCTTGAATTTTACCTGCAACCAGTCACTCCACTGCCCTTCTCGTACTTCCAGTGCTTTGGGTTGCCCTTTAGATTTCACCACCAGGCGCTTCTCGGAACGGTTGAGCTCCAAAGAAATGTCAAACTTAAAATCACCACCCTTCGGATTCAAAGGCCCCAGCAGGTGTGTTTTGATCAAGTCGTTACTATCCGCATTCACGTGCAGCACGTTTTCGCTTTCCAGTGCTGTGACGCTGTCATCTGAACAGTAAAACGTCGACGTACCGAGTCCACCACGCAAATCCGGCACACCCAAACCCGCAAGCATATTGCCGCGAATTTTATCCGGCGGATGCGTGCATGGGCAGCGCAAAATCGTCGAAGCGATGCCTGCATCAGAAAGCAAATTCCACACGGGTGTACCGCGCCGCATGTTCACCAACTTTGGCGGCATAAAAGAATTGGTTCGCTGGAAACGATTGAGTGCGAGGTCCGGAAGATAATTCTTCGGATTCCTCGTTACAAAATCAAAAATGCCGTGCGCCCCGGGATTGGTTCCCGTGGCAAATGTTGACCATGCAACAGGTGTCTGTGCCGGAGAGGTTGTTTGTACCGGTGAATAACCACCCTGTTCCTGCAAACTGGCCAGATTCGGCAATTCGCCTTTTGCCAGCATTTCAGACACGATCTTCGGTTCCAACCCATCCAGGCCGATTACAATGATTTTTTTCATTTCAGATCAGGCGCTTTTGTCGGTTTCAATAATTTCTTGTGATTTCGGGCCAATCCTGAATAGCTTGCGCAGGACCGCAACCACGTTGCGCCAAAACATCATCAACACGCCGGTCACAGCCGCTAACGCCGACAATAGAGGCATAAATGTCTCAGGACCAATGTACATAAAGAATAAATTCATAGCGTGGTGCGAATCAAAGAATACATTTTCGATAAACATCTTTACCTCCTGAATGACACATAAACTGACTCAAATTATATTGCGTTAAATTGTTAATTCGGCGCTTGGAATCATGCCTTCACCGCCTGCAGACTACACTGATTTGTGCCAGACTACTCCTGTTTTCGCTGCCTAAATCTGCGTCTGCAGTGCTTCAGAGCATATCATATAATTCCGCACTGCAACACCCTGGCGAATGCATGGTTGGCATTTAGCTCATTTCCGCTACTTGTCCGGGCTTTTCCTGAAGATACTTTACGTATCCGTTATCTTCGTTTTGATTGTCCTCATCCGGCAATAACCTGTCGATTTTCGCGGCGTGGATTCTACGTCGTACACCCTCTGCAGCCTGGCGGGGGGTAATTCGAAACCGTAAAAGATCGAAAATTTTACCGGCAACTCCGTTGTGACCATTTGTCTCTTCGTGATCAACTAAAATGTGACCACCGGGAAAGGTCTTTGGAAACGCTCGATAGCCAACACGAATATCAGTCGCCAGACTCAAATAACGACCCTCTTTTTCCAACATCAAGTCATCGGCCACAAACGAAGCCAGGATACCGGATATTTGTTCAGAAGTCGCCTGATCGCCAAATGTTTTTGTGATGTCACGCAGGTTGTGACCTTTGTCACAATATTCATACATTTGGCGCTTTAAACCGCTTAATTGCTGGATAAACCGTTTGGCGCAGGGCCGCGTGTCATAAATTACAAGTTTTTTCTCATGTGCAACCGCAAGGAGATGGGCCTCTGAATTGACTTCTTTCCACAAACCAATGGCACGTTTCAAGCGTTGATAAGCCTCACTGTTTTCTTTTTTGTCAAAAGAATCACAGTCAAAGAAAAATGCCATGCGGTCAAGCGATTCATCGGAAAACGGGTACACATGCCGATAGGCCTCGGTCGGCTGAATGTTGGTAATACCCCATTCTTCTGGCGTCATTTGGTAAGGCGCAAAGCGCTCCAGGAATAGCACGGCACTGCCATTTGGAGGCTGCAAATGATGAATCTTTTTCACTGTTTCAACCAGTTCATCTATTTCCTTTTCATCCTCACCAGGAAAACCGTACAACCAGTTCCAACTGATTTTAATGCCATATTCCGTACACCATTTGAGCAATTGAATATTTTGAACCTGGGTTGTGCCTTTTTTCATCAGCTTGAGGGATTTGTCACTCAAGCTTTCAATCCCTGGTTGAATCCAAACGACTTTGGCTTTGCGCAACATGGCCACCTGTTCGCGGCTCATATTTGATTTTGTTTCCCAAAAGAGCTCGGCTTTTGGTTTCTCCGCTAACTTTGGTAAGATTGTTTTAAAGTAATTCATGTCGAGAATATTATCGGTTAGCTCCATGCGAGAAATGCCGTGTTTCTGCATCAGAGCCTCCATTTCTGCTAACACACGTTCAGGCGATTTGCTGCGATAAATCATGCCCAACCGGTTGAACGCACAGAAAGTGCAGTGCTGCTTGAACCCCCACCAGCATCCGCGCGAAGTTTCCATTGCCAGCCCGGGCCTGATTTGATCGCGATAGCGAAATTGAGCAAACTGGGAAAAGAAATCAGTGAAATCCGGATGAGGAAGCGCATCGAGTTGCTCACCGTTTAACGGGCTGGAGCTTCCGGTCCTGCTATCGAGTTCATTTGACATAAAACCTTCCAGGCCCGAATCTGGTTTGCCATCGTGAAGTGCGCGGACCAATCCGACAAATGTATGGTCACATTCCCCCTGGCCAACAAAATCTACTTCAGCAAACTGTGACTTGAGCTCCTCACCCATTTCACCCTCGCAGTTGGCGCCGCCCATAACGGTTACAATCTCTGACCGCTGCTTTTTAATTTGTTTAGTTACTGCCAGAGAAGCACAATTGGATTCAAAGGTAGAGCTGAAACCCACCAACCAGGGGTCACGATCGAGTACGGCCTTGATTGCGTCGGTGTTGACGAATTCAACCGCCTCGTTAATAAGGTGTCTGACAATTTCACCCAGAGGTTTATTGGGAAATAAGTTGCGGAGTACTCCTGCAAAATCGGACTTACACAATACGGCCTCAAGGTAACGATCTATTTCTTCATCCTCACGGTCGAAAACAGCGAAGGAGAAAATAAACTCGCCGAATAAACTCTTGCCGGTTCCGGTTAACCATTCATAAACCAGTGGTGTCACGCGCTCTGAAAATAGCAGGTTCAGATAAAGTACCTCAACGTAATAGCCATTGGCCGTCAGGTTTGCTTTGAGTTGACTCACACCCAATGCCGGACAGCGTGTCGCGTGAAAGGGTGGTACCACAAGCAACACTTTCCGATTTATCTTATTTGAGTTATTACTACCTCGAATATTTGAATCCTTCATGATAATCTCCTTTTAATAATGTATGCAAAGATACTATTATAAAAATTCGAGAGCTTGAACCGTACAACAACCGATTTCAATTATACATTAGCTTACGAGTGAGGCGTATTGCATTGACAGATGTAAATATTAGTTCGCAGCCCGTGTATGTGCTTTAACAGAATTAAGCACTATATTCAATTGCTGCAATGTTTCAACTTTTTCGCCCTGAATAAGATTGTCTTTTTCTTCCGGGTCCCGGTCGAAATCATACAATTCGCCGCCGCCTTCACCGTAACGGATATAATGACGACCGTCGTCGAGGACAACCGATTGTATACCTGAAGTGTAGCCCGGCCATGATGAACGCCACATCCGCGGCACACGTTCGACCACAAGAAATTCAGAGTACGGCGGCTTTGTAACGAATTTACCTTCTGAGCCGTCTTGCCAAAACCGGGCAAAAGAGGCGCCAGGAAAAACATTATCGCCGGTCAGCCCGGCCAGATCGATTATCGTTACCGCCAAATCACGCAGAGAAACAGGCTGTTTCACAGTCAGTCCCTGCGCCATTGCATGTGGCAGTTTCATGACGAGCGGAATGTGAAGCGCTTGCGAATAAAGAGTATTGCCGTGAGCAAAAAAACCGTGCTCGCCAAACTGCTCACCGTGATCCGAAGTAATGATTACCAGCGTATTTTCAAGTATAGCACGATTCTTAAGCTGCGCGAATAACCTGCCTATTTGCGCATCGAGATATGTCAGAGTTCGGTCATAATCGTCCTGCAAGTCACGAACCACTTGTTTCTTATTCATTTCTTGCGTGACTGTTGCAGCGTCATGTTCACGAAACAGGTCTCCGTAGCCCGGCTCAAGGACATAAGGATCATGCGCATCGAAATAATTGAGAAACGCAAAGAAGGGGCGATCAGGATTGCCTTCAACCCAATCAAGAAAAGACTGATTGATAGCCGCAGCGTTTTTGCGACTCACAAGCTGACGGTTTTTCATTTTCGGGCGCAGCATCGTATGAATTTCGTGCGTCCATGAAGCGCTGTCCAGAAACCACTCCAACGACAAGGTATAATCATCATAATACCCGAACCCCCGGCTGAGGCCATGCGCATAAGAACAGTAACTGAGGTTGGCAACAAAACCAGCCGTGGCATAACCATGCTCGGTGAACGCGTCTGCCAGAGTTGGGTAGTTCGCTCGAATCGGCGTCATGGCATTAAACGGGGTGTCAGTAGCAAAAAAAAGTTCGTGCGGGTAACGCCCGGTAAACATGCTGCCATGCGAGGGCAAGGTCCATGGTGACGTTGAAAACGCCTTCTCAAATCGGACACCCTCCCGAGCGATAGACTCCAGGTATGAGGAAGTCTTGCGTTGGTAACCGTGCAGGCTCAAACTCTGCGCGCGAACTGTATCCAGCACCAGGAGCAAAACATTCGGGGCGCCGGGACGCGCTTTGCCCTGTTCAGCAGTGGCCCGGTGTAATTTCCAGAACGGCCAAATATTAATGCACAGAATCATGACCGCAAGTACAACGCCCAGCCATGGAATACTGCGACGCACTATCACACCAAAGGTCACAGCATGCGTTGAAATAAAAAGTGACATTTGCACAGCAAAACCAAGAGCCAGGATAAGCACCGCCTTGGTGTATAATCCCGGAATCATCAGAAGTAAGGCGCCAATGTTGAGGAAAATAAAGGTTGCCGCAACAAAGCGCAGGGTTAAAACAAAGCGCAGTTTTCTACCGATCAGGATAAGAAACCCGGCAACAAGTATGAACAGGATGAGGTTCATCAGAGGCCGCATCCAAAACCAGTGCGGATTCAAGCTGTAAACTCGCAATAAAAAAGAACGTCGCACCAACAACATGATGCCCTCAAAAAAGCCGGTCACCAACCCAAACCAGCAGGATAGCAGCAAAAAATATGTTGTTGCCAACGGCTCACCCGGAGCGGAGAAAAAATTTACAATCCTGCTTTTTACATCGGAGAGCATTACAGGGTCTCACCCGCCAACATGGCCTTTACTTCTTCATCAGAAAGTTTTCCCAACTCAATTACCGTGCGCGCCACTTCGGCAACATCCACGCCTGTTTCCTCGCCGGCCTGAGCGATTTTTTTTGCAAGTTCTGCAACCGTAGGTGAGCCAAAAAGATAACGTAATGGCAGAGCAATCGGGAACATAGCTTGCAATCGCGCCATTATCTGAGTGGCGATCAACGAATGCCCACCCATTTCCAGAAAATTATCATGAATTCCTATTTGCTCAAACTCAAAGACTTCAGCCCAAATATCCGCAACCACCTGCTCAAGCATGTCGCGAGGGCCTACATAAGTCTGTGACAGCACAGGACGGGTGTGATCCGGCGCAGGTAACGCCCTGCGGTCTATTTTTCCATTTGGCGACAATGGTAGCGCATTGAGAAGTACAAAAGCGGAAGGTACCATATAATCAGGCAGTTCCTTTTGCATATACTCACGTAGCTGTGGCACCAGTTCACGCGCAAGCATGCCTTGTAGCGGATTGTTGGCATACGTCCTCCACGGCTTTAAACCTTTGTCCCAACAACCGCTGCCAAATGTAACCGCTCTGCCGGACTCAGACTCGCCATTTGACGATGTCCGTTGGAAAAGAACATCGAAATAACCCCTTTTGCCGGAAGCGCTCCAATCAATTTTCACAGAATATGGCAACTCTGAGGCGAGTCCCCACATATCCTCAGGGTCAATTCCGGCAACGCCTGCGGCAGAAGACAACGCTTGACGCAGCCGACCCAGCGATTCGCCATTGGGTAGTTTCTTCAGTAATTCGAATGCATTCATTTCTTTATCAAGCCGCGCATTCGGCACATCCGTGACACACAATAAGTCTGGCTGCGCTTGCTCCAACCTTTCACGCAGCCCGGCAAGTGTCAGCTCATCTGAAGACCAGCTTAAACTCTCCGCGACATTCGGAGTGGAAGGGTCGGCAATATGCAGAATCACATCGTAACGGAATTTGGTCATTTCATTCTCATGCCTTCCGCGTCGCAACTGGATCTGAACCGCGCTCACTTTCGGAAACTCATGTTTCAGTGCATGAAAAAATGCCGGATCGATAAACATCTGCTCTTCTTGTGAAATCTGTTTTTTTACACGTTGACTGAATTCGGCCAGCGAAAGAGAAGCCGGAGCCTGATGCAACTGAATCGATGTGTGAAATGTCTCAAGTTGTTGAAAGCTAATGACATCGCCTATGTAAATGCGTCCTCCCGGCTGCACAGCGTCAATGGCACCTGCCAGAACACTTACAAAGTAATCGATTCCGGGAAAGAGTTGTACAACAGAATTTATCACGACCGTATCGTAAGAATCGGTAGCGATGCCCTCAAAGTTATCTGCCAATCTTTGGGACAGCTCAACTTGTGGCATCTCACTGCCCGGACGGGACAGTTGAGCCTGAATTTGGTTCAGTGCAACTGATGAAAAATCAATGCCCATATATTTTTCACATTGAGGCGCCACTCTGAACAAAAGCAGGCCATTGCCGCAAGCGATTTCCAGCAAACGGCGTGGTTTCAAAGCCAGAATCCGGCCGACCGATTGGGCTACCCATTCGCGCATTTCATCATCGGAAATCAGCATTCCCGTATAACTGCTATTCCAGCCAATGGTGTTGAAAGTCAAATCCTTTTCTTTTTCAGTCTGCCCATACATTTCCTCATAAACCATCTGCCACTGAGTTATATGCCCCTCGTGCAACTCCTCCTCCTCAACAGTGGTTGTAGCAGCTTCTTTCTGCTCCGGCACAACATAGGCAACCAGGCTCTTATTTCGTTTCGCCGGTTCATCGTCAGGCCGATCATCCCTGGCAATAACCACGGCTTCCTTTACCGCAGGATGTTGTGCAAGCGTTGAAGTGATTTCCCCCAATTCAACACGATAACCACGAACTTTCACTTGAAAATCGATACGTCCGAGCAACTCAAGGTTGCCATCGGGCCGATATCGCGCAAGGTCGCCGGTGCGGTACATTCTATCGCCTTCTACGCCATTGAAAGGATTGGGTATGAACTTTTCAGCCGTTAATTCGGGGCGATTGTAATACCCCCTGCCCACGCCAATACCGCCAAGATAAAGTTCTCCGGCAACCCCGACAGGCAAAGGGTTGAAAGCGCGATCAAGCACATAAGTAAGCTGGTTTGCCATCGGAACGCCGTAAGGAATGCTTTTCCAGTTAGACGATTTTTCCTCTATATCGTAAATAGTTGAATCCATTGAACACTCGGTTGCACCGCCCATGCTTACAACCTTGACGCCCGGGATCAGAGCCTTTAGCCGGTCCGGCAAGCTCACAGGTATCCAGTCGCCACCAAGCAGCACCAGCCGCAAGGACTGCGGCGCCATTTCCGGGCGTTCGCTAATGTGGTCGACCAGCATTTCCAACAGTGCCGGCACAGAATGCCAGACAGTAATTTTATGCTCCTGCATCAATTCAGCCCAGCGCCCCGGCTCTAACAAGGCCTCACCTTCGACAATGATGTTGCTGCCGCCTGCTGCAAGGGTACCGAAAATATCGTAAGCCGACATATCAAAACTCAGAGAGGCCAAACCCAGCAAACGGTCTTCTAAACCGATATTGTATCTTCTATTAAAATCACAGAAGTTGTTTACCCGGCCACGGTGATTGAGTACCGCTCCTTTGGGCTTGCCCGTAGAACCCGATGTAAAGATGACATAGGCAAGATGTTCCGGGGTTACATCGCTGCTGATATTCGCATCAGTCTCCGCGGCGATCACAACCCGTTCTGAATCGAGGTTAACGATGTGCGCTTCAACATCACCGATCTGCTCTAACAGACTCTGTTGGGTCAAAAGAACCCCGGCCCGGGTATCGGCAATCATAAATTCCAGACGTGTTTTTGGATAAGATGGATCCAGGGGTACGTAGGCACCACCGGCCTTGGCAATGGCGACAATGCTGACAATCATATCGAGAGAGCGTTCCAGTAAAACGGCGACCAGCACATCCGGACCCACACCCAGCTTTTGCAAATAACGCGCTACTTGATTGGCACGGCGATTTAGGTCGGCATAGGTTAAAGTGTCCCCGGCAAATACCATTGCCACTTTATCCGGCGACGCTTCTACGCTGCGCTCAAACAGTTGATGCAGGCACATTTCGCTGGGGAAAGCAACCGCCTTATCGTTCCACTGAACAAGAATCTGGTCCAGCTCCGCATCCGTCAACATCTTTACATTCGACAATGGCTGTTCTGGCTTTTCGGTAATAGAAAGAAGAAGTGTCTTCATATGACCAAGCATTCGGGCGACAGCATTGTTATCAAAGCGCGCAGCAGCATAGCAAATTACGAGTGACAACACGGCACCCTGCGCCATCGTCAACGCGAATGGACATTTAAGACTTACAAGCGCTTGTTCAACAGCATTGTTGCCTTCGGCCAAGTTGCCGAATACCAAAAGACTATCAAACAGTGTCTGTTCTGTCGGGATGCCGCTGCAGGCTTTGAGCGTTTCGAGCGATACATGGCTACGGCTTACCTGCTCTTGAATATCGCTTTGAATCGCTTTGAACCATGTCAATGCACTTGAGTGATGAGGAACAATCAATTTGATTACACCAACCTGCGCTGCAAGCAGATTTGGGTCTTCATTCATATTTCTTACTGTAGCGCCGAACAAAATATCTTCTTCACCACTGCAGCGGTGCAGCAATAATGCCCAGCAGCCCATGACGACACTGGTGAGTGTCAGGCTGTTTTGCTGTGCGAAGGATTGTAAATTGCGTGTTTCTTCGGCAGTGAAAGAAATCTGCTCAGAGCGATAGTCGTTTCTTAATGTGTTAAGAACGCTTATCCCCTTGTCAATGGCGATGGGCGTTGGCGCAATAAAACCAGAGAGCTTTTCGCGCCAATAAGACTCGTTGAGTTCAGGGTTGCTATTTACCTTTTCTGTGGAAGCAGGAGCCTGCTGTTGTGTCATTTTTTCCTCGTTAAGCAGAAATTAAGAATTTATCCGACTGGGAATGTTGCCCAGTTGCCGCAGCTTCACGTTGCAGGAGTTGCTCAAGGCTGTTCATGATGGTTGCGCTGGTGTTTTTCCAGTTGAATTTGCGTATAACGCGCTCACGGCCTGCCAGGCCCGCCTGCCAGGTTCCATCCGGATCAGCGAGCGCTTTTTCAATCAAGCCGGCCAGGTGTTCAATGTCGTGTACAGGCGCAAGCCAACCTGTGACGCCGTCTTCAATCACCTCAGATAAAGAACCGACTTTGTAAGCAACTACCGGGACGGCTGCTGCTTGCGCTTCTGCAAATGCCAACCCAAACGATTCGGAGTAAGAAGGCATGATAGCCAGATCTGCTTGCTCTAGTTCACGGCAAAGGCCCTGGTCGTCAAGCGCATCACAATAGCTGATTTTATCCGAAATGCCTAATTCATCGGCCAATCGCTTTGTTTCTGCAAGAGCGGGCTTGCCGCTTTCCCCAATCACGCGAAAGTTCCAATCCGTTATTCCTCTGGCCGCGAGTTTTCCGAGTGCTTTTATGGCATCAATAATGCCTTTTGTGAAAACTATCCGACCGAAATAAACAAGCTGCGTGATTTTGTCTGGTCGTTTGCGAGGAATCCGGGCAAAGTGCGATTCAACACCCAAATAGTTAACGACAATGCGCTCGGGCGCGACTCCGATCACGTCTATCAGTTCTTCCCTGGTAAAGCGGGAGGTGGCAAATAAAATATCCGCTTGTTTATGCGGCTTTGAAATAATGCGGTCGTAGGTTTTTTTAGCAACCAGACCACTCAGGCGCCTTTGACTGTCGGCAGCAACTTTGCCCCAGGCGTATGACTGCCAGGTGGCGATGTATCCGAATTTTATATTCCTGGCGCGTAAAAACGAGTGTAAAAAGGCGCCCTCATTATAATAACTGAGCACACAATCTATATGACGCGTTTTTAACAGCTCATTCAATGCCCGTCGTACTGCCAACCCATCCAGTTGTAAATGAAATTGATGCTGCGCTACCCGCAACACTTCCACGCCATCCTCTGCCAGTTCACTGTCAAACTGAAAGCCGAGCGATTCCCTTTCTACTTCTGCCCGCGGGAAAATTGGTTTGCGTGCGTTTGATGACACAGGCATGATTACAACCTTCACGCCCAGGCGCCCGAGATTACGGGCAATTTCGCGGGTCATCCTGGAACCACCACTTGCCTGCCCTATTGGGAAAGGATAGGTGATAACGACTGATAAGCATGCAGCGTCATCGCGCTGTGATTTGTTCAATTTGTTTGGTGAAATCTGCAATTCAGTTCCTGCTAAATTTATTTTCTATCTTTTATGGATACGGGACAAATTCAGGACAACAGTTCCTGGCGAACATGTGCAGGCAACATGCTACGACTGTCTTGCATCGCCTGCATCGCAGCCATGAACGCCGCACAGTAACTTTTGGCGTCAAAACGATAAAATGCTTCTGCATATCCACGGGATTTGAGAATGCGGCTGTCAATGTTCAGCGTGTAGTGCAAAGCGTTGCGGCAGCGGCACAACTCGATAAAATCAGTCGCTTGCATCGGCTCTACGTAAAGCCTGAGCATGGCGGCCTTTTGTTCAAAATTCCTGGAAATATCAACAATTAAATTCGGGAAAGGCATGTTATCCCAAACCTCGTAACCATACACGGTAATATCCCCGTGGCTGCTTTTACCCAGTGCGTCAACCAAAATCTGATTTGCGGCAAAATGATCAAAATGATGATCGAAAAATGAGGGCAAATACACCGATGATGGTTTGAGTTTGTCAAGAATCTTTCGCAGCGAAGACACTGTTTTATCATCATTAGTCAAAGCCATATCTTCAACATCCCAAAAAATCTGCTCGAAGCCAAATTCCCTGGCAACAGATTCAGCTTCTTTTTTTCGTATGTTTGGCAGATCATCATTTGTTGAGCCAAGCCCGCGGCCATTGGTCATGTAGAGAACTGTGCACTCATCCCCTTGCGCTAAATGCTTACTGAGCACGCCCCCCAGTCCAATGGCTTCATCATCCGGATGCGGCGAAAGCACAAGCACGGATTCAGCAGGAACCGAACTTTCAACTTGAACATTTTTTTGGGGAAAGGCACCATTGCGTGCTTCGAACCGGCGTAGAAGCACCATCACTTCCGGTGGGGCATATCGCAGAGCAACTCTGCGCAAGGCACTTTTTGCCTTTCGTTTCAGGAAATGGAACATGCTTAAGCTTCGTCGCGCTTTTGGGCCAAAACAACCATGTCATTCCCAAATCTACCAATTGGCAAAAAGCCAGACAGACGCTTAAAAAGACGATAAATGAGATGCTGACCACGACTAGTCCAATCCCGAAAAATTGCAAAATTTATAAAACCGTGACCTTTATATTCGATCAATTTAAAATCCGAATTGCTCAGCAGTTTTTTGTAGCGGCCCACACTATAATAGTGTGTTGAAATTGCATTGAGTACGGCCAATTCCGGGTGCGGTTCAGTCTTTTTCACCAAATCTCTCAACTTATAATAGATGGCGGACAGGCCAAAGTACTCCGTCAACCTAACCTTAACCGGACCAGAAACAACCAGAATGCCACCCGGTTTGAGTAACCTGTTCAGTGCACGCAGTGCCTTGCCTTCATCTGCCTGATATTGTAGAAATCCAAGCGCAACAATTGCGTCAAAGGAGTGATCTTGCAAATCGGCGGCAAACAGATCGCCACAGTGAAGTGAATAAAGCTCCTCCGGGATTTTGGCACTATCCAGAGTCGCCTGGCACAAGTTGAGCATCTTTTCCGAAACATCATAAGCTCGAACTACAAATCCCTTTTGCAACAAATCAAGGGTAGCCAGACCGGCACCACAACCCGCATCAAGAACAACAGCATCCGGCTTTAAATGCGCTAGCAGAAAATCCATAGCAATCGTTTTTCTGTCCAGAAGCACCAAATCGCCAACATTGTCAGGCTTGAGATAGGCGTTGGACCAGTAGTCAGCATGTGTCCCAAAGTAATCTTCAACCAGTTCTATACGGCTTTGTTTGCCGCTTTTTTCAATCGTCTTTGTTTTCATATCAATCACGCGTTAGCCCTCATTACGGCCCCTCGGCACCCCACCCTGTCATTGTCATTCATTTTTACTTTCTGCAGACAGTCCAGCATCAATTCGCCGGTGTGCTGCCAATTGAAGCATTTACTAACACGGCCACGGCCGGCCAGTCCCATTTCATAAGTTTCTTTTGGTTGGCTCACTGCCGCAATAATGGCATCAGCAAGAAGATTTTTATCTGCCATTGGCGTCAACCAGCCGGTTACACCTTTTTCAACAACCTCGGGTACGCCACCCACTTCATAAGCGATAACCGGCAAGCCTGCAAGCTGGGCTTCAGCCACTGCAAGTCCGAAGGATTCGGCATATGAGGGGAGGATTGCTAGTTGCGCTTCGCCTAATTCATTAATCAATTCCGGCCGGTCAAGTTTGCCCAGCATGACAATGTGATCAGCCACACCATGTTCACCAGCCACTTGACGCACTTTTTTTTCATCACCCCAACCGGCTATCCTTAACGTCCAATTTACATGCCCCCTTGCCGTCACTTTGCCAAGTGCCTCCAGCACGTCAAATAGTCCTTTTTCCGGAATGAACCATCCAAAAAAAAGAAAGCGCGTCAACTCGGTTGAGAATACGCGCTCCATGTGTCCAAAGATCGGCTCTATGCCGCAATACACCACATGAATACGATGCACATCAAGTGAAAAAAGCTCCGAAATGAGGTTTTTCATAAAATTCGAGCGGGCAAAAACAATGTCAGCAGACTGCAACTGGCGTACGACAGCGAAATTTTGTATGACCTTTCTCACGCCACGGGCCGCGTCATACCATGCCGCGTAGTTGCCATTTGTGGCTATCATGCCGAACAGAATTCCGTTGGCACGCAATAAAGGACTGAGAAATGCCACTTCCTGATGCCAACCAAAAACAGCATCCACCTTTCTTGAGCGAATTATTTCGGCTACAGCACGCCGCACAGCCAACCCGTCGAGCAGGTAATGAAACCGATTCTGCTTGACATAGATGACTTCAATGCCTTTGGCCTCCAATTCAGAAATAGCCGCATTGCCACGCTGTTCCGGCGGTGGCTCTGAGCGCGGGTACCGTGATATGGTGTGACTGGCAACGGCAACCACAATGACATCTGCTCCGGCAACCTGCAAGTGCAGCGCCGTCTGCAGACAATCGTGTGTTCCACCACCGGGCACGCCAAGTGCATGCGGGAAGGTTATTATGATACAGGATTTCATATTTATCGAATCGAACCTGTTATTCCGGATTAGTTTCCGGATTGTTCCATTTGCTTGCGCAAGCTCAAGGGGCGCATGTCCGTCCAAACTTCTTCTATGTAAGCCAGGCACTCTTCTTTTGAACCGCTTTTACCGGCATCTTTCCAGCCAAGAGCGTTTTCTCGATCTGCAGGCCAGATTGAGTATTGCTCCTCATGATTTAAGACCACTTTGTATTGCATTGTGTCTTCTCTTTCTTCAGTGCTCATACATCCAACTCCACTAATTATGACCAATATTATTTCATTAATTTATGCTAAAATCAAATCACTCAGTTCAGGCTAAAATAGAAGGATTCCATGCGCTCAATCATTTTGTCCATGCTAAATTCAGTTTCTACCCGACGCCGGGCTTCATCACCAAACTGTTTTCTCAAATCATGATTGTGGTAAAGCTTTAAAATTGCATCGGCAACAGCATCTGCATCATTGACCGGAACGATGAAGCCTGACTCACCATCCGCAACGGCTTCCGCATTGCCGCCTATGTCGCTTGCTATCACAGGAATTCCCATGGCCATTTGTTCCAAAATCGCATTGGAAAATCCTTCATTACTCACCGGAGTCAGACAACCAATATCCATTACAGCCAAATAGTCCAAAACATGGTCAATATATCCCGGCATAAACAGGTGATCGCCCAGTTTTTGATCTTTAATTTTTTGGCGATACCTAGCCTGTAACGTGCTTCCGGCACTCCCTCCAAGCATAAGCACTCGCAAATCCGGAATCTGATTGCGAATTTTGGCAATGGCCTCCAGGAAAATATCGTGTCCCTTTTCAGGTCGAAAATGCGATACATTGCCAATAACAAAGCTATTCGGGCCCAGGTCAAGTGCCGCCCTCAACTTTGCGACTCTAGCCTGGTTGATAGTTTTCAGAGTTGCAAGATCAAAGCCATTATACACAGTGGTTATTTTGCTTGCCGGAACAGCCTCCCGCTCCGTCATGCTTCTTGCTACCGACTCACAAACTGCCAAAAAATGCCTGATATATTGATTCGTGATTTTGGTAATTTTAATATGTCGGTTCTTACGAAATGCCCCTAAATCACGGCGACTGCCAATTACGACCGGCCCCCCGGCCAAGCGGGCGACGAGTGTACCATAAATATCTGAATCAATATTAAATGTTTGCACAACATCGAACCGACGTTCCCGAATAAACCGGGTAAGTCGGCGAGCCTGCTTTATGGCAGACAGGCCGTAAATTCGGCTGAAAGGCGCCGGAACAACTTCAATACCCGCATTCCGAAAAATTTCAATGGTCTCAGAGTTAAAACGGAAAGGACAAACTGTGCATTCAAACCGATCACGATTCAACCTGCCGGCCAGATTAAATAAATGCCGCTCCGTGCCACCAAACCCGTGCAAAAAATCAATAAAAAACAGTATCTTTATTCTTCGTGTCGAAGTCTTGCGGTTTTCAGCTACCACCTGAGGAAAAGACTCCATGCTGCAATCACTGGTGAAAATCTACCACTGGCAGTAATCAGGTTATCATCTGAGACATTTATTCGTTTAAGCTTAAACCTGTTTGTGTTGGTGGAATTCAAACCCTCAACTGAGGTGAATGCACATGAGTACGCCGCCTTTTCAACAAGCAGCGCCGTATTGCCATCATGATGACCGCCAGGATAGGAGAAACTGGTTACTTCGCTGCCAAGAAAAAGCTCTAGTTTTGACTTGGACTTTACAATTTCATATTCTGCATCTGATTGTGGCACCGAAGTCAAAAACTGATGTGTAACAGTATGTGAGCCAATCTCGAAACCCGATATCGTACACTGTCTGATCTCATCCCATGTCAACACCTGTGGAAATGAATCACCCTGTGCATGAATACGAGATTGTCCTTTAAGCAGGTAGTGCAGGACGCGCTCTCTTATTTCGGCATTGACAGTCTGCAAGCCATCAATAAAGGCAAATATTTCTGTCTGGCGCGTGCCATTTTCCATATTCAATATATTTTCTACTCTTTTCAGATATGGCTGAACTGCCGGATCCGCAGAAACCGTGGTATTAAAACCGGCAGCCGAGCCATTTTGTAGCAAGGCAAAAAGTGCATCCCACCAAAATGTCTGGCCGGCATCGATTGCAGCAGTTGGCACAAAAAGAATGGCCGGGAGTCCTTGTTTTTGCAAAACAGGCACTGCATTTTTCAACACGTCCCGGTAGCCGTCATCAAAAGAGAGGATTATGCTGTTTGCAGGCAGCGTTTCTTGCTTTTCAACCATCCGCAGATAGTCACCCAAAGAAATGACTGTATAGTGTTTCCGAACAAAATTTATGAGATGACTGAAATTTGCGGAGGAAATACTAATGGTGGTCAATCCCTGATGATAATTTGCTGTATTCTCAGTAGTAACACGGTGGAAAGTAAGCACCGTTAATTTTCGTCCGCTCAGGCGCTGTGCAAATCGAATAAGACCAAACAGGCCGGAATAGTAAAGAATTGAGCAAAAAATGAGTTTTATTTGTCTTTTCATCCAGCTTGCACTAAGGGTGTCAGTTGCTGGCCAGCAACACGTTGGTGAGAATCTGACGATTGCGCTTCCATTGTTGGCGCATTTACCATCATTTCTGAAGGTATCTCAGGAATTGTATCAGAAATGTCGGGGCGATATTCCGGCACTACATCAGCCAACTTCCGCATCAATTTGCTGGTCTGATTGTCATACGCGGCCTGAATCAATTCAGCAATGTCTTTCTCCATTTGTTCAAGGCTTATTGCATACTTTGACTTAAGTTTGTTAATATCTGCATGGCTCGTAGGCAGCAGTTTCTCGTTATTCCCGATAAGTTCTTCAAACAATTTCTCGCCAGGACGCAGACCGGTAAACTTGATTTGAATATCCTCATACGGTTTAAGGCCGGCGTGCTTAATCAACTCGACAGCCAAGTCGACAATTCGAATGGATTTACCCATGTTTAAGATAAAAATCTCACAATCATTACCCATGGTGGCTGCCTGCAGAATAAGCTGAACAGCCTCCGAAATGCTCATAAAATAACGTTCAACAACCGGGTGTGTAACCGTAACCGGACCGCCCCGTTCGATCTGTTTGGTGAAAATAGGAACAACACTGCCATTACTGTTCAAGACATTTCCAAAGCGAACTGTCACAAACTTGGTTTGGCTTTTTTGCGACAACGCCTGTACAAACAGTTCAGCAATTCTTTTGGTTGTGCCCATCACACTGGTTGGATTTACAGCTTTGTCAGTCGAAACCATCACAAAAGCAAGCACCCCGAACTTATCGGAAAGTTCAGCAATGTTCTTTGTGCCAACGACATTGTTGATAACCGCTTCTTCCGGATTTTCTTCGCTTAGAGGCACATGTTTTTGTGCGGCCGCATGAAAGACAATTTCCGGCTTGACACTCTGAAAAACTCTTTCTTGCTTTGTGCGGTTCGTGATGTCGGTCAGGCTGCAGTGAATTTCCATTGTTTCAAATGAAGCCCGCAGCTCACAATAAATTTCGTGCAAATAATTTTCATTCTTATCGACAAGGACCAGGCAGGCCGGTTCGTATTCTGCAATCTGTCGACATAGTTCTGAGCCAATTGAGCCTCCGGCACCCGTCACCAGGACCCGCTTTCCGTTGAGAGATTTGTTAATTGCAGACAGATCCAGTTCAACCGCATCGCGGCCAAACAGATCTGAGATTTCAACTTCGCGCACGCGCGAAAGATGAAGCGTACCACTGAGTACATCGCTGACCGCCGGCACAACACGATGACGCACGTTGCCCTGTTTACAGTAGCCGAGTATCGTTTTCATCTGCTCCGATGAGAAATGGTTGAACGTAATCAGCGCTTCATCAATACGGAACAATTGGACAATCTCTGGTATGTCCAAGCAGTTTCCCATTACCTTAATACCATGGATGGTTCTGCCGTGAATGCTATCATCATCATCGACAAACCCGACAACATTGTAAGTGTCTCTCCCGCCCTTGTTTAACTCACGCAACAGCATTTCTCCCACATCACCGGCACCGATAATCAAAACATTTTTCCTGAGTTTCTGCTCTGTACGCACACTTTCGTTAAACAGCCTAATTACGAGTCGTGCGCCACCAATAAACATGATGCAAAGAAGCCAGTCAATTAAGAATATGGAGCGGGAATGCTCAGAGACACCAAACAAGAAAATTGCAGTGACGCAGAGAATTGAACTCATGCTCACAGCTCTAATAATTGTTACAAGATCTCTTACACCGACATATTTCCACAGATTTTTATATAGCCCAAAAGAATAAAAGGTAACAATTCGCAAGAATAGTATAAATGGCAGGCTTTTGAAAAGTATAATATAGTCATTGTCCGGAAGAGACCATTCGAATCGCAGGTGGTAAGAAATCAGGTAAGAACAAAAAACCAGAAACAAATCCAAAGGCAGAAAGAAATTGCGGTCTTTGGCCTCACGCATTAATTGAGAATGAATAGAGCGGCTAACAGTTCGTTTCAAAATTCCAGAAATCACTTTCAGGTCACGACTCAGAAATCTGTTTTGCGCGTAGTGCAGTTCATCTTTGAGCTTTTCCGGCAGGATATTCTCGTAATAATGTGCTTTCCATTTGCCAGGATCAGCATGCGTGGCCCGGCCTTCATCATAATCAATATCCCCCTTTGAGGAAGAAGGACCCCAAATTCCGGGACGAACAGACAGGACACTTAGTTGCGTCTCGTCATACATAGCCACCACCTCTGGCGTTTCGGGCCGCGGGCCAATAAGACTTAAATCACCTTTTATTACACTAAAAAGCAAAGGCCAACTCTTAACCCTTAAGTCGCAAAGCAGGCGATGGCAACGGCTGACTAAGCGTCTAAACCAGCCACTCCTCGCCATGTCCTTAATTCTTCCATTTGCGACTTTGAATCGACTTAGTTGTATACGCTTGCGGTTTTTTCCAACGTATTCGGCAGTGTTAATGGCCGAACCATCTGCGCTCAGCCTCACAATGAGCCATACCGCCGGAAAGAACGGTAAAAAAATCAAGATACCCAAGAACGCGATCGTGATGTCCAATAATCGTTTAATCATTGTTCAACCCAGAATATCGCCAACTGACAATTGACTGTGTGAAAGGAATTCGTGCCAGGAAATTTCATTTTCGCCCACGTAGTTCATGCGACGCAGGGTGAGCAATTCGTCGCAGCCGGTAGATACCGTAATGCCATCGCTCACTGAAACAACTTCACCAGGCCTCAATTTTGCTCCTGCACCAGCACGTTCAATGTTATCCGAAAAGTGCGCCGGGTGAGCCTGCCAGACTATTATTTTTTTTTCCTTCAGAAATGCAAATGCCCCGGGATAAGGGTGCGTCAGCGCTCTGATCCAATTGAATAATTCAAATGCCGACTTATTCCAATCAATGCGCCCATCTTCAGGTGTGCGTTTGGGCATAATGGTGGCCTGGTCGTGCTGCTGGGGTTTTCTCGGCAATTGGCCGCTATCGAGAAAAGGCATGATCTCTCTAATCATCTCGCGTCCCGCCGTCGCCACTTTTTCGTAAACTGTCTTACATGTGTCCGCGAGACTGATGGGAAAGACTTTTTGTAACAAAATGTCCCCTGTGTCAACACCTTCGTCAAGCAGAAGCATTGTGTTGGCAGATATTTCTTCGTTGTTGATGATGGCCCAGTTAACCGGCGCGCGACCCCGATATTTAGGCAACCTGGATGCATGCATACCGATGCAGCCTAATTTCGGGATTGCCAACACATCAGAACTGACAAGCCGAGTCCAACCAATTACAAAGATGACATCAGGTTGCATTTGGCGGAGCAAGGAAACCGCTTCAGGCGTGTTCGTGCTTCTAACTTTGTGTAGTGATATATTATGAGCCTCGGCAAGATCTTCAAACCGCACAGCACCGGAAGTTTTTTGGGCAAGTTCATCGGTAAAAGTTAGAATTGCGATGACATTACCCCCGGCATCCAGGATTTCACCTAAACACGCTTTTCCCTCTTCAACACAACCAACAAAAACAATTCTTGATTTTGCAGCCATTTTCGATAAACTCAAAAAATGTTCAGAAGCGTTACTGTAACTATCTTTTCAAAACAATTCAGTGCGAGCAAGCAATTAACGACTGGTTTCAACTATCCCAACCATGCAAACACAGGCTGCCACCAAACGATGATCTACGTCGCCACATGCGACACAAAATGTCGCATCCTTTCTTTTTAGCGCCTTGCCGGTGCATCGTCATTGTTTGTTTTTTTACACAAGTCATTGTTTTTAAACGAAATTAAAACAAAAACATTAGCTCGAAAATATCCTTATCATTCTGGCACGCTAATTGTTAATAGTTCATTTGGTCAGTTATGCTTACCTCAATCAGGTAGAATGCTGACTTTGTCAATTCCGCAATTCGTGCAAGTGCAAAGTTTGCGGAAAGGGAAAATTTCGAACCAATGATAAGGCTTTGGCAGGCGCGAGGAAGCAGAGTTTGTCACAACAGTGAACAAACCGACTGCTTCACTTAAATCATTTCAAGAGTTTAAACAACCAATTTGAGTGCAATGGTATTGACACCTATTTTCTACAATACGCTTCGAACCAGTTGAAATGCCTCGGCAGCGTGTCTGCCCACACGCGTCCCCCAGTCCTTTGCCCTGATTTCTATACCCTCAAGCGAACGTGGATGCGGGTATTCTTTGACCTCAGATTCATAAACACTAAATGCTTTTATCTTCAGTGCCAGCGTTGAAGAAACGTCATAAAAAGTGTTTGGCGTAAAAACGGAATGATAACCTGGAGCGGCCCACTCCGTCGATGAAATGGTTTCGTATGTAAATACTGTTCGAACACGGTTCCCCGGAGTCGGACGGGTGGCAACCATGGTAGCCTCGAAAAGGACACGATGGTCCATATTAATGTCGCCACCATGATGCGTAAAGACAACCTCGGGCTTTGTTTCCTCAAAAGCCCTCTCTATGGCCTGAGCCATTTCGAGAGCAGAAAAAGTATCCAGTTTTTGGTCCGGCATTCTCAGAAATACAGGTGGCTGCATTCCGAGGATGTCAGCGCTTGTGATGGCGTTTTCTTCCAACACAGATTGCATGTGCGAATCATACCGGACAGACGCGTTTTCGCAAACAATTACCGGGATCACCCGGTGCCCTTCCCCAGCCATTCGTGCGGCAGTAGCACCGCACCCGAGCACCTCATCATCCGGGTGCGCAGCAATAATTACGATATTCAAATTATCCGCCGTTCCGTACAATTAGAATCTGTTACCGCGACCGTTGAGCAGAGCAGGAATTGTTTTGACTATTATTATGAAATCCTGCACCAAAGAAAATTTTTCAATGTACTCAAGATCGAATCCTACTTTTTTATCAACCGGCAAATCGTCCCGACCGTTGATCTGCGAAAGTCCGGTAATACCCGGATAGACCGATAGCGCTTTCAATTGGCCTGCGCTATAATTTTTGACTATTTCAGTTATCTCCGGTCTTGGACCAACAAGGCTCATCTGCCCGAAAAGTACATTGAACAATTGTGGCAATTCATCCAAACTAAGGCGGCGAAGCAGTTTACCAACACTTGTAATACGCGGGTCATCATGTTCAGTCAGCCCGGGGCCAACCCTGTCGGCGTTTGCCTGCATGGTACGGAATTTCCACATCTTAAAAGGAGCTTGTTTTTTTCCGACGCGGGTTGCTTTGTATAAAATGGGGCCGGGGCTATCAAGCTTAATGACAAGAGCCAGCAACACAAAGAGTGGCAGGAGACAAACAAGCAAAGCGAAAGAAACCAGGACGTCAAAAATTCGCTTAATAATGTATTGGGTTTTGAGAGACATGCCTTTTAGAACGGTTGTAAAAGCCACTACAGTCGATATTTTTTTGCCAACTCCCTGAGAACAGCGATGATGTACAAAATCTCATCGTGGGCTAACTTCGGGTAAAGCGGCAAAGAAATAATTTTGCTATAAATTTTTTCAGCAACCGGGAAGTCACCCTCGGTGTAGCCATACTTCTTCGCATAAAAAGGTTGCAGGTGTAGCGGAATGAAATGAACACTCGTCCCGATTCCCTTTTCCTTTAATTCTTCAATAAATTGATTGCGGCCAATACTCAGGCGATCGAGTTTAAGCATCAGCACAAACAAATGCCATGAACTGGTGTAGCCTTGCTCTTTGAGATCATCAAAATATTTGGCGTACCATGCAGGCAGCTCAAATTCTGGAATGTCGCTAAGCGCGTCAATATAAATGCGCGCGTATCGTTCCCGCGTTGCATTAAATTCATCTAGTTTCCGCAACTGCGGCAACCCGATCGCAGCCTGCAAATCAGTAAAATTGTACTTGTAACCGAGTTGATGAATTTCATAGTACCACTGGCCCTGACTCGAGTAACGTTTCCAGGCGTCTTTGGAAATCCCGTGCAAACTGAGAACTTTAAGGGTCTCGGCTAGCTTGGAGTCATTCGTGGTAATAATACCGCCTTCGACGGTTGTCATATTTTTGGTCGGGTAAAAACTAAATACGGCCTGATTGTCAAAACTACCAATTTTCCGGTGAGCAATTCGAGTTCCCGAAGCGTGAGCCGCGTCTTCAATGATAGCCAAGTCGTGCTGGCGAGCAATCTTTTTAATGGCCGCCATATTGCAAGGAATGCCACCGTAGTGCACCGGTATAATCGCTTTTGTGCGGGACGTAATTTTCTCCTCGATGAGACTGGGATCCAGATTAAAGCTACCAGGCTCTACATCGATAAAAACCGGCTTTGCCGCCTGGTACTCAACAACCTCAGCAGTTGCACAAAAAGTAAGCGGCGTCGTGATGACTTCGTCCCCGGCACCAACCCCGGCAGCACGCAAAGCCAGATGTAGGCCGGCAGTGCAGGAACTAACTGCAACCGCGTGCTGACACCCAACATATTCGGCGAACTTCTTTTCGAACTCCACGGTTCGGGGGCCCATGGTCAACCAGTTGGAATTCAAGGCGGAAACGACTTCCTTTACCTCCGCATCATCAATGCTGTGCTGGCAATATGGGATAGATTTAGTTAGTGGCTGTCTGACAACAGCAGACTTTAGCGATGCGGATCTGTTCAAATTTTGAGCTTTCCTTTACTTAAGGTGAATGAGAAGAACTTTAGTAAGAATAATACTGATAGCCGTAATATTTGGGATCGAAGTAACATGGCAAGACATTATCCATGTTATTTACAATGATGCCTGAAACCGCAATCTTGGAACCTGCCATCACATCGAGCGCTCTCTTGACAATTTTTCTTTGAGTTGCGCCGGCCTTAACCACAAAAACCACATTATCAACCAATCTGGACAAAGTAAGTGGATCGCTCACAGGGATCACCGGCGGGGAGTCAACAATTATGTAGTTAAAATGACTGCGAGCCGTTTCCATAAACCGCCTTGCGGTTTCAGAATTAAAAACTTCAAGAGGGCTGAAATTAAGTTCCCCGGCTGTCATAATCTTGAGATTGTCCACGAACGAATCCTTGACGCATTCACCGAAAGATTTTTGCCCGGCAAGCACCTCAGCAACACCACACTCTTTCTCCAAATTGAAGAGTTTATGTCCCTTCGGGCGCCTGAGATCAAAATCTACATAGAGTGTCGGGCTGCGCCGATTTCGTGAAGAGGCAAGAGCAATGTGGGAGGAAATCGTGCTTTTCCCTTCTCCCAGCATAGCGCTGGTGACTAACAAGCAATGTTTTTCGCTGCCATTTCGGATGGTTTCTAGTTTGACAAACAGTCGCTGTGCTTCTGCATTGCCGGGTGTGTCATCGTAATAGCCATAAGAGGAAGAAGGACGCTGTGTTTCCTTTTCTTTAGTGATGACACTCCCATTTCTTACCGAGTTCTTTTCCACACGCATCGAATCTATTAAACCAACATCAAGTAAGCAAATAATGCCGCCAAAAGCACAATGACTACGATGGCAACAATCAATAAAATTGGCCGTTTTTGCGGAGACGCCAGCACGGTTTCCTGCAGATTTGGCACGACGCCCAGCACCTCAATACCCAAATAGTCTTCAACTTCAGTTACTGTTCGGAACGAACTATCAAGGAATTCTCGAGAGTAAACAGCTCCGGAACCCATCCCAAGAGCCGTTAGTGCAGTGACCAGCATAAGCATATTTGAGCCCGCGTTTATCGGATCCAACGGCCGCCGTGGCGGTTCGAGTACTTTGAACCTGTCCGATGCATCGTTGCGGCTGATCATTTCTTCAATTTGCACACCTTCGTTTTGCTGCACAAAGGTGTTATAAATCCGCCGATTGACTCTTACTTCGGCCATAAGCTTGGCCAATATCATTTCTTCAGCAGGCCTTTGAGAACTGGCATATTTGAAAGAATCAATAAGCTGGTTAAAGGCAGCTCGCTTCCTTTCAAGGATATCGATATCGACATGACTGATCAACTTCTCCAGCATCAATCCATTTAGCGGTGCATCGGCAGTAGAATTCTTCACTTTCACAAAAGAATCAAGCTCGACTCTTATCCCCTCGCGGTGATCATTAATCTTGCGGTTGACATTGATCACTTCTGGACTTTTCCAGGAAAAGCGTTTCATCAATTCGCCCATTTCATTGATTCTCTGATCGATACTGAGCAAATTCTCTTTGATGACCGGGGTTGACGGAACCTTGTCCAACCAACCATGCTCACCAAGTTGAGTTGACAGGTAAGTCACATAATCTTTCTTTTCATTGATGGTAATTTCAACAGCCACAAGTGCCTTGTGAATTCGCGACAATTCCGAGCTGCTGATGTTTTCTTCAAGAAGGGTGGTTGTTATTTGATTCCGCTTGAAAGTTTCCAGCCTCTTTTCCGCATCTTCCAATCGCTCTTTGAAAATCGAGATTTGTTCATCATTAAAACTAATGGCGCCTTGAACGCGGCTCATGGATCTGCGAAAAGAATCGGCAATGTAGATGTCAGTCAAGGTCAGGACAATATCATAGGCATCTTCCGGGTCTATGGAAACAGCCGTAATAGCGACAACTGTCGGAGTTCGATTGACAACCTTAACATCTCTTCTCAGTTTTCTGAGTGCGAAAATCTCCTTAACTTCATCTATGTCTTTGTCAGGAAAAGAGCCTTTTCCCTCTTCTGCCTTCTCCACCACTTCCGGGTGTTCAACAAGATTAAGTCGCTCAATAACCTGAAGTAAATACTCAGAGCTGAGGATTTGTTTTTTTACAGCATAAGCAGTCGCAGGCTCACTGACTTTAGGTAAAGCTGCTTTGATGGAAGACGGTAAGAGTTGTATCGCGCTGGCTTTTATCTGAATAATACACTTAGATTGGTACAACGGAACATTGGAAGTGATCTTGTAAGCACCTATTGCCACCACAATTGTAAATGGCAAGATAAAGTACCATTTGCGCCGAAGCATCACATTGACGTAATCACGAAACTCAAGGTTATTTTTTGGATCAAAAAGATTCATCGACGTAACACCACGAAAAGTATCGTGCCTAGTATTGAGCTTACAGTTGTAGTAACTACAATATTGACAAGTCTACGCCCGAACGACGATTTCTGCGGGATAACAATGTAGTCACCGGGGCCGAGCGGCATAGGTGGCGGAGCGGCCTTGTTCATATAATCGTTAAGATTTAAGGTTACAATACTCGTGCTTCCATGCGAGACCGAAATGTGTTTTACTTTCTTTAAATTTGCATTTTGCGTCGGCCCACCGGCGTTTCCAATGGCTTGAAGTATATCGGTGCCGGCAGCAAAGTTGTGTGCTCCCTGCCGCCCAACTGCTCCAAAAATGTAAATGACGTCCTGCTTAACCAGCGGTGACCTGGTTGCACCAGGAACTCCGGAAGCCTGGATCTGAATTGTGTCACCAGGCTTAATTTCCATTAACTGATCAAGAGCAGCATTTTGTAACGCTTCCGTTACATCCGCACGGTAGACTTTCCCGCCTTCATCAGCCCGGACGATCAAAATATCACTCAGCAATGCGGTTTCCAATGGCCCCCCGGCTTCCAGCAAGATATCCCAAAGATCGGGAATTTCCTCGAAAGAATATCGGCCCGGTTTTCTCACCTGCCCGGTTACATAAACAATATTGCTACCATACTCAAGAACTTCGATGCTGATCTGTGTAACAATCCTGTTAAAAAGAGACATTTGCGAAATTATTTTCTGGCGCATTACATTTACCGATAAGCCGGCAGCGGTAATTTTGCCAACAAGCGGTATATCAACACTACCATCGCGTTTCACTTTCACTTGAGCGTTCAGATCAGGATACTCCCAAAATGCAATCTTCAAGACATCTTGAACCTGAATTACGTAAGTGCCACTTTGAGCATATCCTTTCCCAACGGACGAGGCTAAAAGTCCAATAGCAATCAAAAGAACAAGTACGTTTATTTTTAACCTGGATTTTATCATAATCTCAACTTTATGCATATCGGACAAAGCCCTCGTTGTGAAAAACCGCACATCCAAAGGAATTATCCTACTCTATAACCTGTCTAAGCCGCTGTCAATTGTCGCATATACTCGGAGTTTAACTGCTGCGATTTTATGACCTTTAAATTGTGTGCCTCAACATGAACGGCAATGGCCTGACGAATACCATCAACAAATATTGAAAAATACGAATTTCCGCGTTCCTCATTCACGATTCCACGAAGCCCTACCAATGGACCTGCTGTAATTTCAACAGGCGTCCCGGGCTTTAATATCTGGGTTGAACTTGGAATAAAGCCGCTATCAAGGATTCGCCGTACAGCTTCAATCTGTTCATCAGGAATTCGGGCAGGCTCACCATTGAAGCAAACCATACGCACCGCACCTTGGGGATGCAGAGCACTGAAGCGTTCTGCTTGAGTCACATGAACAAAAATGTATGATGGAAACAGTGGCTGAACGACCTTTTTTTTTCTATCACTCCAAACTTTGGTTAGGGTAATCTGGGGCAGGAACACATCTATCAATGCATCAGTTAATTCGCGTTCAACTTTTTTTTCGAAACGCGGACGAGTATAAATAGCGTACCAATGCCGTTGCTCAGTTGCTGTTTTTTCACCCGGCACTTGATGCATCAACTTCTCCTAATGATTACTCCAGTATTCCTGCAGATACAGCTCCGCCCGGTCAGTCCCATCATAGATAGAACCTCAGCAGCTATAAATATAATGTTCAAATGAAAATATGCTCATCATGGCAATTCCCAAAAGATAACCAAGCGATAACAACAAGATTGATGTGGACGAGAAATATCGAACCGGTCAAACTTGAGATCGCACCCTGGTGCGCAGCGATCCGTTACTGCGGATTAGTGGTTCCACTCCGCTCATTACTTCAGAATGAAAGCCCCGTAATATCAAAAACAAAAACGCGATAATAATAAGTCGTGTTCGGGACAAGAGTAGAATCCGTAAACGTCAGTGTAGTTTTTGATTGTATGATTGTAACCAGAGGAGAATTGCCATCCACCCCAGGTGTCAGTGAGCGAAAAATTCTATAATTCGAAAAATCATTATCGAAATTTTGCGACCAGAACAAATTCAATTTCCTTGAAGACCCTATCTTTGGTCTAACTTCAAGCAATGTAACGGGCGTCGGTAATCGTCTAACGCTAACCCGCCCGGAAGATGCTGTCAGATTGGTTGCAACATTCCCTGCACGGTCAGTGAAGATGCCGACAACAAGTGTGTTTTCGACTTCTGGGCCGGTTGGAATCTTATAGTCCAACTCATAAATGCCATCCCGCGCAACAGTGTCGCCATTGGTACCATCATCAAACAGGGGGATGCCAAGCTGCACATTATTAATATTTACAAATGCTTTACCACCAGCTTCGCCGGCATTTAGCACCAGGTGTAGCGTGTCTGCCGGGGTTAATATACGCCCGTTCCCATTGTGCAGAAACTGACGTATCGTTGCCTCCGTATCGAGAATAATGCTATCGTCGACGGGCTTAACAATCTCCACATCCCGAGAATCCCTGAACTTTGCATACACCGTCTTAACGCCGTCGCCAATATTCAGTACCCAACTTTTGGTCGATGAAAAATTAACCCATTGACTACCGCTGAAGCTTGAATCATTGCTGATTTGCACCAGAGAAGTGCTGGCCGGAGCGCCGAATGAAAGTAAAACATTGAGCGTATTAGTGAATTCTTGATTGTTACCAATTTCAATGCTAAAAATCGCCGGTATCGCAGTGACAGGATCTGACTGCCTTCCTTCCAGCCCATTGACGCCAACAGATGCAACTTTATACCTATATTGCCGACCGTTCTGAAGGTTTGAGTCTTCGAACGAGAATTTATCTGTAAAACCAATTTTGCGATACGGGCGATTTGTAGAGTCCTGCCGAAAAATACGAAACGTTGCCACCTGACTTGGCGCAGCGTGGTTCCAGGACAAACCCACAACACGATCAGTAATCGAGACTTTGAAGCTTATTGGCGGCTCAGGAAAATCCCCGCCCTTAAATTCAACAGGATTAGAAGGCCCCTTTACGCAACCAACCAGAAGTGCAATGCCGAGATACAGACTTGTCCGAAGAACATCAAAAAACATGATAATTACAGTCCTATTTTCCATGTTAACATAATCTTACTACCGTCATAGTTATATGAAAGCGGAGGCCTTGTGCCCAGCTCTATGTTGCCCCCACTATGACTTGACGCTGAGAAGATAATCGCATCAAACACGTTGATCGCCCAAAAGCCGGCGGCGATGACCACCAGTGTCTTTTGAAAATTATGATCGTTCTTTGCAGTTGTAAGAGCATCCTGAACATCCTGAAATGAGGCCTCATCGAGATTACTTTCAAAAACTTCAACGGCGCGATCCAGCTCGTTTTTTGCATCTCTATACTCATTTATTGCAAAAGCCGTGCGTACCAGTAAAGCGGCCTCTGCAGCACTAAATATCAATCCTCGCAACTCTTGCCCGGAATAAAACTGTCCCCAACCTGGAAAAACAATAGAGCGCAAGCCAGCTTTCCACCGCTTCTTTGGTGTCAGCCTGATTACAATGCTGCTCTCTTCATTAGATAAGAAGTCAACGTATGAAGTTTCAGTTTCATATCCCGGTTTTGTGGCCTTAACCTCATACCTGCCTTGCAAGGGATAAGGCACGACAAATGGGGTGCGTCCGACAAAGGAATACACGCCTGAGATGCGCACAAGGGCACCCGTTGGCTTGGATTCCACAGTGATTAAATTATTTTTATCGGGTTCCTCAACATCCTGTGTTTTCACTACTTCTTCATCAGTAACCGCTTCTTGTGCAAAAACAGACGGCGCAGGTCCAAACAAAAAAACCAACAAAAGAAAAAAGGCAAACACCAAAAAGCGTACTGGCAAAAACTGTGATACTAAACTTATCATAATTAAATTCTTGGTTTCATGATTCAACAACCGTTCCTTGACTGTAAGGGAAGCTGACAAACAGTTTAAAGTCGTCGGTACAGCTTCGCTGTCGTTGACCTGCCTGCCCCATCAGTAAATATCTGCGCGGCATCGTAAGGACTGACATCAACGGCAAACAAAAATACAATAAATTAGCACAGAAAGACCGGGCATTCATTGAAAAATTCTCACCCCACTTGGCTGCCACAACACCGTGAACCTTCATGACTGAAACGAAAAGATGTCTCATCAAAAAATAAAACATTGCAGAATGGGCCAAAAATATAAGGGGGAGCCCGTTATCAATAGGCGGGATCGAGATTGCCAATAAGACGCACACAACGCGAACACTGATCGTAAATATGACTACATATTTGAGTAAAAATAAAGTAGTTTCCCCCATCCACGCTTCTTTACAACTTAATCGCATAAATCAAACCACAAACCTCCGACAGAGGAGAATTATCCAAAATGATTCCATCACCAACAGAATCGTTCGATTATTAGCTTATGTACATACGAACCCTTTCAAACACAGAAACTAACAGCCAAAATTAAGTTAGTTCAAAATAGCGGATATATTTCTACCACCTCTAAATCGCTCACGCGAGCACTGCCATGAGCCAAACTGAATCTTAAAGGGAAACGATATTGAATCTGAAGATTCAAAACATCCTAAACGGGTAAGAATGTATTTTGTTGACTGAACTACAACTGTTCAACTTCTATCTTTTGAACTGTCTGTCATCTTTATCGACACAATGTAACAATTTGGTACAAAAACGTCAAGCATTTATTTGCATAAATTTGCGAAATTAGTACTATTTTTAATTCATTGGGGAATGAAGTTCCGACAATGTCCGCCACAAAAAACGACACATTGGTCTATTTTTCCCGAAAAAACACTAAATTGAGAGTTTTAAGCGCTGGGCAGATATTGGTGCCTAACAAAAAAATGTACCAAGTTTTCCAAATAATTGTGCCCCTAGCAGGACTCGAACCTGCGGCACATGGTTTAGGAAACCACTGCTCTATCCGGACTGAGCTATAGGGGCAAGTATTTCACCATTATTTGCAACACATGCTATTTTTTTTATCTTCTTTTGCATTTTCACATTATTGCCGCCAAACAAACAATCGTGCCACGTTGTACCTGCACAGCAAAGACCGATTTGTTGTTGCTTCGCTTATCAATATAGAGAAGCACGACCAAATATAAAATAAATAAGGTCAATTTCAACTGCTTTTTGAACGCTCCATAAATTCATTCAAATCCAAAATGCCATACACCGTTTCTGATATTGGCCAACCTAAATTCCACGATAACAGCCTCATGGCACAGGTATTCGAGTGGCCTTTCCGATATGCTCAAATGTCCTTTTAATACTAAAGTACTCTTGTTTTCATAAACACCTTTGCTTGGACTTCTGTATTATCAAACCCAGAAAAGGTGTTTTAGTAATTTACAATTTTCTTTTACGATTAAAAAACATGAGGTCGTTGGCAGGAGCGGGAATTCAAGGACAGTAAAATAATACATTCAACAACATTTTTCCAAAAAAATGGCGTTGTAGTATCTATTAGTGCGGCATATCAGTATATTTCTTCCAATACTTTAGTGGTTCAGAACAAAAAGCCTTCAAAAAATATAAGCATTTCTCAGGCTGTCCTGCATCTGTTATCTCTGTTTGAGAATGCTGGTAGAGACAACTTCTCCCTCTTGATTGTATTGCACAAACCGCGTTTCATCCGGCTCAAGTTTTAGCAAAATGTCTTTATTCATAATCATGCCAGTGCGCGCGTAATTGGCTATTTCCAGGATGCCGGTATCCATGCGAATAGCATCCTCTGGACAGGCCTCAACGCAGAAGCCGCAAAAAATGCACAACCCAAGGTCGATATCGAATATTTGGGGCACTTTCTCAATTTGCGGATGCCTCAACCTTTCTTCAGCTACGATGTAGATACACCGTGCCGGGCAGGCTGTTTCGCACATCATGCAGGCGACACAACGAGGCGAACCATCTTCGCGTTTGGCCAACCGATGCAATGTGCGCAACCGTGGAAACAGCGGCCGCAGGTACTCTGGATATTGAATGGTGACTGAGCCGGGCCACTTCAGCTTTATGCCAAGCACTCGCAGCGTATGTGCGAACATGTTGCGCACAAAGTGCCTTACTGTTAGCGCCAACCCTGAAAGAATTGTGGGGAAATAGAGTTGTTCCCAGAAAGTCAGTGGTTTGTATTTGTCATGGACGTTTATACTCATTTCAATACCATAATAACGATGCCCGTTAAGACAATATTCAATAAAGAGATCGGCAAAATATATTTCCACCCAAGCCGCAAAATCTGATCATAACGAAACCGCGGTAAAGTCCAGCGAATGGCCATTTGTAGCCAAAGAAAAAACATGACTTTAAGCGAAAAACTGGCAATCTGGAAAAGAGCCACAGTCCAGTTATTCAGAAGCCAGACTTCGCCCCAGGGAAAATGAAAACCGTCGGCAAGCAAATACGGCACCTGCCAGCCGCCAAAAAACAAGGTGACGGTTATGGCGGAAATCATGACGGTTTCCACAAAGTCTGTCAGGAAGTACATGCCAAAACCCATGCCGCTGTATTCGATGAAATAGCCAATAATTTCAGACTCCCCTTCGGGCGCATCGAATGGAACCCGCTTTGTTTCAGCAATGCCCACAGTCAAGAACAAAATAAATCCGAGCGGCTGCATGAAGATACCCCATGCCGGCAGCCATCCCCAGAAAGTACCACCCTGGAGGTGGACAATCTGCTGCAAGTCCACGGTTTGGTAAATCATGATTGAGCCGAAAATTGTCACGCCCAGTGCGACTTCGTATGAAATCATTTGCGCGGCTGCACGCATGCCGCCCAGCATCGCATAGTTGTTGCGTGAGGCCCAGGCGCCCAGAACAACGCCATAAACTGCCAGGCCTGCCACGGCAAACAAATACAACAGTCCAACATTGAGCGGCGCCACTTGCAAATTCACCACTGTGTCGCCGAAGATGAGTTTATCACCAAAAGGAATAACCGCAAACCCGATGAGCGCGAAAAATACCGAAATTGCCGGCGCAAGTGTAAAAAGGAATTTCTCTGCACTTGCTGGTGTGAAACTTTCTTTGGTAAACATCTTGATGGCATCGGCCAGCGGGTGAAACAAGCCAATGAGACGCAACCCGAAAATGGATGCGCGGTTTGCGCCGATTCGGTCTTGCATGATCGCGCTCTGTTTGCGTTCCACCCAGGTCAGCAACCCGCCCAGGCCCAAAGCGAACAGCAAAATGAAGCCAAATTTCAGAAGAATAATTCCAATTCCTTCTGCCATCAAATCACCTCTGCATTCTTCATTTCTTCTGTCTTTCCACTGAGCAAGACGCCTTTTTCGCCAATAGCATTATAACTGAGTCCACGGAAGGCAGCCTCCTCTTCACTCAAAGCGCTGAA
>JAJDAG010000031.1 GCA_029262005.1 Candidatus Zhuqueibacterota bacterium | reverse complement strand
GTAAAGATCCGTGCACTTGAAGCGTTGCGACTTATAACGAAGGACAAAACCGGAAGTCTGCACCTCGGCCCGGCTGTTACTCTTACGGAGTTGTCGGAGAATCAAGATGTTAACAGCGCCTATGCGGCATTGGCCCAGGCGGCAGGCGACGTTGCCAACCCGCAGATTCGCAACGTCGCTACCTTGGGTGGTAATCTGTGTCAGCGGCCGCGTTGCTGGTATTTTCGCAGTGCCGATTTCAACTGTACCCGCAAAGGCGGAGACAGTTGTTTTGCCACCGATGGGGAAAATCGCCATCATGCCATATTCGGAAATGATGACGGCTGTGTCATTGTCCATCCTTCCGCAACTGCCGTCGCTTTGGTGGCATTGCAGGCAAAACTGACAATCGCTGATGGCAAATCCAACCGCCATGTCAGCATCGATGATTTCTTCGTCGATCCTGGGAAAGACATCACGCGTGAGAATATTCTCAAAGCTGATGAGATAATCACCGGAGTTGTTTTGCCGCCTGTTGCAAAAGGGTTTCGTAGCTTTTATTTCAAACAGAAGGAAAAACAAGCGTTTGATTGGCCCATCGCAGATGTTGCCGTTGCCCTCACTTTAGAAGGCAACAAATGCCTTGAAGCACGCATCGTAATGGGTGCCGCTGCGCCCGTACCGTGGCGCGCCTTAAAGGCCGAGGCATTTCTGAAAAACAAAACGCTTTCAGTGAAAACAGCCAAATTAGCGGCGAATGAGACACTTCAAGATGCCACGCCTTTGTCCAGCAATGCTTACAAAGTGTCCGTGTTCAAGGCAATTATTTATCGTACCATTTGCCGGGCCGCCAACATAGACCCGTTTGCTTGAAAAATAGTCTGGGTGAGAATTCTAAGTTTATTGTCATTCCGAGCCCGTTGTCCAGGGCGAGGAATCTGTTGCGAGAACATTTATCTAATATAAATACAAGTGGTTGACGTTAGGGTGATCGATGCGCTTCCAGCTTTCTTCCATCCGGTAGAAATGGCTGGGCCAAAAATTTTCTGCCAATCATTAAAAAGGTGAAATTATGGAATATGACAAAAAATCGCAATGTCGGCACTTGCGCACCAAGAACACCTACGTGCCCGATCTGGATGATGTTGAGAGTTGGCGCACAGGCGACAGCAGCACACAACAGTATTGGTGTTTGTGCACAATGACAACCGCCGGCCCGGATAATGGGTTGGTCGCACCGGAGGAGTGCCAGGTGCGGAGAAGCTGCTTCGTAGAAGTTGATTTGGTTTCATGATTGACGCTTTAATAAACCCCGGGTGAGCGAACGGCAGTGAGCTCCCCGGGTGTTTGGCCGCACCAGAACCAGCTTTTGAGAACAGGTCATTCAACCAACACATCAGCTCGTCTTATCGCACAATTTTTTCTCTGGAAAGGCACCCGGTTGTGTTCAAATAGTTGTTCATTTGCTGCGGTTGGGTGCGTCAACACACCCAGGGGCCTGGAACACACCCGGGGTGTGTGTGTTAAGCCGCAGCGAGCGTAACTTCCCCTTTTTGAGTTTTCAGCAATAAACAATTGATTGCGTATTTTCTCAAGTGAACACGATTTCCCATTTTTGAGAGTTTAAGGGAATCATTACCTCCCCCCCCCTAATATTTTACATAAATTTCTATAAAAACAATTACATGAAGCATGAATCTCCTTGTTGTGAAAAGGTGGTATTGAAAAATATATGACAATTAGTAGTTTTTTTAATTGCTTTTCTTGCGTAACTGTCGTATTATTTCACGTCTCTTTCTCCAGTGATTTTATTCACACCTTTGATAAAGACAATCAATCAATTCCTTTTTATCACTCAAATCAGGGGATTGCCTCAGGCTATTTTTTTGCAAAAACAGTGGAAACTCACAAAATGACTTGCTGATCCGTTATGCCATCTTTCAGGAAGGACTTGTGCTTAATCTGGGTTATATTCGTGTTTCGCCCAGCGCCGGAGCTATTTTCAGGTTGAAAAATATAGAGGAAAAAGATGCGTTTAAAAACATGGTCTCCCGTTTATTTACTCCTGTTTACAAATGGTCTTATTGCAAAATTGGCAGGCCCCATTTCATCCGGACTGACCAATTTTATGGTCGTCATTCTGCTTTTCATATCATTCGTAATTCTCATAGAAGGTGAGCGGAGAAAATATTTAAGAAGAAATGCCCTCATGGCGCTTTTACTATTCGTGCCCGGTATTGCTTTGTTTCTCCTGACGAGCGGCAGCGTTTTTCTTCAAATTTTGACTGTTGCGTTGATTTGTGCAGGGGCAAGCAAATTTGTAGAAATTGATTCACCTGATAAAGGTTCCTTATACCGGGTGTTAGCGCTTTCGTCTTTTTTATTTAGTCTGCTATACCTGATTACATCTTTCAACCCCGGTTTCTGGTTTGGACTACAATTGGCTTCTACAAAACTGTCGGTTTTTGTGAGTGAGTTGAGCGGTCAAAGAAGTTTGTTGAGCAGCACAGCCTCCGGCCTGCAGGTCTCGTTGTTATTTTTAATATTCGGCGCATGCATTTTTGCGGCAACTGAAGATCGTTCCTGGAAAAAACTTATGTATTATTTTTCAGGTGTTGTACTCTGTAATGTTTTCTTCGTTGTTGTCGTACACCCGCTTGCTTTCCGGCTGTACGATTTGAGAATGTTGCTAGGTATTTCAACAATGCATTCAGGACATGTGCACACCGGCAATTTAAGGTTCGCTGATATCAACCCCATGAATTTGCTTGTTTTCCTGCTTCTTCTTCAGGCTGTTCCACTATTTTTTTTCGTAAAGGAGCAAAATTTTTTAGTGGCGTCGAAGAACAAGTCTGGCAAGAAATGGTTGCCGGTAATTGTAAGCGCCATGTTTATTGTTTTTGGCATGAATCTTCTGTTTACGCCCGCGAACTCCGGCGCAGATGTGAAAAAGAATATTCTTATCTATGACCGAGGGTATTTGAACTGGCAAAAACCTGTTCATGGGAATTATGGTCTTCGGTCAGGTGGCATGTTTGGGATGTTGCCGGCATATCTTGAGACCATGGGTTACAACGTTCACATCGATTCGACACTAATTGATGAATCATTGACGGATATCGGGGTGATCGTTGTAATCAATCTAAGCAATAAAATGTCTGCAGCAGAAAAACACCTTACTCAGAAATTCGTAAAGGACGGCGGAGCATTACTGGTGCTTGGCGATCACACTGGTCTCGGTGGTATCCGGGAGCCGCTCAACGATCTGTTGGATTTTATTGGCGTCGAGTTTCGTTTTGACTCCGCCCACTATTTGAAAGATAAGTGGCGGGATGCCTTTAACATCTTGCCCGGCAACCTGTTCTACCAGGTGAAAGACGAAAACGACCTCGGAATTTCTGTTGGTGCGTCACTTGATTTGTCACCAGGCGGAGCCATGCCCCTGCTCGTTGCAAAATATGGTTTTTCTGACTGGGGAAACGCGCACAACCGTGAGAGTGCGTTTTTGGGTGACAGATTTTACAATCCGGGTGAACTGCTTGGCGATATCGTATTAATTGCCGCCAAACAATTCGGCAAAGGTAAGGTTCTGATTTTTGGCGACACTTCATCTTTTCAAAACGGGGAGTTGATGCAAACCTTTCCGTTCGTGCAGAACGTTTTTAACACCTTGACCGGAAGCATGCCCGGTTGGATGTCCCCAAGCCGCCGTTTAGCGGGTTTTTCCCTTCTGCTGATATCTCTTATTATACTGCTCAGGTTTGCAAATCCTATGCGCAATTCCGTTTCAATGCTGTTGGTTACTGTTGCGTTGGCTGGTGCCTATGCTTTCTTTACATGGCAGACAACACATCGATCGCCGCCAGCTAAACGAGCCATGCCCCTGGTTTATATCGATTCTGCTCATTTAAACCGGTTTACTCATTACGGCGAGGAAGGCATTTGGGCTTTGTCATATAATCTCATGCGTAGCGACTACTTGCCGTTTATTTTTGAGGAATTCACCGTTGAAGCCCTGAAGCAGAGTGCGCTTGCTTTTGTCGTTTCACCCGCCAAACAGTTTGCGGCTGGGGAGATTGCGGCGCTCACCGATTATATGCATGAAGGCGGCACACTTATTTGGACGGTGGGGTACGAAGAAAAATCAGCCTCGACAGAGATGCTTGATAAATTTGGATTCGATTTAGATAATCGGCCTCTTGGGCCAATCCCTGCTTCCGAAACCAGCAGCGGTGCTAAATTTTATGAAGCCTGGCCCATTCTTTTGCAAAGCGCAGCCTCTGTGGACACCTTGAGTTCCGGCTGGGGTTACCCGGTGATGGTTTCTAAACAAGTTGGGAAAGGTAAATTAATTCTAATTGCCGACTCCGGCTTTCTGTTAAGTGAAAATATCGAGCAAGACGAGGGATTTACCAAAGTAAATGTGGAGTTTTTAAGTGACTTTTTTAAATCCCAAAACACAAATAATAAATAACAAATAAAATCCAATGACCAATAATCAAGATTCCAAACCGGTTTATGATCTCGAGGAAAGAACATTTCAGTTTGCAAAATCAGTGAGGTTTTTCGTCAAGACTTTGCCCAAGACCCTCTCTAACATCGAAGATGGTAAACAACTCATCAGGTCTTCCGGTTCAGTTGGGGCAAATTATCGCGAGGCTAACGAGGCTTTGAGTAAAAAGGACTTTTTGATGAGAATTAAGATAAGTCGGAAAGAAGCCAAGGAAAGCCACTATTGGCTCAGGCTCATCCATGAAACAAAAAGTTTGAACAATACAAATGAAGCAAAAAAACTAATTCAAGAGGCCATTGAACTAAAAAAGATACTTTCAGCAATTGCAGAAAAATCAAAATAATTTCCCTGCCCAGTTTGAGTTTTATTTTTTTGAATTTGAAATTTATTTGGGATTTGGAACTTGGGATTTATTTGTTTTTTAGGATTTGTCTTTTGGAATTTAAAAAAAACATGCAAACAGCGGACAACCCTGGTGCAGGTTGCCGCGCCCTCCCGGCAGCCGAATAGCTGACGGCTTCAACAGGCACGAGGCTGCTTCAATGGTTATGAAAGGTCACGAAGCAGTCTCGTTGTTTGCATGTGAACTAAAATAAACACCTTCACTCATAAAAGCAAGGAGAAGCTGCACCCGTGGCCGAATGGTTTTAGACGCATGTTCAAATTAGCTGAGGTTGTCCCGGCAAGACAACCTCAAAACTCGTAAACCTCAAAAACTAAACTGGAGGTTTCATCATGAACAAGCTTATTTTTTCATTTCTGGCGTTGGTGCTTGCAGCTACTGCGGCCTACGCCAACCCCGGTGCGGAAATGAAGGCCTCGCCTTTGTTCGC
>JAJDAG010000004.1 GCA_029262005.1 Candidatus Zhuqueibacterota bacterium | reverse complement strand
TAAATTGTGTATCTTTGCTCATGGGTTAATTGCTTATAGGGCATTACGTGCTCCAGTTTGTGGTTTTGGTCAATTGCGAACTTAATATAATGCAATTAACCCATTTTTAAAACTGTCGCACTTGGAACTTGAAACTAAGATTTAAAAAGGAAGAGTTATAAAAATAAATATAGTGTAAGTAGTTGGGCATTTTGGGGCTAATCAATACTCAAGTTTTGTTTTAAAACGTCTAATCGAGTAGGCGGCTCCGGTTGAAAACAACCGGAGTGCGCCTCTCACACCACCGTACGTTCGGGTCTCGAATACGGCGGTTCATTAACCACGAGTTAGTTTAAGATAGTACGATAGCATTGAGATATATCCCCTTCTACCCAATCTGTCCAAGGTAATGGTTGTGCCCAGAATCGGGCTGCAAGCCACCGCCCAACCACCCTTGCGGGTGCGGCTCCACGCGTAAGCCATACCCGGGGGTATTCCCAAACGAATAAGATTTTTCACCTTACGGTTCGGTTTCTTCCAGTCATGCCAAATGCAGCGGCGCAGCCGGCGACGTATCCATACATCTATTTCTTGCAACTTGCCATACATATTGGCCAGTCGGAAATAGTGAATCCACCCTTTCATGACAAGGTTCAGCCGGGCGATACGTTCGGCGAAGCCGGCAGGAATGGTTTTACGAGTGATGAATTTGAGCTTCGCTTTCAAACGTCTGAGCGCTGAACGGTCCACCACAAGCTGGTACTTTCTTTTCGAGCCTTTACGAAAAACAGGCACAAAGCCATAACCAAGCATATAAAACTTACCCGGACGCCGGATTCCACTTTTCTCCCGGTTAATCGGCAGGCGCAGCTTATCGCGCAGAAACAAATAAATGCTGTTTCCGACTCGCCGTGCCGCCGCTTTACTGCGGAGGTAGATGCTGAAATCGTCGGCATATCTTACATAGCGGTGACCGCGTCGTTCCAGCTCTTTGTCCAACTCGTTCAGAACGATATTGGAGAGCAATGGACTGAGCGGGCTGCCTTGTGGTACGCCTTGGCGTCTTTTCACAAGCTTCCCGTTAATGCAAATAGGAGCCCGTAAAAACTTACGAATGAGTTTCAGGGTTTGTGGACACTTCACCCGGCGATAAATCAGGGTCATTAAAAGCTCATGACTGACTTCACCAAAGAAGCTTTTCAGGTCAATATCTACGATGTTGTGATAACCATCGTTAATATTTTCCAACGCTTGAGTGACGGCCTGATGGGCATTGCGATTGGGACGAAAACCGTAACTATGTCGGCAGAAGTCCCGCTCAAAAATCGGGCTGAGTTGCTGGTGCAGGGCTTGGTGTAGCACCCTGTCACCAACTGTTGGAATACCCAGCAGGCGGGTTTTGCTGTTGTGCTTGGGTATCTCAACGCCCAGAATCGGGGCGGGTTGGTAACTTCCGCTTTCAACCTGATGTTTGATGCAAGGCCAGTGTTCCTCCGTACAGACTCTTGTAGTCCCGCTTCCTTCAGACTCCCGGTCACCCGGAACACCCTTGCGGCTTACTAATGGGCTTCGCCAACTCGCCCATAAGGGACTTGCACCCTCTGGATAATCTGTGTATATTTTAATATTCAAAATATACACGTGCCATGCCGGGCACACACTATCGGTTCGAGGCGGACTGTCGCCGCTCAACCGTTTGTTAGCGCGAAGGCCAGTGCATTTCCAGTTTACGATTTGATTCTACACAGTCCTGCAAATAAAGGTTTATTAGACTTTGATATGGAATGCCTGTTTCTTCAGACATTTGCTTGAAGTAATCGACGATGTTGGAGCCCATACGTAAGGTTACTTGCTTTTTTAGTCTCTTAGCATATGGATTGCGTCTCGATTTCATTTTGGAGAGGTTATATTCTTCTTTCATTTTGGATCACCTTTTATAATGTTTAGATTCATTTTTTGTAGCTTTACGAGCAGATATTATTCTAATAGTTGATTCATGTTCACGATAAGAATGGCAAACCATCAGCAAACGCAATTTGGCGCTAAGACCAAGCAACAGAAATCTATCTTCCCATTCGGAATGTTCATCGTCATAGAATTCAACTGCATAGTCGTCAAAGAAAACAGTTTGCGCTTCTTTGAATGTGACGCCATGCTTCTTATAATTTTCTGTAGCCTTGTTGGAATCCCATTCAAAACTTAATTCTTTCATACATACAAAGTAAATACAAAATATTTTATTTTCAAGTTTAATTATGTTAAAAGTAGAGGGATGACAAGCTAAATCGTTAAAATAAAAAACGAATTTTACTATTAGAAAACAATCATCGCCACCCCGATGGGAGAGGCCACACCTGGAAGATAATCGGTGGGTTGTTTGCTGGATGATAAACAAAGTCAAGTGGTTAATTGCGGTTCAGTAACAAGTTGGTTTTGGGGTTGCATCAGGTTTGGGGCTCTGTTCGGGCGTACACTTTGCTTGCAGCCGATTGAACCGCCGTGCTTTTTTTCAAATGATTTTTGCTGTATTCAAGGTTTATTTTCAGTTTCACAGTTGATCCTCTGCGGTTTCAACGTCTGAAGCTGTTGTTATGGTTGTCACCTAATGATGGTTCTGTCACGATAATCCGACAATGGCTGATGACCAGGGCCAAATCCTATCTGACCACTGCCAAATGACAGGTGACCATAGCCAAATGACAGACGACCGGTCGGCAGCCGTTTCGTTACCAGTGACCGCAATTTAGAGTTGCTTTTTATCCGTGCGAACCTTACGTTGAAAATAGAAAACCAAGTCTCCTGAGGGATAGGGAACGTGGTCTCTCATTTGATTTATCAATTCAGCACTTTTTTTATAGATGGCATCCAATTTTCCGTACCGCTTTGTAGTTTAAAGCACTGCTTATCCCCTGCTGTGGCGAAGATTCTCAGCAAACAAACGCATCACAAGTCAGGGCCAAGCCAAGGACCGTATTTTTGAGGGCAGGGTTGCCGACGCCTAACTTCGTGCGTGATTTCTGGGTTTCGGTGGTTCGGGAGGATGATGAGTTCTAGTTGGCGCCAGGGGAGAGAAACCCGCGCGGCACAGCCAGTCGTTAGACCGTGAATACGTATGAATCTTGAAAACTATAATAGCTGGCTATCGATAGCCCGAAAGTTCTCACGAACAGGAAATGACGCGGAAGATCTTTTGCAGGACAGCCTCCTGGTCGCCTTCAAGCAAGACAGACTCGACTTCACCATGGAACAGAATAGAAAGTGGTTTACCGGCGTTCTGAAAAATCGTGCGGCAATGATGGCTCGCTCGGAATCCCGACGCAAGAATCGAGAAAAAATCTCGGCACTCACAGCTAAGTCCTCTCCGTCGTCAGACCCGGAAGTAAGTTCTCACGCTGGAGTAGATGTGAAACCATTGACTGAGTTACCTCCCGCTGCACGCAAGGTACTGGCCCTCATTCTATCGGGCCTCAACCGTGACGAGATTTGCTCTGCGTTGAGTTTATCCCCTTCTGCCTTGCGACAACGTCTCACTGTGATTCGAAAGGCTCTCAAAAAGTTACCCGAAGATCTCCAGCGCGAGGCATTAGCGCTAGCCTATCAACGAAGAGCGCAAGGTGCCGATGACCTTGCCTTTGGCCTAATCCGGCGAGCGCTGCATCGATTACTCAAACAAGAATCTGGAATCGGCATAAACGACCCTGATGGACACCTCTTGATAATAAAATCCCGGTAATGCTCACATTTTATGATTCTGCGGCAACGTAGAGTTGAAAGGAAAAATGTTTAGCATTATTAACAAACAAAAGGAAGTAGCATGATATCACCAGAAAAAATCTCAACCATTGTTTATTATGTTAAAGACCTACAGAGGACAATGACTTTTTATCAGGATGCGCTGGGTCTGTCCATAAGCATCATTGCAGGCCACGATGGTAGTTTTGGTACCTCAAACGTCGGAGACTTAGAGCTTGTTTTTGTCGAAAGCGACGAGAAACCAGGCCGGAGTCCAATTGTCGTCTTTGGTTTGAATGGAGGTATTGATGATGTCGTCGAGGGTTTGACAAAGCAGGGAGTTGAAATTGTAACACCGGTCAGTGAAGCTCCCGACGGAGGATTGACCGCTGACTTTGGAGACCCGGATGGTCATATATTGAGCGTTCATCAACCTGCGGGCGCTCCTCGCCGTAAACCGTCTGAGGAGGTGAAATGATGAACCCGAAAAGCAGAACCACTCAGAAGAACCACTCAACTCGGTTCTTAAGCACATTGCTGCTGTTTGCCGCCTTGCCGCTGTGGCAGGGTGCTTTCGCTCAAAGTCAGAACACCGCTCACACATTGAAACTTGACCACCGCGAAAACATGCCGGCAGCCACTATCAACGACGTTGCCTGGATTGCAGGACATTTTCGGGGTGAGGCATTTGGTGGAATATGTGAAGAAGTGTGGATGCCTCCGTTCGGTGGGTCGATGATGGGTATGTTTAGGATGGTTAAAGGTGATACGATAATCTTCTATGAGTTTTTTACTATCACTGAAGAATCGAACAGTCTGAACCTCAAATTGAAGCACTTTCACCCTGACCTGAAGGGTTGGGAAGAGAAAGATGAGTTTGTATCTTTCCCATTGGTTAGGTTGACGAAGGACACAGCCTTTTTTGATGGATTGACGTTTCAGAAGCTCGACCAGAATACGATTCAAATCTATCTGGCGCTCAGGCATAATGGAGAGATAAGTGAGACTGAATTTAAGTATCACCGTGCAAAGAGTAGGGGAGTTTGGTGAAATTTGATCTTCCCCCGTTGTTGTGGACACACCGAAAGGTTTGTATCTTAGTCCAACCAACGGAGGAGTTTTAATGTTGAAACAGAGAAGAAAATTCACACGAGACTTTAAGAACGAAGCTGTCAGACTGACCGAAGAAGCCGAACGGAGTGTGGCCTCTGTGGCGCGGGAGTTGCGTAGGGTGGAGTCCCACTCCACCCTTTATATTAATATTAGTGACATTTATCGGTCAAAAGACTATTTTTAAAAACAGTCCGTCGAGATCGTTTCACCCTAGGGTTTGTGAGCCCGCCCGTAGCCGGATCCGGCAGACTGTTTTGTTACCCGGAGTGCGAGCAGTCGCTTGGGACATTACTTACGCTTGTCGTGGATTTTTACCACCCACAAATCTCAAAAGGGTATCCCCGACGCACCAATAATACAGGGACTCTGTCCCGCCAAATAAAGGGCGAGCCAAACAAACGCATCACAAGTCAGGGCCGTGCCAAACAGCAGACCTGAGAGTGCGCCGGGTGCCCGTGGCGCTAAAATAACATAAATGGGTGGCACGCGCTTTCAGGGCATGCCTAACGCAGAAATTCAAACAAGCAGCATATGAGCACACGCAGATCATTTCTCAGGATGTCAGCAATCACCCTCGTGGGATTGGCTAATAACTTGTTGTTCGGTTGTGGAAATAGAAGTTCCTCGGATTCTACACAATTAAGTAGTGCACTAGATGATATTGGTCCTCTTTTGCCGCCAGATGATAACGGAATAATGCTTCCTGAAGGATTTAGATCACGAATAATTGCTCGGTCTGGTTTCCAACCATATATTGGTTCTCCCTATTTATGGCATGACGCCCCCGATGGAGGCGCAACGTTTAGTACCAATGATAACGGTTGGATATATGTGTCAAATAGTGAAGTGGGAAACAATTCGGGTGGAGTTGGTGCCATTCGTTTTGATAGTTCTGGAAATATTATGGATGCATACTCAATACTTGAGAATTCAAATTATAATTGTGCAGGTGGCCCAACATCATGGAATACCTGGTTGTCCTGCGAAGAGCACGACTCTGGCGTAATTTGGGAATGTGACCCATTTGGAATACGCTTGCCCGTTCAAAGGCCTGCATTAGGTATCTTTGCGCACGAGGCTGCAACATTAGACACAAATACGAATATGATTTATTTAACAGAAGACAAGCCAGATGGTTGCTTTTATAGGTTTGCACCAGATTCATACACTATTGATGGAAATCCAGATTTAAATTCTGGTGTTTTGGAGGTGGCGATTGTAGATTCACAGGATTTATCTGTTAGGTGGCAACCCGTACCAGATCCAAGTGCATCATCACAACCGACACGTTATCAAGTAGGATCGAGTACAAAATTTAACGGTGGTGAAGGTATCGTTTTTTATAATGGAATAATTTCTTTTGCTTCTAAAGGTGATAATAAAATCTGGTCTTATAATACAGAGAACAATCAAATATCCGTGACATACGATAAAAATACACATCCGACTCCAATATTGAGTGGAGTGGATAATATTACTCTTAACAATGAAGGAGAGCTTGTAGTTGGTGAAGATGGTGGGGATTTACAAATTATTGCCTTAGCAAAAAGTAATAAATTAGTACCATTAGCTCAGCTCGTTGGTCACAACTCATCAGAAGTAACTGGCCCAGCATTTTCGCCGGATGGAAAGCGGTTATACTTTAGCTCTCAACGCGGCACCTCCGGTAGTTCACGCGGCGGAGTCACTTTCGAAGTAACAGCGCCTTACCATAGATGATCCGCAATCATATTGGTATCGTCGTACTCAATAGGGTGCATTCTGTTCTGCGGAGTCCAATTAAATGTGGTCACCCCAGTGGCCACATTTTTTACGAATTTATTCTAACGGTTCAGCTCGAGCGGATGGCCGTTACTGAACGTTATAGCTAAAAAAACTCATGCCCCATACAACCTGAACCCGTTCCAATGGGCGAGCCGGCCGGTGGTGAGACTGGTTTGGTCACACGTCGCGCTGAAGGATCCTGAAAATACAAATCAATCTGGCGCATGGCGAAGCCGAGATGTGCGCGCCACAAAATATCCTTCTCTTTTTTCACTTTTTTAGACAGCCACGTTCGAACCTCATCGAGCTTGAGATAGGCAATTGCCCGCACCTGGGTAGCCGCATCGGTGTCGGCAGCAAGGTCCATAATGCGGTTCAAAACGATGTTGTTAACCACACGACGAACTTCGGCATGATAGCCAGTGCCATATTGAGAAAACCAGGTAGCAGTCAAAATCTTGTCCAGGACTTCAACCAGACCAGGATTTCGCTTATTTCTGGCATGGTATTCGACGAGCCGGGCGGCACGCTCGGGCTGCAGCAGGAAACGTAAAGTTTGATCGGCTGCAACCTCAGCAGCCGCCAGCGGATCAAATGTTACATTCGTACGCGTCTGAAAATTTTCCCGACTTCTGACCGTGCCAAAAGCGCGCGGCGGTATCATTTGCAGGATGCGCTCGGGAATAGCCAACTCTCCCGGCTTCAGGGTAAATAACAAAGCAGATAGCGCCTTTCGCTGTTGCTCTGAATTTACAATTTCTGTGACTTTCTGGCCATCGCCGCGCATGGCGTAAGTGTAGTAAAGGCCACCAAGCAGTTTTGATGTGGCATCAACTTGATAGCGGTGGGAGAGATAAAGCGGCACAAACACTTCTTCCAGGGTTGACATGGGCTGTGCCATCGGGATACTGTTTTCTGAAAAACGACTAAGCGCATGTCTGCGAACACGCATTACCCGGTAAAGATCATCAGCCGCATCAATACCATTGTCCCAAAGATGCGCCAGTGGATGCGCCCCGCCCGCAGGCCTGGCATCGCTGTCGGAAATCAGGATCAGGCCATCCGCAATCGTTTGCCTGATGATTTTCTGCAGCGCTTCCGCCTTGTTCACCCCCACCGGGAAATCACTATAGCCGTACGCAATAGCCGCTTTGTCCCAGGCCCCGATACCGCTGCCATAGGCTTCAGAAAAATCAAGTGTCCCATCTTCGCCAAGTTGGATGTACGGGTGTGGATAATCCATGACCGAAGCGCGGTCAGAAGCGCTGGCAGCGAAATTATGAATCAGACCAAGCGTGTGCCCCACCTCATGCGCCGCAAGCTGCCGCAGCCGGGCCAGCGCCATTTCCTGCATGGCAGGTGAAACAGGTTTGCCTTGCTCAAACGGTGCGAGTAATCCCTGGGCAATCAAAAAGTCCTGGCGCACTCGCAACGAGCCGAGCGTAACGTGCCCCTTGATGATCTCACCGGTACGGGGGTCTGCCACGCCATCGCCATACGACCAACCGCGTGTGGCGCGGTGCACCCATTGAATCACGTTATAACGCACATCCATCGGGTCCGCATCTTCCGGCAACAACTGCACTTGAAAAGCATTTTTGTAACCGATGGCCGCAAAGGCCTGATTCCACCATAGAGCGCCATCCACCAAAGCGGAGCGAATTGGCTCCGGTGCACCCGGATCGACAAAATAAACAATCGGTTCGACGGGCTCGCTCATAGCCGCAGCCGGATCTTTTTTTTGCAATCGGTGCCGCGCAATATAACTCTTATGCAGCGGCTCGGAAATCGGCATGGCATAATCCATAAAACCGATCTCCCAATAACCGGCGCGTGGGTCGGAAACGCGTGGCCTGTAATTGTCGTCCAGCAATCGGACAAATGAGTAGTGCTGGCGAACTGTAACAATATCTGCAGTGGGTACAACTTGACGAACATAAGAGCCTGAAGCATCGCCGGTAAAAGTTAAGGTCACTTCCAATTCAGTATTTTGGGGGAAATTTTTTGTTCGAGTCAGATAAAACGCGCATCTTGATGCATCAAGCTTGTATGCGCCCTGTTTTGTTCTGCTTAAGGTGCCACTGACATCATGCGCATCGCGTAAGTAAAAATCGTTAGCACTGACTAACACGCGATCGCCGGTTTCAGCGGCTATTTCGAAGCCCCATAATATGGACTGTGCAAAGGCTTCCGCAACGGCCCTGCGCTCCGCATCATTTTCAGAGATAGCCCGGTAGTCATAATTGGGCTGCTGCAGAAGCACTTTCGGCCCAACTCGATAGAATTTCACCACACGTCGATAGCCAAGTTGGCCACGATCCAGGCCAATATCATTTGAGCCAACCCCGGCGGGCAAAGAATTAATATATAAAAATTCTTCATCCCATTTATCGATTTCCAACCAAACTTTACCCTCGATTTCATCCCAATAGAAGTCGATAAAGCCTTCATACTTTTGCATGCCGTGGGTTTTCACTTCAATAGTGGGCAAGGTCTTCATATCTTCACCGGGCCACGCAAAAACATTGGAATTCATTAGCAAAATAAATACAAACGGCACAATAGACTTCATAGAGTTCACCCTGGTTGTATGAAATGGTTAATAAGCATGAAAATACTCACGAAGAGACCCAAGATAACGAGTTTCACAACGGAATCAAACAGAAAAGAGGCTGGTCTGCTTTTGCATTGCTCTTTTCGTATTTTTTTAATATCATTGCAGTGATTTTAGCCTGAATTATGCATCAGCCACAGAGGCGCAGAGAGCACAGAGTTTTAAAAGACAGACAATTAAAAATGTGAGAACCATTATTCGCTCTTAAAACTTTTCTTTATCAGGGCATTTGTTCTAAGTTTTGCATTCTCAGTGTGCTCTGTGTCTCTGTGGCAAAGTTTATGAATAATGCAGGTTCGTAACTGTTCAGCTATTCTTTGCTGGCCTTTAATTTTTGAGGATTTAGACTGCCAGTTTTGTTTATTGGCGGGCTGAATGCTTACGGGCTTTATGACTGATAAAGCTCATTATTTAATTCGGCGTATGCCGTGCAAGAGGTCATTTTCATGAACATTCTCGTACTCAATTGTGGTTCATCATCCGTCAAATTTCAGATCATCGAAACCGACCTTGAACTGATAAAGCAAAACAATGACAAACGGCTGGCCAGAGGCGTGATCGAACGCATCGGCAGCCAGGCGCTCATCACCCTGCAACCCGAAGGCGGGAAGCAAATAAAGAAGGCCAGGCCGCTCAGAGATCACCGTGATGCCATCGATTTTATTTTGCGCTGGATCATCTCACCCGATTCACAAATCAACCAGATTCAGTCCTTGTCGGACATTGATGCTGTGGGCCACCGCGTCGTGCATGGCGGTGAAAAATTCAGCAAATCTGTTCAAATCAACATGGAGATTATTTCCGGCATCGAAGATTGTATCGAACTCGCGCCCTTACATAACCCTGCCGGATTGAAAGGCATCAAGGCGATAACCGACCTGCTTGGCATGGCCGTGCCACAGGTCGCGGTCTTCGATACAGCCTTTCATTCCACTATGCCGGACACCTCCTATCTGTATGGCCTGCCATACCATCTTTACAGGCGATACAAAATTCGCCGGTACGGTTTTCACGGCACATCGCACAGATACATTTCCTACCGCTACCGGCAGGAACATGGGTTGAAGTTAAAAGACGTAAATATCATCTCCGTTCATCTGGGAAACGGTTGCTCTGCCTGCTCTATTCTGCGTGGCGAATCCTACGACACATCTATGGGTTTTACCCCGCTCGAAGGTTTGCTAATGGGCACTCGCGCCGGTGATATCGATGCCTCAATACTGGAGTTTTTATATCACAAAGAAGGCTTAAGTTTTGGAGAAATTGATACGCTTTTAAACAAGCGCTCAGGGCTACTTGGAATTTCCGGCCTGACAAACGACATGAGAGAGCTTCTAGAGGAAGAGGCGGAAAATCAGGATCGGCGCGCCAAACTGGCCATCGACATTTTTTGCAAGCGGGTAAGAAAATATATCGGTGCGTATTACGTGGATACGGCCGGCAAAGCTGACGCTGTAATTTTTACCGGTGGTATTGGAGAAAATTCACCGGTCATTCGCGAACGAATCTGCAACGGCCTGGAGAGCATTGGCTTGAAATTAGATAAAAACAAAAACAACAAAACACATTCCCGCAAGAGCGGCAAAATCTCCACTGAAGACAGCCGGTTGAGCGCTTTTGTATTTCCGACAAATGAAGAATTGCTGATCGCAAGAGACACTTTGCGCGTCGTTAAAAATGTGCCGAGAAGGTGGTAGCACGTTTTTGCTGCCAAACATATCGCCATTGGCCTATTTCACATTTGTAAAGTCAGCAGTAATATTTATGTTTGAGATTCTGACACTGTCCTGCACCACAATTTGACCTGCTTCACCGGGTTCGGCCGGATTCTCATAAACACCGAGGAAGCGAAGTTTTGTCAAATCAAAATCCCCTAGCGGCAGCCAGACAACGGCAATGATCGTATATGTCGCCGGCGATATGCCTGTCGCAAAGGTAAACTGCTCGCTATCGGTCGGAATAAAAACCAGCACGGGTGGAATGCCGTTCAGATCGTTAAAGTCGCGCAGCATGATAAGGGCTGTAACAAAAGTGTTAGCAGGCCAATCACCAATAAAATCGATGGTTCCGGAAACTGTAGACGTACGATTAACCCGAGAAAGATCAACCGCCATACTGACGCCTTCCTCGGTTGGATGCGCTTCATTCAGTTCAATGCCCTTCAGCTCAAAACGTTCAAGGTTGCCATGTAGCCCAACGATGTCCGTGAGCGACCATGATCTGGCTTTTTCCTTCCAGATAACCACAGTCGCATCGTATTTGCCGTATGGCAACTGCATTTCAAAAGGTATAATCTGTGAGTGAAGCGACGTATCCTTGTTGACGGAAAGAACCTCGCTAATTTGCAATTCCTTGAAGTCTGAAGGCGGAAAATCCGGAGAAAGCGCCACTCGAATCTCGTCGGTGGACTCGGGCACAACTGAATCGATTCTTAATTCCCCTTTGACTGTGCCCTTAAAAAAGTTTGCCTCAACGCCAACATCCTCGCAGGCATAAAAATACAGAGTCGAAAAAGAAATTGCTGCAAACAAACAGATGAAGCGGAAACGCCATCGATTTATCTGGAGATCCACTGTTTTCCTCCGTATGATTCCCGAATGGTACAAAAGGGCAATTATTCCGGCCGGCACAGCTCGCAAAGTCTCTTCGAGCGCTGCGGGGGCCACATATTTTATTTTTGTTCTAAAACTAACAAGACATTGTTGTTTTTGACCGAGGTTTATCGATAATGGCGTACAACATCACGACTGATGCGGTCCGTGGCAGCAGCGAGCAATTCATTTACCAAAACCTCAACAGGACGCGGATTACGCGGCGCATCGAGCAGGATGCGCCGGTCCTCCGGAAGATCATAAATACTACCATTATAACCGATCCACCGAGCAATATCGCTCACTTCCCGTGTGTAGCGCTGTTTGTCAAGAACAGCGCCGCTTGCCACATTGAGAATAACATATTCAAGCCGGACCACAATCCGACGTTCACGCGCATATTCACGATAATAAATAGTTTCTGTCTCCTCAACATCTTTGCCGGATGAATCTTGAACCGTAATGATTTTATCGTAAGCAATTTCCTGCCTGCTCTCAGGTTTATCCTGCACATCCAGGTCACGAATCGTACCCCAGACAATGGAATCCAGGCCTTCTTCATTAGCAATGCTCAGCAGCTCGGACTCGCTCACATGGCCGTAACGCGACAAACTGCTTTTGCTAATAAGGGAAACAGTAGCCGGATGAGAAAGAAAATCAACAAACTGTAAATTGGCTTGCCTGGTGCGCGTCAGAATATCGCTCGCCAGCAAATAACCATCGATTGTAACGTTGGTCTTGTTCAGGAATGGAAAAACAGCAATGTACTGTACGGCCGCTTCATAGGCGCGTTCGACCCACTTCTCAGCACCTTCAAAGTCCGGTTTAAACGCCAGCACCTTTTCAAATTCTTTAAGCGCTTGACGAAACTCACCCGCTTCAAAATGTGCCCTGCCCATTTGAAAATGAGTCTCAGCCAGCTTCGTTTTGCCAACAGGATGATTGGGCGCTACATCCAAAATTTTGGCAAATGCTTTCAATGCTTTGTTGTATGCGTTGTTTTTTAAATGCCCGTTTCCACTATTAACAAGCGCTTGAATCGCTTTGTCCAAGGCTTTGTTGTAATTATCAACAAATTTGTGGGCCTGCAAATAGGCATTTGCCGCTTTACGCCACTTACCCGCAGCAAATAAACGCTCACCGTTTTTGTAATGACAATCTGCCGCCTTGCGCCTGGCGCTGCCTAGTCGCGCTTTTACATTAATCGTTTCCAGAACAACACCGTGGCGCTGAAATCGGGAAAGCATCCTGGTTAGGTGGGCATAAACACCTACCGCGGCATCCCAATTTTCGCCTGTTTCCAGATTTTGAGCCTGTGACAGCAGCTCTGCGTAAGCGTCCGGCGCCACTTTCCGCAGGTGAACTTTGGCCTCCTTGTACTTCGGACTCTTGTCCAACGCCTGCAGGTCTGCTTCTGCTGCTTCTACATACAGCCCGGCGTCCTCAAATTCCCGGGCCTGCTTAAAAGCCTGCTTCGAAGCCGAACAACCGATTAACAACGCGAGAATACAATAAATTGCAAATATATCTTTTTTCATTTCCACCAATTAAGCTTGTTATTGTTTTATGTTCTTTATTAATCTGTGTGGGTGCGCTAGCTATCGAGCACCCGCGAAGATAAGTATTCACCACTGATTTCCACAGATGAAACACAGATTTTTGCTAACCTGATTTTTTTATAAACAGCGGAGAACGCTGAGTTCGCAGAGAGTAAAAAAACAAGTAAACATACTATCCTGAATAACTCACAACATCTTTGTCATGCAGGAGGAATCCTTTTGATTCACAGCAGTTTACTTTATCCAAAGACGCCTCCTGAGTGACAATCCGGTGCATGACGTTTGCCCTTAAATTGTGAATTTATAAATTAATCAGGTTAGCAATTTTAAGTTCATTCTATCTGTGCTCTCATCCGTGCTAATCCGTGACTTTCTATTTCCTTCAACTCTTTACCTACACGAAACGACATAGTGCCTTATTTGATGTCGAGCCGTGCAAATAAAACGGTTATTGCACTACTGGTACGGCAGGTGCAAAGGCAAGCACCTCACCGTTGCGGATGAGCTGGAACAGTGCCAGCTTTCTCAGAGCGCCTCGGGTTGCCGGTGACAACTGTCGTAAAAGTGACACGGTATCATTCTCACTGAGCCAAGATTGTGCTACACGGATACTAAATTTGTCCATTATCGACTCGAGGAATCCCTTTGGCTGTGGGTAGACCTGCCAACGCGTACTTACATCTGCAGCGATGCCGGCTTTTTCTTTGGCCATACCCAGAGCTGTGTCAAGGCCGCCAAGTGTATCAACCAGGCCGTATTTCAATGCACGTGCACCCGTCCAGATTCTGCCCTGGGCGATTGCATGTACCTGGTCCCAACTCTTTCCGCGGCCATCAGCAACTTTCTGTACAAACACTTGATAGAAATCACGGTTCAATTGCTTGAATTGCTCCCACTCACGGGGAGATAGTGGCCGTTTGTCAGTGGGAAAATCAGCACCCGGGCCGGTTTTCAAGGTTTCCCAGTCAATTCCCACTGCCTCATACGCTTCGGACAAGTCAAAAAGCATGCTGACAACACCGATTGAACCGGTGATCGTCAATGCTTCAGCGACGATGCCATCACAATTCATGGAAATCCAATATCCGCCGGATGCCGCCACATCCGACATGGAAACCACAACCGGCTTTTTTTCCCGTACGTTCTCAATTGCGGCCCAGATTTCATCGGAAGCCTGACCACTGCCACCCGGGCTATCCACCCGCAGGACGACTGCTTTCACGCCACGATTGTCTCTGGCGGCAAGAAGCATACGTATGATTGACTGCGCGCCCAGAGTCCGGCCATTGATTGGATCATGCCCGCTTTGGCCAGACATGATGGCCCCTGTAGCATAAATCAGTGCAATTTTTTCCTTTCCGCCCAGGCCTACATCATCAGGTGAGAGTTTGGCGTAATTGTTGATCGACACCATTCTTAATTTCTTATCCGCGACTTCCGCCACTTCCATCCCATAGACTTTCGCCTTAATCAACTCACTGACTTCAGTCCCGTATTTCAGCCCATCGATCAAACCTGTGCCCCGCAAAGCTTCTGCCTGATAAATCCCTCTTTCTAACAACGCTGCCAATGCTTCGCGCTTGATGTCGCGGGTTTGGCTCACCGTTTGTAAAAAATGTTCATAAACATCTGACAGCAGAGCTTCGGTGGCCTCGCGATGGGCCGCGCTCATGGATTTGCGCGTGAACATATCCCCGGCGCTTTTGTATTTGCCGGCGCTAACCACCTCGACTTCGACACCCAGTTTATTCACAGCACGCTTGATAAACGGTATTTCAACGGAGAATCCGTTGATGGTTGCAAATGAATTTCGCATCAGATAAATTTCATCTGCAGCCAGGGCCATGTAGTAAGACTTCTCATCACAGTAGTTCAAAAAAGCAGTGACAAATTTACCGGTATCTTTGAATTTGGAAATGAGTCGCTTAATTTCCTGTGCCTTGGCCCAACCAAGCTCGGGCGCGCTCAAGCGCAAGTAGACGCCTTTGATGCGTTTGTCAGCAGAAGCCATGTGCAGCGCTTTGCGGATATCGTGCAATTGCACTGCAGCGCCTTCAAACTCACGGCCAAAAGCATCTGGAGAGAAACGCTCGGTAATGGCACCACTCAAACTGAGCCGCAACACAGAATTGTCTTTAATAATAGGCTTGCTATCAAAAGCCGCTTTGATTCCAATAATAAAAATCACACTGGCAAATATAAAAAAACCAAACACCGCCAATACAACCAGCAGGACTTTTTTCCTCGACATAGTGCCTCCCATTGACCAAATTTCAGCAAGAACTAAATATTAAGTTAAGGGATTATTCATCATTAGCAAGTGAAAAACGTCCTCACAAAATTGCCTGAAGAACAAAATCCAGGGAATGTCAATTCCGTTTGACATTCTGCTCGCGACTGCTTAAATTCACCAGAACAAAAACAGGAGATTTACACCATGATTCGCAGAAGTATGATTTTAGCAATATTGTGTTTGTTAATAACAACGAACGTACAGTCTCAAGGCCTGGGGCTTCATGTTGCATATCAAAAAGCGACCGATGCTGAAAAGGGCCGGCTCATGTTTGGCGGCGCCTTGCGCTTAAAACTAACCAACTCGCTTACTGTCGAGGGCTCGATTGATTATCGTCAGGAAAAATATAACGCCACTCAGACTGTGCGCAGTTGGCCGGTGATGGTAACCGGGATGCTGCATGTTTTGCCCATTGTCTATGGATCCGTTGGCGCCGGTTGGTACAACACCACACTTGACGTCGACATTCCTGGCGTTGAAAATGAAACAACGCAGGAATTTGGCTGGCACTTTGGCGGTGGCCTTGAAATCCCAATTGGTGCAGGGAAAAAATTGACAGGGGATGTTCGCTACGTGTTTCTCGACTATGAATTCGATGCGTTGCCATTTAAGGGTGTTGACAGCAATTTCTTCATGTTCTCCGTCGGAATTTTGTTTGGCTTGTAGTGGCCCTGTGTTCGTGCTGGTGCGGTAATTCGTTCTCGTTCCTCGTTCCGATGGTCTCCGCCGGAATGCAGTATTAGACGCTCCGCGTGGAAATGAGAGAAATCCTTCCTTTGATACATATAGACAATTTAAAGGTTCTGTGTTGATCTGTGTGGGTACAGTTGTTATCAATTACGCGTCAAAATAAGTGTTCCTCACGAATTTCCACAGATGAAACACAGATTTTTGCTAACTTCAATTTTTCTTAAACCGCAGAGTACGCTGAGTTCGCAGAGTAAAAAAAAGTAAAGATACTATCCTGCTTAATTCACAGCCTCTTTGTTATTCAGGAGGAATCTTTTTAATTAACAGCAGTTAGCTTTAGCGAAAGGACGCCCCCTGAGTGACAACCGGATGCATATTTTTTGACCTTAAATTATGACTTAATCCGGCCATACTCTGTAAGGTTGAATATTTTTTAAAATTTAAGCACTTTTAACTCTGCGTCCTTTGCGTTCTCCGCGTTAAAAAAACTGACTTTGGATTTGGCTGAATACTTATGTGTTGTAAATAGAAACCATTACAGCAGAATCATTCTGGATTTATACTTTATTCAGGCTCAGAAACAAACCGTTTGAACTCGACTGCTTCTTTGCCGAAATTGATTCATGATCCTACTTTAATTCCCTTTACTTTTCAACTCATTGAGTAATTGTGGCTCCGTTTGCAGGGTGGAGTCTTTAGCAATTTTAAGTTCATTCTATCCGCGTTCTCATCCGTGCCAATCCGTGGTTTTCCACCTCTTTCAAACTTACCCACACAAAGCGACATTGAGCCAATTTAAAAACCGGCGTCTTCTCAAAAAAAATAAAATAAAAGCGTTTTTCGGGGGAGAAAGCCCAAAAGTCGCTCTGTCCCCAGATACTTTACGGGACGCGGAGCCGCCAGACTGCACGCCTATGCAGAGGGTGGCAAAGAGAGAGGTTGACCCTGACAGGATTTTAAATTTTGGCAGTGCGCAGGATGTCGGCAAATACGCCGGCTGCGGTGAGATCCGCTCCTGCACCCGGACCTTTGATAACCAGAGGTGCGTCACAGTAGCGGCTGGTGGTAATGGAAATAATATTTTCACTTCCCTGAAGATAAAAAAAAGGGTGATTTGCATCAACTTCCTGCAAAGAAATTTCGGCTTTGCCGTTGGAAAAGGCGGCGATATACCGCAAGCGTTTTCCCTGGTCCGCAGCTTTTTTGCGCAATTTCTCGAAGTACGAATCCACTGCTTCGAGGGCAGCAAAAAAGGCACCCACGCTCGCAGCTTGTTTACAGGACTCAGGAAGAATATTTTCTAAACTTAAATCTGCAAATTCGAGTGACACACCCGCCTCTCTTGCCAAAATAAGCAACTTGCGCGCCGCATCCATGCCGTTAAGATCCTCCCGCGGATCCGGTTCTGTGTAGCCGAGGGCTTTGGCTTCTTTTACCAACGCGCTGAACGGCTTTGTGCCGTCAAAAGCATTAAAAAGAAAGGCAATAGTTCCCGAAATAATCGCTTCAATTTTGACAATTTTATCGCCACTGAGCGTCAAGTCTTTTAACGTGTTAATAACAGGTAAGCCGGCGCCGACATTGGTTTCGTAATAAAACCTGACGCCTGCTTCTTTCGCCGCCTCCTTGAGGCTTACGTATTGTTTAAAACTAGCGGAATTCGCCTTTTTGTTGGCTGTCACAATCGAGGCGCATTGGCCAAGTATCTGCTCGTAATAAATAACAGGCGCTTCGCTGGCCGTGCAATCAACAAAAACACTGTTGTTTAAGTTGAGGCGTTTCATTTCCTGAACAAATTTGGTGAAATCCGTGGCCTCCGTGCTTTGCTGCAAAATCCGGCGCCACTTAGCGAGCGCAATGCCTTCGTGAGCAAAAATCATTTGCTTGCTGTTGGCAATGGCATTCACCCTGATTTCCAAACCATGTTCTTCCCTTAAAACATCAGCCTGCTGTTCGATTTGTTCAAGCAGCCGTCCACCCACAAGCCCGGGGCCCACAAGAAAAATATGCAGGCTTTCACAGCCTCCGGCAAAACCGGATCCCGGAAATTCAGGTTGAAATGTATTTTTTATTCGCATAGGCAGACGCTCCTCAAGAACCGTCTGGTTCGATTTCAGACAATATTTTATTATATCCCTGTTGACAACATGAGGTACAGAGAGCACAGAGTTTTAAAAAACAGACAATTAAAGCTTGCAAAAGGTGAGAACCCGCATTCGCGCTTATTTTTTTTATTGAGTCCATTTGTTCTAAGTTCTGTATTCTAATCGTACTCTGTATCTCTGTGGCAAAATTTATGAATAGAGCAGACTAAAAAGATAAGCATCGAATCTTCAAATTCCACATAAATTTATCAATAGTACAGAAAGTGGAGACTATTTGTTCGTCTGTAAGAAATTTAGCGGGGAGGCAGGCAGAGGAAGTTACAACCGGGAAAACAGGTGCGAACTTTTAGCGGGAGAGAAATATTTTTAATTCGGGCGAAACCAGCCGAACCGGTTCCGCCCGAATTCAATGCAAAAGCGAGGGCCGCTTAGTCCCGGGACATAAACAGGCGCAACACGTACCAAAATAACAATGCGACAGATGCAAACAACTGTAAAGCCGCGCTGACATGCCGATCTGCCGGATAGTGGTGCAGCACATTTGAAGTATCATAAAGAATTGCTGCGCCTGCCAACACAACCATGCCAACGGAAAAATAAGTGCCCAATTCAAAGCCAAACATGACGCCGGCAACAATTAAAACAAGAACGCCGATAAAGGCCCAGCGCAGAAATACGGCCAGAAATGAAAAGTCCCTGCGCGTGCGATGCACTAAGATGGTGAGGGCTGTAAATCCCATCAGTGTGACCAGTGCCGCACTCTCGATAACGCCGGAGGCCACGCTGTCAGCGATGTAAAGCATGGGCACAAAAATGAGCGCTTCAGCGATTACAAATCCTGCAAGGCCGGCATACTGCGCTGCCGGGCTGGTAGCGGAATCCGCCAGTCTGCTTGCAAGCCAGCTTACCACAATAAAACCTCCGAGTACAAACAGCCAACTGACACTTAACATGGAGCGCGCAATTGACTCTGCCAAGCCTGAGCTAAAAAAGAACATCTCGATAGCGGTAAAACCAAGAATGGCGCCAAACAGATGCATGTAAGTGCGGGTAATAAACGCAGCGCGAACATCTGCGTTTGCGGCGGCAACCGGGGCTGCACCTGATATTTCATAAACAGAACTCATGGATGTCTCCTTTTTTGATTTTGCAAATTGTACTAATTCAGGCGAGAAAAGGTTCAAAGTGCAAACATTTGCTTTTACTTTTCCTGCAAGAGCGCAAAAAAATATTATTGTAAAACAGCAGGTGCAAGCGCCTGCAAAATAAATAGCATTGACGGGCAAAAGTCAACCGAAAAATGGTTCGAACGGCATGACGCTTCCTGTGAATTTTCAGCCACACGAAAATATTTCCCAAGATGCAGAGATTGCTTGCGCTACTCAAATTAATTCCTATTTTTATGTCAGTCAATGGCAGAGCATATCCTCAACTGAGTTGAAAATAAAAACATGACGGCAGCGACAAAATGCATTGAAAAAATTTCCGTGGCCGGAGCACGATTCCGAACAAGCGAACAGGTTGCAGCCGAAATCAAGGCAGCTTGTGGGGCGAATTCAGATGTTGCTGCTTTGCATGAACTGGGACCGAGTGAGGCCGGCCGACCTGTCTGCGCAGTTGTGCTTGGCAACGGCCCGAAGACGGTCAGTCTGCTTGCCGGGGCGCACTCGGATGAACCGGTTGGCCCGGAAACCCTGCGCACGTTTATTCTGGAAATTCTCAAAAACAAAACTGTCTTTTCAGAATTGCTTTCCCAATTCAAATTCGTGATTGTGTCGCACATCAATCCTGATGGAGAGGCTCAAAATCAGGCATGGATTAAGAAGTGGCCGGATATTGCGGCTTATTTGTGCCACGCCTTTCGCGAACTACCCGGGCGCGATCTTGAGTTTGGCTACCCTGACATGCGCCAGGAAAACTGCCTGGTTTCGACGCTGCTGAAAAAATATGCTCCATTTTCGCTGCACATGAGTTTACACGGCATGGGTTTCTCTGACGGCCTGTTGCTGCTCATTGAAAAACACTGGATTGCCCGCTCAGAAAATCTACAAAACGTGTTCAAGAAAGTTGCCGACGACTTGAACTTTCGGCTGCACGATCACGACCGCAAAGGAGAAAAAGGCTTTCAGTATATCGGGCCGGGTTTCACCACCACGCCGGAAGGCCAGGCCATGCGCGCTTATTTTAAAAAAAGTAAAGAACCGGAAACCTCACAGTTGTTTCGCGATAGTTCGATGGAATTCGTGCGCTCGCTGGGCGGTGATCCGCTCTGCCTGGTGACGGAACTACCCATGTTCATGATCCGCAAAGCGGGGAAACTGAAACCGGGTGTTCCGAGCGCTTATCTGGAATTTAAGCAAGCAGCAAAAAACATACGCCTTAAGCTGTTGCGAGGAAAAGACGTTAATAAGGAACTGGAACGATTTCAACTTGAATCCCTGTCACTGGAACTGCAAATGAAAATTCAACTAAGGATAGTTGCGCAAGGATTAACTTGCCTCAATTCAAAAAAATGACTGCAAAACAAAAAAGGCTGCACTTTCTGCAGAAGCAAATATCCCGGCTCACAAGCCATACGGACAAATTCAAATCCACGAGTAGTCGTTTTTCGCGATTACGGCTCGCAGTATTTCTTGGCGGTTTTGGCCTGGGCATTGCACTTGATTACATAATCTCGCCGGAAATAGGTTGGACCATCATAGGCATCACCCTGATTGCCTTAAATATTGCGGCGTTCTTTCATCGGCGCATCGTTCGCAGCATCCGCCGACACGAAATATGGCTGGAATTAAAAGCCACCCAAGTCGCCCGAATGCAGCTTGACTGGCAACATATTCCCGCACCAATCACGCCTGAGCCGCAGCCGGAACATCCATTCGAAATAGATTTGGACATTACCGGGGCCTTCTCTCTGCACCACCTTATCGACACTGCAATCTCACAAGATGGCAGCGAACTGCTAAAAGCCTGGCTTCTCAATCCGTTACCCGATACCGAGACAGTAGCCAGGCGTCAGGAAGTTGTTAAAGAACTGACCCCCATGTCGCGGTTTCGCGACAAACTCTATCTGGCCTACCGGTTGGTTTCAGAAAAGTATCTCGAAGGCAAGAAATTGCTGCATTGCCTGGAAAAACAACAAACGCGCACAGGCTTCAGCCGGATTCTTTATGCGTCCTCAGCACTTGTGATTATCAACATTGTCTTATTTACGCTTCATGCATTCCAAATCCTGCCGGCCTGGTGGATGCTTTCTTTGACGGTTTACGGTATTCTCTATCTGCTCAATCAGGGCCTGCTGGACTCGCTGCTCGACGACTCGGTACTCATCTCTGAAGAATTAAGAAAACTCAAAGCAGTGCTTTATTTTCTGGAACGCTACCGCTATGGCAACCACGTTGAGCTGAAGCGACTTTGCAAACCGTTTTGGGCTGAAGGAACCCGCCCCTCTGCTGAACTCAAACGCATCACCTTGATTAGCTTCGCAGTGGGATTGCGCATGAACCCCATGTTTCGCGTGGTACTGAATCTTGTTTTGCCCTGGGACTTTTGGTTGGCGCAACTTTTGAACCGGGTTGGGCGCAATCTGCATGAAAAACTGGTGCCCTGGCTCGAGGCGCTGGTTGAGCTGGAAGCGCTGAATTCATTGGCAAGTTTTGCCTATCTTAACCCTGAGGCGGTTTTCCCGAAATTGTGTTTTGAAAAGACACAGGAAACATCCGGTGTACTCCGGGCAGATGGCCTCGGCCACCCTTTGATCCACGAACAACAACGTAAATGCAACGATTTTACTCTTGCAGAAAATGGCGATGTGACCCTGATAACAGGTTCAAACATGTCCGGGAAAAGTACTTTTCTGAAAACCGTGGGCGTTAACCTGGTGCTCGCGTTTGCCGGTGGCCCGGTTATCGCGAAACAATTTGAAACACTGCCATTCAGGATTTTTACTTGTATTCAGATTAACGACTCCATCACCGATGGCTTTTCCTTCTTTTATACAGAAGTCCGGCGACTAAAATCACTACTGGAAGCGCTGCGGTCAAAACATGAGCGACCTCTATTTTTTCTCATCGATGAAATCTTCAAAGGTACCAATAACCGGGAAAGGCTTATCGGCAGCCGGTCTTATATCCAGGCACTTGCGGGGCAAAACGGATTGGGTATCATCTCGACGCATGATCTGGAATTGACCAGACTGGCCGATTCAATCTCCCAGATCACCAACTTCCATTTCCGGGAAGAAATTGAGGGGGGCAAAATGGTCTTTGATTATCAGATGCGTCCGGGACCCTGCCCGTCGACAAATGCACTTAAAATAATGCAAATGGAAGGATTGCCGGTAGAGGTGTGAAAACAACAAGGCAACCCGTTTGCTCTTCAGTAGCAGAACCAATTATTTTGCTTCAAAAAGTCTCATTATATTGATAATTTCGGCAATGATTCTGCTTGCTTTGGGGTAGATTTTTTATAACTTCTTTTGATGATAAAAACGCGTATTGACATCTTTTCTTGAATAGAACTGTCCAAATTCAGTACAAATCTGCAAAGGAGAAACAATGTCTAAAACAATGAAAGTCGCTGTGACCGGTGCGGCTGGTCAAATCGGTTATTCACTGCTGCCCAGACTTGCATCCGGCGAAGTGTTTGGCCCTGACACAAAAATATCCCTGCAACTACTTGAAATTACACCTGCCCTAAAAGCCCTTGAAGGTGTGGTCATGGAGCTTGATGACTGTGCTTTTCCCTTGCTGGAGAACATTATTGTTACAGACAAAGCCGAGACCGCATTTGATGGCGTCAACTGGGCATTGCTGGTGGGCTCCAAACCGCGTGGGCCGGGCATGGAGCGCGGTGATTTAATTCGTGAAAATGGCCCCATTTTTGTTGGCCAGGGCAAAGCGCTGGCAACATGCGCCGCAGATAATGTGCGCGTACTCGTTGTCGGAAATCCGGCCAACACCAACTGCCTCATCTGCATGAAAAACGCCGGCGATATTCCCAAAGAACGCTTCAGCGCCATGACCAGACTCGATCAAAATCGTGCCAAAGCACAGCTTGCAAACAAAGCGGGCGTGAGTATTTCGGATGTGTCAAGAGTCACGATCTGGGGCAATCACAGCGCGACCCAATATCCTGATTCTGAGAATGCTCGCATCAAAGGCAAGCCGGTCACAGACTTCATAGGTCATGTGGAATGGCTGCGCGGCGAGTTCATCGAAACCGTGCAAAAACGCGGTGCGGCCATCATTGCAGCACGCGGACTTTCTTCTGCCGCTTCGGCTGCGAATGCAGCTTTGGATCATGTCAAAAGTTATATTAACAAAACCCCGACGGGAGATTGGTTCTCGGCAGCGGTACCTTCCGACGGCAGTTACGGCATTGACGAGGATCTGCTTTTCTCATTTCCTGTCACAAGCGATGGCCGGAGCAACTACGAAATTGTCCGGAATCTCGATTGGAGCGATTTTGCAAAGGAAAAAATTGCCAAAACACACGAGGAACTGCGCGCAGAAAAAGCAGTCGTGCAAGAAATGCTCTAACTCTGAAAAGCAACTCACAACCTGGATACACAAAAAACCCTCGTTCCAGTGGAACGAGGGTTTTTTATAAATCAGGCAATATGATAGCTGCGGTGGGTTTATTGTATTGTCACCGCAAACATAAGCGCTCTGGCATCACGGTTTAAATGCGGATTAATCGCGACGGTGTTGCCGCCTGCACCTTCTATTTCCAGGTATTCAATATCCTTAAACATCAATTCCACGCCCAACCCGATGTGGCGGGTCAAAAAATAGTCTGCTCCCACGCCAAAAAGAAAACCGCCGCCATGCAAACGGGTATTGATGCTCACCGTTTCCAGAACATAAATGCCAACACCAATTCTTCCATACGGCTGCAAGCGTGAATTCGACCTCACTTTGTAGGCGTAGGAAAGTTCCAGAGCAGAAAACTTGTTGCTAACATCATTTGTTATTTTGTCCGTAAATTCAGTTCCAACCAGACTCAACCAGAGTGACGAATGGTTACTGAAACCGTAACCAAGATGCACGTTTACTGCTTGCCCTTCTTTGAGGTTTGACTGCGACGGAATTTCTGCTCCTCCGAATGCCAGTGCAGCCTTAAACCCTTTGTGTGAAAACCTGGAAGATTGGCCTGTTTCGCCATTTTGGGCAAAAGAACTGCTTGTGTAGATACTGGTTAATAACAGAGCCGCCAGTGCATAAAACACGATATTTTTCATGGTGTCTCTCTATGTTCTTCAACTGTTTGTTCTATAAACCCATGATTCCACAATTGCACGCCACACTGCTCGCTATAAAGAAAAACATTTTTTCATGAAAAGTCAATCTATACCATTGGACATAGAGCGGGCAACAGCCAACCTGAATGATGCTTTAAAAAATTTGATATAGAGTTCCGCAGAGAAAAACCTAAACAGCCAATATTTTAAAGTTCGGCGTTCATATGAAAGTCTTACAAAAGACACTTCGCCTTTCTCTGAATTATTTGCACCGGCAGCCTTTAAAACATTTTCCAAGCTAATAAATGCTAAACCTGCGATGTTTATTAGCTCAAATTCTGTTTTACAAAGTTTCATAAATAATCCAGGCGAAATGCCAATCGCTAATCGGTTGCGGTCTTTCATTAATTGGCCAACAAGATGCGTAATACTTTCTTAAGTTCTTTGATTCTTGGGTTTGACTCGGCATAATTGATGACAATATCGGCTTTTTTGTCCCGATTCAGATTTATCGCACCCACCCGCTCACCATTTTGTGGCAGAGGGACATGAAACCGATTTCCAATATTTTTCTTAAAACCACTATTCTGCTTGCCATGGACAAAAACAAGCGTGTTTTCCTTTATGCTGCCCAGGATATCCAGCAAACCGTCAGCGTTAAAGTCAGCCAATTCATAAACCGGTGACGTTGCGCCGCCCCGATAGGTGAAACTTACCATAAGTTCGTTTACTTGATCAGGTGACTGCGGATATTTCCTGTCCTCACCCAAAAAATAAGTCTCGGCCTGAATTTTAATGTTTTTGGTGAGAAGCACGCGAATGATATTTCCCAGACCAACTTTGACCACGGGTAGGAGCAAATCGCTTCTCCCGTCCTTGTTGAAATCCAGGATATCAAGGATAAGCTGTGTGCCCCCGGGCCGGACAATTTGATCCGGTTCATCCAAAAAGTACAGGGATGCGGGTGAATTTGATCTGTCGGTACGGCCGAAATGGATGCGCACATCCGTGGCCGGGCGCATGATGCTCTTGCGCGTGGACTTTTGCACGACAACAGCATCGAGCAAACCATCACCATCCAGATCGACCAGTCGCATCAAGTGCTTTTTGATGCTGTCATCGCCCCAGCGCGTCCGCTGTATTTTACCACCGCGCCATATTTCTCCAAAATTGATTGGCAGTCTACACAGCGGCTCTTGGTCGAACAATCCGTCTTCCTTCAAAAGGTGGACAACCAGGCTATCCCGGTAAACCGCGATGACATCGTCGCGGCTGTCTGAATTGAAGTCAGCAAAAGTAAGGTATGGCACGGAGTACACTGCATTCACTCGGTGGCCGACTGAATAGCGCGAATTGTAGAAGCCGGAATAAGACGATTCCGGCAGCAGCGGAATTCGATTTCGTTGCCATGAGGCATTTGCCTGTTTTCTGAAGTAAAAGTCAAAATGCCTGACATCCGGCACCAAAAGATCGTCTACGCCATCGGCATTGACATCTCTGACAAAATCGAAACTAAAGGAAGCATAATCGCCTGGCAGCATGAACAAGGAGGATGATTCAATGAGTCGGGAACTGGTAAGTGTGAAACCACTGTCCGTGGGCGAATAATAGCTCAGTCCATTTCTGCTAAAATAGACGAGTTCTTTGCGCGCATCGCCACTGACATCGCCAATATCAAAGGCAATGATCTGGCCGGGCAGCTTGAAATGTTGAACCGGTGAAGGAGAAAAACCCTCTTCATTCTGAAAGTAAACAGAAAGCCAGTGTTCCTTTTGTTTCTCCAAATTGTGCTGTTTTTGCAGAATAAGGATATCTTTGAGCTGGTCGTTGTTCAGGTCATTGACGTGATAAGCCAGGAATTCACCTTGATATTTCAGGTCGTAAATATTAAACAAATCCTTGGAAAACAAAAATGAAACACACAAGAAAGTCACGTTCAGCACGATTACTGTAAATTTGACCAAAATGGCTCTTTCTGAGTTTGTGAAGAAAAATGAGCTGAGTAAAATAGTCTGCTTGATCTTATAAAAATTTCACGGAATGGTTAAATATAGGATCGGGACGAGTCAACCTCAAGCGCTTTTTCAGAGTTAAATACCTGTCACACTGCGGTGGAATTCTAATATTTTTTTGATTTTTACCGATGCATAGCTAGTGAAAATCCCACAACGATTAATGGACCTGTTTGATGAAACAGACGAAGACAGAAAAGCAAGCAAAAGTGACGGTTGTTGACGAAGAAGCGTTGCAACAATCCGCGAAACAAGAGACCTCTGAAGTTGCAGATGAACTCGCCAACGTAACTGTTGTTGATGTTCCACAACTTGAGTATTGGCGGGCCCGGCTCATTGAGGTTATGCGTTCGCCCTCACTTTTTGCTATGAGCCTTGGTTTTGCCCTGTTTCTCGGTTACGTAACCGCCTTTCTACAATTTACAGAAACTTCACCTGGAGAAGCGCCTGTTTCGGGAGCCCAAAGCACCACCACACCGTACGCCAACTTCACAAATCAGGCTCTCAGGAACAGCAGTCTCGATTTCACCAATGAATTGCGAAAATTTCTCCTGGAACGCGGCGTTGAAGAAAACCAAATGGTGAATGCCTTGATGGCGCAGATGTCCGGGGCCCAATCTGAAGATACGAAACAGGCGACATGGCAAATGTACAGCGCTTCATCTGATGTTTTTCTGCGAGGTTTGAGCCTGGAATTTGCAACCCGTTTTAGCGACAAGGCGATAATACTGAGAAATGAGCTGCTAGCAAGAACATCCGGCAAAGTGAAAGCGAATGTGGAAATGGACTACCTTTATAAACAAGCTGCCACACCAGGGGAAATCCGCCAGGTTATGGATGATCTGGCAAATCTGGCCGAATCTTTGTTGACGCCTTAGCGTTTAAACGCTTTATTCAAAACCTTTTGAACCAGCACCTTTGTTAGATGGCGCCGAAACTCAGAAGAAGCATGCATGTCAGAAGGTGGGTCAATATCTTGTATCGCCGCCTCTGCCGCTGCCTGAATGAGTTCGTCTGACTTCTTTTCCCCAATCAATAGTTTTTCCGCAGAAGTCGCCTGAACCGGTCTGTTGCCAACATTTATCAGGACAATACGCGCACTTGAACATTTGCTGTCTGCATCCTGATTGATGATGGCTGCAGCGCCAGCCAGGGCAAAATCGCCATGGCGGCGAGCGACTTCCTCGAAGGCGTAACCAAGGCCATTCGTTTGCTCGGGCAACTCAATTTCAACCAGCAGTTCCTCCGGTTCGAGCGCAGTCATAAACAGGTCGATGAAAAAGTCTTGTGCGTTGACCACTCGCGTTTGCTCCTTGCTCTGCAATTTGAACTTCGCATCCAAAGCCAGCATGATCGCTGGAAGTTCAGCGGCTGGATCGGCATGCACCAGCGAACCGCCGATGGTTCCCCGGTTGCGAATTTGCGGATGGGCGATATGCGGCATGGTTGCAGAAAGCAGCGGCGCTGATTCAGCGATATCGGCATTGCGCTCCAATTCGGCGTGCCGGCTCAGAGCGCCAATTTGCAGAAAACCGTCTTTCTTTCGTAAGTAAGAAAGCGCCTGAATTCGGTTGATATCGATAACCACCTCCGGCTGGGCCAGACGAAAATTCATGGTTGGAACCAGACTTTGGCCACCGGCGAGTATCTTGGCGTCGAAGCCGTGTTCGCAAAGAAGTTCCAACGCTTCGTCTCTGGACTCAGGGACGAAATATTTGAAAGGAGCGGGTTTCATTCATTCCTCCAGAGTTCATACCGCACAGGATGTCGCACAGTTTCAAGCAACGAAAAAGACACTTTGTATCGGGCAATATACCATTTTGGCGCTGTGGATGCAAGTGCTTTAGTCCGGTAGCGTCGGTTCGTCTTTTTAACCCCACCACCTCTCTGACCAATACACAAATCAGACAACCGGCAAATCGAAGACAAGCAATACATCAACGCCTGATTTTACTTGACAATTCTCACAGGAATCACGATTTTGCAATATTCATAGTCTGAGCACAATAACTTTCTCTATAAATTGAGGATCCAACCAGCTTGCTCAGCTAAATTGAATTTTCGCCAAACGCTTCACTTTCAGACAAAAGAGCAGAGTCAACCCATGAAAGGCAAAGTCACAGCCGACAAACTGAATGTCCGAAGGCTGCCCGGCCGAACGGGTGAAAAGATCGGTGTGCTCCACTTCAACGCCATCATCGAAATTATTGAAGAGTTGGAGGAATGGCTGCGAATCAAGTTTAAGGGCGGATTTGGCTTTGTCCATAGCGATTATGTTATGACCCTGCCACCTGCTAAAAAAGTTAAAGGAAAAGTTGCTGTCAATCGCTTAAACGTGCGTAGCGAACCCGATATCCACAGCGTCATTCTCGGCACTCTTAACCGCAACACCATCATACAAATCAATGTTGAGCACGGTGATTGGCTTGAGATTCCCTTTAACGGTGCTCAGGCATTCCTGCACAAAGATTTCGTTAAAATCATTGAAATTGAAAAACAAAAACAAGGCCTGGTTAAAGCAAATGAACTTAACGTAAGAAAGCAACCCAGCCTCACCGGCGAAAAAGCCGGCTCGTTGAGAAAAAATTCTACCGTCAATATTGACTCACAAGTTGGCGACTGGTATGAAATCCGTTTTAATGACTCAGCAGCTTTTGTTTTTGCCAAACACATTAAGATAATTGGCGATCTGGGGACAGACTCGGGTCCAACAACGGTGACCGAATTTCTTTTCCAACGAACCGATTTACAGAACACCAAGCTGGCACCCACAAAGCTTTTCAACCCCACCGACTCGGCAATAGACCAGCAAGTGGCCCGCACATGGAACCGTTTTGGCAATCTTCTGGAAACTCTGAGTAAAACTGTTGAAATTGACACCGGCAGTACTGTGGCCGTGCTCAATGTTGAAAGCTCAGGCATGGGTTTTGCGAAGGACGGGCGCCTAATCATCCGTCTGGAAAATCACAAATTCTGGAAATACTGGGGGCAACACAATTCCGAAGCATTTCACTCGCATTTTAAATATCGCAGCGACAAAGTCTGGCGTGGCCACCAGTTCCGGCCAAACGAAAACGCTGAATGGGAAAAAATGCATGTCAGCCAGACGCATGAATGGAAGGTGTTGGATTTCGCCAGAAGCCTGGACGACACGGCCGCCCTGAAATCGATCAGTATGGGTGCGCCGCAAATCATGGGTTTTCATTACAAGACCATTGGATATGACTCGGTGCAGGCCCTGTTTGAAAAATTTAACCAGGACATACGCTACCAAATATTTGGCCTGTTCGATTTCTTTGATGAAGGAATGCTTGCAGCGCTAAAGGGTCGTAACTTTGTTGGTTTTGCCGGAGGCTACAATGGTTCAGGCAAAGCCGAAGAATACGGCAGCAAAATTGAAAACCAATTCAACATTTTTCAAAGACTAAACGTTTAAGGTGTTCAAGTTTTGATCGTAATGAAAATTGGCGGCACATTGCACGGCGACTTTCATAAATCCGGAGGGAATTATAGGCATCTTTAGCTTCATCAGCAATATTTTCAAACCAGCCGTTAAGCGCAGCAAAAGGCGTAATTGCAGATAAAGACGACTCAGCGCGATGGCACAGCCAGGAAGAGGCAAATTCTGTTGCCACTGTCGTTTTATTGTTAACTTTTCCTCGCATTCCTTATCAAAAATACAACTTAAAACCAGGACATAAGAAATGCGAGGAAAACAGGCAAGACAAAACGGTTTTTAAAAACGTTGACCCGCGGTACCCAAAAACAATATTAAAAAGGCAGACTAACACCACCCGTAAAGATGATACCATCCTGACCAAGAGCCCCATTGGCGACGATGCCGATGTTGGGCCGATTCAGGAAGCGCATGCTCATACCGGGATTAACGTTGAATCCCCCATCAAAATCCGAGCCATTAAAAACCTGACCAACGTCCAGGAAAGTACCTATTTCCAAATCCATTGGGAAGCCCATCATTACAATGTGCATCGCCTGAAAACGTACTTCCATACTGCCAAATACAGCGTGTTGGCCGTAAAAACGTCCCTTGTCAAAGGCGCGCAAAGTTGACTCGCCGCCTAATGTTGCCTGGTCGAAAAACGGCACATCGTCGCTCGTGGTGAACGTCAAGTTATTACGAAACAGCAAAGTCAAACGCTGGTCTACAGTTGAAAAATATTTCCTCAAATCAACTTCAAAACGACCGTAGTCGGAAACCGGTTCTGCGCCGCCAGTCACTTGATCATACTCAGCCGTGAGTTTCACAAAAAAACCGGCCGACGGCGTAAACTCCTGATTTCGTGCATCATAAACCAGGCTCACGCGTTCTCCGACCACCGTTGATCCAGTAATGCCCGGCACGCCATCAAAACGCGCCTCGTTAATTGTGAACGGTAAGTCGCCTGCCAGCCGTTCCGCCCCGCGTTTTAAATCAACCGAGCGAACTTTGCCGCCAACCGAGAATCTCAAATTGTTTTTATAGATCGAGAAAACCGCCAAACTCTTCATGCGTGTAGTTTGATTCATCTTCCTCATTCGTACCGGCTCCAAGGCCGAAAAACCGGTATCGCGGATCCTGAAAAGCATCGACCTGAACTTCGTAGCCAAATCTATCGGATTGACCGAGCGCCAAATTCTCGTTATGAAATTGTACCTGCCGGTTCCGATCTTCTGCCAGCTGGGCCGAGAACCAGTAATTCACATAAGCGCCTGGGCAACTGACAACATCCATAGCGATGGTATTTCCAGCGTACTCATTGTGGTAGGCACGCACATCGAAAGTACCGGTCATGATGCCTTCCCGGGTCACATTCATTAAAGCCATGGCCCCGCCGATGGTCTGCCCGTTATTTTCAGTTGAGCCGACAAAAGGATGCCAAACTGTCTGAATGTGCTTACCGTGATTGTCCGGATCAACAAAAAGTCTGTGCAGAAACTTCGGCAACAGGCCATTCTCATCCCAGGTATGAAACATCATCTTCATGGGCTGCGGCAGATTCAACTTTTTTTCAGCCACTAAAAAATCTTCCGGCACTTGCTTTTTTGTCGGTTTTGGAGTGGCCGCAAAACCATTTCCGGAACCAGACGATATCATTATTTTTACAGAGTACAGCTCTTTAGAGTGGGTAGTCAGGTGCCCGGCATTCAAGCCCGGTGTGTAGGTAATCTTTGCGGTCAATTCATGCTCACCGGCGGTTGCTGTTTTAGCCACTTTAAAAGGCACAACAACCGTTATTTCACCCTCGAAAACATGAGTCACACCAAGATGAACCGGCACGCCGCGCACTTCAGGGCTCGGGAATCGTGCAGACTCAAATGTAAAGCCCGCCTCCTTCTCCATCTTGATAACGGTTGCCGCAGGAATGCGGGCGGCGGGATCGTTGCTGCCCAGCCAAAAACCTCTTGGTATGCGGAAAGTAATTGTGAGCGCGGAGCTTTCTCCTGGTGCTACTTGCTGCTGCAGCGGATGAATTTCAATCTTGATCGGATGTTCCACAGTTTGTGCTGTGACCCTTGTGGGCCAGGAAGCCAGAAAAAAAACCGACAAAATTAAAAGGGAATAATAGTATTTCAGTTGAATAGTCATGACCTCTCCATTAAATATTTTATTCATTTTGCTCAATAGTAACTACACGAACTGAAAGCCTATTCCCACAAAATGCACCGCGCCAAACTACTTTGCTCCAAACCATTTGACATTCTCCGGCATTTATCCTATTTTCACCGTTCCTGTTCTGTCGCCATCACTTTACTTTTACGTTGAGGAAAATTTCATGTTAGACTTTTCATCCACTGAACTGAAATTGTTGACACTGCACCATGTGGGCAATAAAAGTGAAAAGCAGGCGTGTCACACGGCCGCGCAACCCTACGAATTCGATCAGGCATTTTCTGAACTGTTCCTGAACTATTTTCTAAATGCCTTTAAGCAGGATGATCTGAAAAAATTTTACCATGAAGAACAACTGGAATTCAACCCGGTCTTCAGCAGTTGCAGTGAAATTTTTTCAGACATAAATTCATTTGTGGATGAAAGCAAAACCATTGTAGAACATCTGTATGACTCGGCGGAACATCCATACATCAAAAAGGGTGAAGTCTGCCTTGCCTATTTCTCCGAAATTATATTTGAAGGCGTAATCACCGATGCAATTGGCATCTACAAACTTGAGAATAGTAATTTGTTTGTGAGCTTCGTAGAAGGCGTGAACGGGTTAAGCGTGAATCATGAAACGGGATTTAATCCGGCGCAAATAGACAAAGCCTGCCTCGTTCTGGGTACAGGCAAAGAAATCGGTTATCGTCTCCTGACCATCAACCGGAAGAAAGCCGATGACAATTACTGGCATCAGCTCTTTTTAAATGTCTGCTTGGTTAACACATCGCGTGTGGACACACAGAATTACCTTAATCTATGCCTGGGTTTTTCAGATGATGTCATGCCCAGTATGGTGGAGAAAGAGGAGCAATTTGAGTTCAACAGCGCTGCCATCGATTATTTTGAAAAGCAAGATATCTTCGATTATCCCAGCTTTTCCACCGAAGTACTAGAACCATTTGGCAGTAAGGAGCCATTCCTTGATTATGTTCAAAGTGATGCAAACAATGCCTCTGAATTTTATAATAAAGCATTTGAAATACATCAGCCTGAAGTAAAAAAAGCGAAACGTAAAATGAAGAATATCATCAAACTGGACACAAACATCGAGGTGAAACTTGATTCAAAAGATGTGGCAGAAACAACGCAGTTTATTGAACGCGGTTATGATGAAGTCAGAAAAATGAATTTCTATAAAGTTTATTACAACCATGAGATTGAATGAATTAAGCCTGAGCGCTACAACATGATTGCACTTTCACCTGACAAATCGATATGGCATCAAAATAAAAGAGGTGTGCCCACCAAAGACAGGCACACCTCTTTCAAAGTATAAAAATTTCGTCAAACTTAACTGCCGGCAGCGAATTCCGCATTGGCGGTTGCAGCAGCACCGGCTGTAACAGTTACTTCCTGGGTTTGCTTACCAAAAGTTTCCTGCCAAAACTCAACTGTGTAAGTTCCGGCTGGTACATCCGTCAACTCAAAACCACCACTTGCATCGGTAACACTATAGTAGGGATGGTCCGCCACGACAATATAGCCGCCCATCCAATTGTGGACATCACATGCTACACGAATTATTTCCGCCTTGGCAAAATTCTGCTTCATTTTTTTCTTGAACCCAGGTTGCGCAACATTCACAGAACCATTTTTTTCGCTATAGGTGTGGATATTGTGAAGAATGCCATCACTATTCAAGATGGTCAGGTCACCCCCGGCAGGCACCAAATTTATATGCGGCTGAAACACACAGCCATTCTGGTCGAGAGTAAATGATTCGCCCAACGCGTCCATGGCTTTACCCTTGCCGATAGCGACAATTTTCACGACCACGTTTGCGATACCATTATCCGCGGATACAACAACACTTTCATCATAATGTCCTGTTTTTCCGCAAACATTAACATCTTTCGTAATTTCCAGTTTTTTCTTTTCCGGTACTGCGCCGGCCAGGGAAACTTTGCCGGAAATTGAACCCCCGTCAGTCACGGCTGTGGCCTGATAACCTGCGGCCTTCTTTGCCGTTCTACCTGCTTTCTCAGCAGGTGTCGTCGATTTCTCTTCGCCACCGCCACAGGCAACAAAGAAACTCATTAACAGCAATGCCATGACCAAAGTGAAAAACTTTTTCATAATACTTCCTCCTAAAAAAAATAGAATAAATTGATTATAATCTATCAGCAAAACGTCGAATGTTCATCAAGTAATCTGTAAGTGCTTCAATTTGTTTATTGGCATCACCGTCCAGAATATTGGGAGGCGCAGCATCCGGGTAAAAACTCGGCATACGCGTGCCAGGTTGCTGTTTTTGCGGATCGGCAATCCAGTCGTACACCCAGTCCGGATTAAGACGATCCGGGGCCAACAGAAAATCAGGTGCCCAACCAGAGGGGGGGCCTTGTGGCTTTTTAGGACCGACCTGATGGCAACTAAAACAGCTTAAATAATCGTTTGTAAAAAGAAGTTCAGCGCCGCGAATTTCTACAGCGGTAAGTTCATTTTTGATTTCAGCAAATGGCTGACTTGTGCCTTCTATCGCCTGAAAATACTCGATGATGGTGTTCACCTCATCGTCTTTCAGACCAAATGTCGGCATGCGAACACTTAACCATGGCCGAATTTGCGTTGTTGGCGTTTTTAGAAATTTAAAAAGCCAGTCCGGTTGCACTTTACGACCTTCCCCAATTAAATCGGGGGGAGAAAAGGACAAAGCCTCATCCTTAGTGCGTCCCTCTTTTTCAAAAGCCGCGACAATTGTTGGACGAATAACCCCGCCCTCACCTTCGATAACATGACAGCCTACACAGTTGTATTGCCTGACGAGCCTGCGACCCTTCTCAAGCGCATCACCCAAACGCCCCGTATCGTGTTTGTATTTATTGCCGATAACACGTCCGTCCCAACTTTTTAATAGCAGCATCATGGTGCGGGCATCATCATCGTTGAAGGCATAATCGGGCATTCTCTGAACGACTGCTTCGGTGGCGTAAAGCCGAGAATTGTGCATTTTACCCAGCGTCCATTTATCCCAGGTCTCGGCCTGGACTTCTCCACGCGCCAGAGCATCACCGAAAAAGAGTTCATCGTGCGCCTTGCCGCCAAACTCATCCAACGCAACGCTCACCTTTCCTTCTTTTTCCATGCCCTTGATTTCATGGCAGCCGTGGCAGCCGAAGTTACGGATTATTGTTTTTCCCTCGGCAATGAGTTCCGGCGAGCTTAAATCCACACGCTCAAGGCCATTTCCAGGTGGCTCGGACTCTTTCTTATTCATTAAATAAGTGGTGATATCGGCTGCCTCAGAATTGCTCAAGCGAAGTCGCGGCATGGTGGTGCCGGGATGATATTGTTTTGGATTACGAATCCACGCATACAGCCAATCACGGTTAACTTTGCTGCCAATTTTGGCCAGCTCCGGGGCAATATCATACGAAACATCTGCTATACGAACCTCTCGATCCGATTCATTAACAATGTGACAGCCTTTACAGCCAATACTCTCAATAAGTTTTTCACCTCTCATCGCGGAGCCACTTGTAGGCGCCCTGGGCACTGAATAGTCACTTTCATTACTGATAGAAGTCAGATAAGCAGACACCGCAGCGGCTTCGTCATGGGTAAATTTCGGATTTGGCATGCGCGTGTGCTGCCGAAACGACTTGGTGTTGCTAACCCAGCGGTAGATGAATTCAGGCGTTGTTTTCTTCGTAACTGCGTTAAGCGGAGGTCCTGTTTTACGGGCCTTCTCATGACCGGCGATGTCATGGCAAGCGTAACAAGCCAGGTCAAATACCATTCTTTTTGCTTTGGTTAACCTGGGCGCATGCTCAACCCGCATCTCGTTTTTATGACACTTGTTACATCCAGCTTCAACAATATCAGAGTCCAGAAGTTCATGTTCCCAGAATTCAACCTTCCCATGCGCATGCGGAATTCTCAGAGCCTCTCCCTGACCATCGTGACAAGGCGTACAGCCAAACTGGTTGATGGGGTGAAGCTTCAGTAGCGGATCACGTACAGGGTGCGTTTTGAAAGGTGTTTCAAACTCCTCAAAGCCGCCCTTGTCAACATTGACGTGGCAGCTTGTGCATCGATCAACCTGGTCAAGATAGCTCGCAAAGTTCCCACGAACAAAATTATTGAGAACGAATTGGTTTATTGCAACCTTCCGATCTTGCACCCGTGTAAATTGCTCGCGCAAATCCACAACCGGTTTATTCAGTTGTGCCATTTCAGCTTCAATGGCCTTGATGCCCTCGCCAAGACCGTCTATGCGGTTTTCTACCTCGACTTTACTCGCTTCAGCATCATCCCAGTCTTTTTTTAGCTCCTTTACCTTCAAATCGAGTGCGTCGACTTCAGGGCGAAGTTTTTGCATTTCGTCCTGGTGGCCCTCATGCTCGGCATGCTTGTAACGATACCAAAGGGCATCGTATTCACTCTTGGCAAAACGATAAATTTGCATCACATCTTGGATTCTATCGTTCGCTTGCTCCAGCTCAAGCAAGACCTGTTGGTGCTCTTCGCCTTCGAGTTGGGCCCGCGCCTCGTTTAATTGCTCTTGTAAAGCGCCATATTCTTCGCTGGCCTCAAATTCAAAATCTTCGACTGCGAGGTCAATTTCATTCTGGATAAGCGCCAGCTCCTGAGCATTCTCAGATAGCTGATATCCAAGCCACGGTGCCCGTGTGCGGATCATATCCCAAATGGCCCAAAAGGTTGTCAATGCAAGCAACCCGGCCAAAATCAAAAATATATGACCACAATGTCTCTCTTCGAGAGGGGTTTCAGATCGCTTAGGCAAAGCTTCCTCCTTTAGTCAGTGTAAATATCCAGAAACGTTTAAGTCCCGTACAAAGCGCGGGATTTAGCAACCGCAGATCCCGCCTCCTTCCTAAAATACAGGTTTAAATACATCACAAAGAAATCAAAAATGAATCGCTGACCTGATATAATTTATATGTTAAACCAGGGTGTTATCCAAACATATTTAATGTTGAAAAGCCATCTAAGCAACATTTTTATGGGCAGGCCCATCATACACAGAAAAAGGAATGCGAGCACACCATAGCGGGCCGCCCCTAATTTCTGCACAAAATCAGTTTTTTTCTTCCAGTAGTAATACAAGACACCAAGAGCAAAGTAGGCTGTAACAACAAACCCGCCAAACAAGAAAGCAACAACAGAACTGCGTATCCCGAAAAACTGATGCAGGTCCACATTAACCATAGCTACAACTTTGTGTGGGTCCCAATAGTCCCAGGGCGCAAAAAAGTTCCAACCCGGCCCCCGGAGGAATGTGCCCACAAAAATCAGTGCAATCCAAAGAGCGAAAAATCCAAAGAGAAAGGTTGAAATGGCGAACTTCCTTTCATCCCAGGTGTAATAACCATTTCCCTTGGGGTTTCGATCAATATATGGGATAGCCATCAGCCCGACAATGATTATGGTTGGAAATATAACACCGGCTATCCATGGATCAAAGTAAACCAACATTTCTTGCAGTCCAAGAAAATACCACGGCGCCTTCGAAGGGTTGGGTGTTTTTGCTGGATTCGCCGGAAGCTCAAGCGGGGCATCCAGCACAATGGACCAGACTGTCAGAATGACCATAACCAGAATTGCAGCAAGAAACTCAATTCTGGCAAGATAGGGCCAGGTAAAAATCCGGTCGTTGTTTTCAGCCTGCAATTCACAATATCGGCCTTCACGTATGAGTTTATCATTTTTCCTGGCCTCTCGCCACCAGAGCCATGTAAAGAAGCCAAAGAGCACAAGCATCATTATGATCGGAATATTGTCCGGTTTTCCGAGAATCAGCATTAAATTGTCCATGAAACTTCCTCTTTCAGATGATTTATAGCGAGCGCAAATGTTCAGCTTACCCGGAACAGAAACCAAGCCTTAAACACAACCCATCCTTCTTTACATCACAATGGTCCGGAAATACCACCATCCTTGCGTATCCGCCAAAAATGTACGGCGATAAAGATACATAAAAAGATAGGAAAGAAAATGCAGTGTAGAACATAAAAACGCAGAAGAGTCGGGGGCCCAACTTGTGTACCGCCTAGCAGTACAAATCGCACATCATTATCTGGCCGCATACCCAGTTCTGGCCCGAACGGTCCTTCATGCCCCAGCAAAGGGGTCGCTCGCGCCATGTTGGTACCCACTGTAACTGCCCAAATAGAAAGTTGATCCCAGGGAAGTAAATATCCAGTAAAGCTCAAAAGGAGTGTCGCTGTTAACAAAATTATGCCGACAACCCAATTAAACTCCCGTGGTGGTTTATATGAGCCGGTCAAAAATACTCTGAACATATGAAGCCACACGGTAATGACCATGCCGTGTGCAGCCCAACGATGCATGTTACGAAGAAACATTCCAAACGGAACATCAAACTCCAAAAACTTCATATCGCTATAAGCGTATTCTGCAGTTGGCCGGTAGTAAAACATGAGCAAAACGCCGGTTACGGCTGTTACCAAAAAAAGCAGAAAAGTGATTCCGCCCATACACCATGTGAATCGCACATACCCGGCGTGCCTTGGAATACGCGTCGGGTGGAGATGCAGCCAAACATTGTCCAGAACCTGCAAATAGCGATTACGTGGCGTATCTTCATAGCCATGTCGAAAAACCGATTTCCAAACTTGCGTCTTAGTCACACTATCCCGCATTTTATTCAGAAAGGCCTGCATTGTAACTCCTTATTTAGTAGTTTTCGCGGTATGGGAAAAACTGAGATAGGTTAATTAAGATGGATAAAATATAGATACAATTTTGTTAAATGTCAAGAGTGTAATCACTTTAGACTTTTTCACGAAATAGATTGACGCCATAATCTCAAATTTTTATATTTTAATTTAGTTGCATTTATCTCCCAAGTGGTACTAACTTATAAGGCGCACCTACATCCCCCAAAATTTTCGGGATACTCTCTGTGAGTTGTACTTGAGGCTACCGAATTAGCAGCAGACGATGGAGAAACAGAGGGTGGTGCTTCAGTAAATCAAAACAAATACGATTGCTTACATAAAAAAGACGACCCAATGCGAATAAAATATAGCAGAAGACAATGTGTTTTTCAACTCCTCAATGCAGTGCATTTCTTAACAATTTCTCTACTCTTTTCTTCCCATCTTAGTGCAAACCCTGGAACCGTCACGCAATATGAGGCTGCACTAAAAAAGGCAGGCGAGCATGATTATGTTACTGCGATTGCGTTACTAAAAGAACAGATCGCCGCGGACTCTTCAATGAGCGTCGCATTTACGTGGCTCGCCGACTACTTCCACTATGCAAACATGCATGAAGAAGGCAAAACCTACTTTACTAATAGCAGTGGAGCAAACGCGTATTTAGCCCTTGCCCGCCTGCATCAACACCAACAAAAGTGGCCGGAGGTATTTCAATATAGCCGGCAAGCTTTACAGGCCGGGCTTGACTCGCATATGGCAACGAAGTTAATGCTAGATGCAGCACTTCGCTTGAAAAACAATTCTGCTCTTGCCTCCCAGTTGCGAAAGCTTCGCAGCAATCCTGACCAGGAACATTTGTACCACAAAGCTTATACCATTTGGCGATTGCGAAACCGGGATTTTAACAAGGCCCGGAAGACCATCGACAGTTATCTTACCAATAACCCAACTGACTCTTTTGCGCATTTACTTCGTGGCGATATCTTGCAAGCACAAGGTGAAAATAGAGCCGCAACAACAGAATACCTTTATGCTCTGGAGAAAACGCCGGCAATAGAGAGAAGGCAAAAAATTCTTCTACTGACTCATCTGGGCGTTGCATATTTTGAATCGGGCAAACTCGATTCTGCCCTTTCATTTGCAGGAAGGACCACAGAACTCGCGACAGAAACCGGCGCCTTGTTCGAGCAACTTGATATAGCTTTGCGTTTACGAACCTATTTCAAAAAATACGCTTATTATCGCAACCTTAAAAATAACGCGGATAGTGGCATTTTTGCCCTTGAACAACTTAACCGGAAACGTGGTTTGGTAGATTTTCAACACGATCGTGCTTTTTGCCTAACCATGAATGGAGAATGGGAAAGGGCGATGACCACCTACGAGCTGGCTTACGCGCTGGCCGAAGAGGATTTCGCCCAAAAAGCCGAGCTATCACTTTCCATGGCTGAATTGTGCGTCAGTGCAGCAAACCCGACCCGTGCTCTGACTTACTTCGAACGCGCCGAGACGCATGCAGGCAAAGCAGGTAAACAAGATCTTCAGCACCAGATCATCTTTAGACGCGCTACAATCCTGACAGCCAGCGGGCAAAGACAGCAAGCAAAGCTCGCCATCGAAAGAGTTTTGCGATATGCCCAGAAAACACAACAACATAAAATAACCGAACAGTGTTTTACACGGTTGGCCAACCTTTTTCTCAATCCACCTGCGGATTTCAACAAGGCCGAGTACTATTTATCCATGGCGGATGCTCTTTCCCGTCAAACTTTTCAACTGCAGTATGCAGCCAATCATCGCTGGATGCAGGGAAACCTGGAACTGCAGAAAAAGGATATTGAACAAGCCGAAACTTATTATCTGCACGCTATTCAACTTGGCAGAGAGACCGGCTCTCACCTTGCGATTCTCGCAGGTCAGGCCGGATTGATTAGAACCTACCTGGCTGCCAATTTCCACGAAATGGCCAGTACCTACGCAGATACGGCCATGGCCTATTTGAAGCAGTATCGCACTTTTTGCCTGAGTGAATATTGGGCTGAATTCTTTGACTTGAAACAGGATCTATTTGAGCCGGCGATAATTTCATACTCAAATGTGGGTGACCTGCCAAACATTTATGCAACCTGCGACTACTATAAAGCGCTCAAACATACCGGAGAAATTACGGATGTGGCACAGGTTCTTCACAACCCTGACATGGATTCGGTTAGTCACCAGATAACCGCACTCGAGACCCAAATAAAAGAAACGTGGATAAATATTTGGAACGATCGAAGCAACGACCAGGAAGCGGAAGCAGCGGCTAAACGAAGCATTCGCAACCTGCACCTGCGCAGGAATACGCTTCTTACCCAATTGGCCCAGGACCATCCAGAATGGTATCACTTAATCAGGCCTGACAGCCAGTCATTAAATGAATTACAATCAAATTTAAAAACTCTGAATAGTATCTTTATCCATTACTTTGTGGGTAAGAATGCAACGTTTGTTCTTGTCGTTCAGCCCAATTCAATCTATTGTGATCGAATCAATGTTCCAAGTGCATATATCGAAGATCTGGTTCGCAACATCACACCTTTATTCCGTGACATCAGCGATAATTTCTCATCAGTCGATGGCCCTAAACCATCTGAATTCAGCCTAAACCATGCATGTCAACTGTATGAGTTGCTCATTCAACCCATTGAAGGCTGGCTCAACCCGAAACAAAGCCTCATCATTTCTGCAGATGGTCTGTTGAACATTCTGCCTTTTGAATTGCTTGTTGAAAACCCACAAGACCTAATCCACAGTCATGACTACTCAAGTGCCAGATTTCTGGTCGAGTCCTACCCGATTTATTATGCCCCTCTTGCAAGTTTTGCCAAGCCGGCACCAAAACGCAAGCAGGCTCAAGAACTCAGCCTTGTCATGTCTGCACCAACGGCACAAAGCCCCGACCAACAAATTTCAGGAACAAACGAACACCTGGAACAACAGCAACTTTATGAGGAAAATGCCTCTAAAGAGCTCGAAAGCATCCAGATAGCCTTGGGTCGTCGACACATTAGTTACTACAATAATATAACCGCAAGTAAGGAAAATTTCCTTGAGCTAGGCAAAAAACACCGTATCATTCATCTGGCAGTTCCAGGAACTTTAGAGGATAGAAACCCGCAAAAGTCTTATTTTGAATTCTTCGGGAACGAAAGATTGACCACTTCCGAATTGTTTACGACAGAACTCAAGGCAGAGCTGGTTATTCTCAGCAAAAGCAAACGAAAACTCGGCGACGCCGAGAGCGGAAACAGTTTGGCGAATCTCTTGCATGGCTTCAATTTTGCCGGTACACCCAGCATTGTGACCAACCTTTGGAAAACAAAGAAAACGGAAAGCCACGCCTCCATCTACGAAAATTTTTACACGAACCTTAAGGCCGGTCTCAACAAAGCAAAGGCATTGCAGCAAGCAAAAATAGAATACTTGAGTCACGGCAATCGCGACCCATACCATTGGGCCGGCCTGGTCTTGAGTGGCTCCAACACAGCGATGAAATTCGAAACGAATCAAACCTATTTATTGGTCTACATGACCATTATTGGTCTGCTCATTCTTCTGACACTATTCGTCAGGCAGTTTCATAAATTCTTGAAAGAGCGGGAGGGAGAGAATTAGCACACAGCGATTAACAACAGGGTTGGCGAGAACGGGGAATCAGCGGCCGTTGGCAGCGGTCATTTCATATTTCTCTTTAAATCGCTTTACACTCCGAAAGATCGCCTCAGCAATTTCCTTCTGAAAACCGGGTGTATTCAAAAGTCGTTCTTCGCGTTTGTTCGACATAAAAGCGGTTTCAACAAGTACGTTAGGCATGGATGCACCCAGCATTACATAAAAACCAGCTTGCTTAACGCCACGGTTGCGCAGTTTTGTTTCTGAATCGAGCTCATCCTGAATCATCGCTGCAAAATTCTGACTCTCTTTATTGTAAGAATTCTGTGCCATGGTCGCCAGAATGATCTGTTCTTCATTCAAGTCCCCGTGTTCCACACCGTCATCATATTTAATTGCGGCATTCTCCAATTGTGAAATCTCAATAGCTTCATCCGACTTGGCAAGGCCCAAAAAATAGGTGGCGGCGCCATTTACCTTTGGATTGCGGTTCCAATTCGCATGGAGACTGATAAAAAGTTTGCCCTGATTTTTATTAGCATATTGTGTTCGTTCTTTAAGAGAGATATATTCATCGTCTTCCCGAGTCATCAGCACTTCAATATTAAGTTTCTTTTCCAAAGCGGTCTTGAGGCGTTTGGCAATGGCCAGCACAACATCTTTTTCGTACGTGCCGCTGCTTCCAATCGTGCCCGGATCGCGTCCACCGTGCCCCGGATCGATTACGACTTTGTCAATTTGCCATTTTTCCTGGTCATTTTTTAATTTTTCGACAACATCGCGGCTCAGGCCACTGCTCTTGGGAATGGACAACCAAAGTTCGCCTTCCCGTTCAATGAACTGAACATCTTCAGCGTTGATTTCCTTGCCCACTCGAAACGACAATTGCAGCATTTCAGTCATCTGAACCGGAACAACTTTTTTTATCAGCTTGCTTTGATTGAGCGTAACAAATGAGGTGGGATTGATACTTCCGCCCAGAATGTCAACGTAAAGCCACCGCCTGCTATAACGCGTACTCATGCTTGATTCTTCAAATTTTGCCAATGTCCGGATACGGATCAGAGTTCCGTTTGCCTTGTCCTCAACGGACACACCCTCAATATTGACAGGTAATGTGCGGTTGTCTACAGGGTTGCTCTCCACCTCATCACTGCCTGCTAAAACTTTCCTAAGAATGGGGATGAAAAACTTCACCGGCAACTGGATGTCGTCTCTATCGTACTGGGCTGGAATCGGCATTTGCACAACACGTTTGCCGACAATGACAAACGAATTAAATGCAGACACCGTAATCTTTTCGTCCGCAACGTAAAGAATCGCTTTACGAACTTTATTGCTGTAATAGGTGTTTATGCCGAGAATATCAGCGATTTGTTGGAGACCAACATAATAAAAGTCTCCCTCCATTCTGCGGGCTTTGTGTTCAAGACGCCGCTCCCAATCACTTGGGTGAGCGTGGGTAAAGTCGGGTGTGTTAGCAAATATTAGCAAAAAGAAAGTGGCCGTTCTAATCAAGCGGCCAAACTCCCTCCAAAATTTTCCTATCATGAAAATAAACTCAATTGGTTAATTATTGGCTTCTTTCTCCTGACTGAACTTTTCACTGGCCTCTTGCAGAAGTTTCTTTTCCTGGTCGCTCAGTTGCTCGTAGCCGACTTCATTAATCTTATCAAGAATTTCATCCACTTGTTCGCGAATTTGCTGCATGGCCTGGTCCTTTTTTAGACTTTGGACCGCCTTGCGTGACTCCTGTTTCTGACGCACCCAACCACCAAATCGCTCAATACGCCAGTCGAGCTTAAGATAGGCAAATCCTACCAGCATACCACCGAGGTGTGCAAAATGAGCGATCCCATCTTCACTTCCAAACGAGCCTAGCAACAAGGAAACGCCGGCAAAAATCAGAACAAAATATTTCGCCTTCATTTGCACCGGCAGGACAAGAAACAAAAGAAGCGTAATGACGCGGTCTGGAAACAAAATTGCAAAGGCTGCCATCACGCCAAAAATGGCGCCCGATGCACCGACAACGCCGGCGGAGTTGACCAGCATGTGAAAAAAGCCGGCACCAACACCACAAATTATATAATATTTAAGAAATTCCTTTGCTCCCAATGCTCTTTCCACCTCACCACCGAACATCCAGAGCATGAACATGTTGATAACCAAATGCAAAGTACCACCATGCAGGAACATGTAGGTGAAAAGCTGCCAAATGAAGAAATGCGACCACACCAAACCTGGCTGCAAACTAAACCACTCCATAAGCACTGAAGCTTCAAATGGTTGACCAAGTGAGGTTAATTCCTGAAGAATGTAGATTGCGGTATTGAGGATAAGCAGGTATTTGATGGTCGTTGTCAAACCACCGCCAAAACCCAGCCGATATCTTGTCCTTTCATAGTATGCCATCACGAACTGCCATCAATAACGTGAGTATCAGCAACCGATCTCATCACTGAAACCGGAATAAGCGTACAACAAATTCCCTGCTTTGAACTTGTTAAAAAATAATCTAATTTGCCGGGTAGCAGATTGTTTGCGGGTTAAGTCGGCCCTATATAGGCTTTAGAGTAGTATCGACAGGCAGACTATCTGAATATTCTTTCTGCTCTCACCTTTCCAGACAACCTGCCCAAAAATAGTGGTGTATATTATGAATTACACCCTAAAAAGTCAAGTGAAAAGTTAGCCTTGACTTTGGCAGGAACCCGCTTTATATTATTTATATGGACACTGAAAAACCGGAAATTACGACAATTCCCGGTATCGAGCAGGACATAAAAAAGAAGCGAAAACAACGCCCTTTTCGAGTCCCCCAATACCATGTTATCCTGATAGACGACGATTACCATTCATACGACTATGTCATAGAAATGTTAATGACACTATTTCGCCATAGCCAAGCAACTGCCTTTGAAATGGCCTGTGAAGTGGATTCCCGTGGAAAAGTAATTGTCGATACGACTTCACAGGAGCGAGCTGAGTTGAAGTGCGACCAGATTCATGCGTTCGGTGCCGACTGGCGAATTCCAAATTGTACCGGGTCTATGTCGGCTATTATTGAACCCGCTGATTAACCCAACTTATCTGCGCAAAGACATCTGCGTGTACCTCTATATTCTAAGCACCACGCGGAAACAATAAAATAGTAGTCCCGAAAATAACCGACTGCCTGTGTCCTTGATAGACACTCGGTTTTATTTCCCGCTACCGACGGTCCGTACTTCTTAGAAAGAACTCTTTGCCAAGTTCTGAATTAATTTGAACATCGACCACCAAAGATTCCATGAATTTACGCCCATTCACCATCACGATTGTTTTGTGAGGGAGCTGAATGCCACCAACCTCCTTGTAATTTGAATAAACCTCCGCAAACGATGCTAAATCTGTTTCTGCCGCGCCATGGTAAGTTTTTTTCTTAACAAAATATGTAGAGGCATCAATATACAGATGAAAAAAATCACCTTTTTTATTCTTAATCTGCAGCACATGCAAAGCTTCGCCCGCCATGTTGGAGTCGTTCAAATAGGTGACAGTGACTTCATCTCTGCCCACTCCCTGAAATAGATTTACCAAATCCCTAAAAAGGCCTCGTTCCATTTCACGTTTTTCCAGGGCAGAAAGTGCGCTCATCTCATCGTTGAGTTGTTTCCAGCTATTGCTGCCGTTCAACACCTGAATGCGTTTACCGGCAGCCAGTTGCATCACCTGCTTGGTTCTGTTTGGCAAGTCAATGGTTTCGGTAACGGTAAGTTCTATTTTTTTTTGCCCGCTAAAAATCTGACTTTGTGTTTTTATGGTAATGTTTTCCAGCCGTTGAAAGGCTTCGGCGCCACCTGCACATTTCACCGCCTGACGAAAAATTTCACGGCCCGTCACACCCGCATCTTGCGAACCGAATTTTGCCACGCCTGGACTGCCCCAGATAGTTATCAGGCATGTGACTATTAAAAAAAACTGCTTCAATTTTATATCCATAGAATCGGACTGTTTCAACATTAGGTCAGCACTCCTTTGGCTGGCTGGATTTAAAGCGTATTTTATGGCAATCAGTCAAACGTCAAAACTTAAATTCGTCAACTATGCTCTATTTGTCGGTTGTCCACTTTATCAATGCGTCGTCATAAGCGGTAATCAGGTCCCGATAGGTTAGAAAACCAAGAACATTATTGCGATCATTCATATCCACGACAGGCAGGGAAGCGTATCTTGTTTTTAGAAATATTCCAAGAGCAGTATGTAGATTTTCGTCCGGTGTAACCGCAACAAATTTGGTTTTTATATCTTCAGCCACAATTAGATTGTCTATTTCATCCTCACCAATCACTGCACGCAAGGTGTTCATGGAGATCAAACCGGTTATTTCTCCCTCAGTGGTTTTAACCGGAAAACACTCTTCCTCATGGTGTGCGAAAAGCGGCAAAATACGTTGAACCGGCAGGTCATTGGTGACAACCGGCAAATCAACAGCCACTACATAAGCCGACTTTACCGGAATATCTTTCAGGATATTTACAATGAGATCGCCTCTGTGGGCCGGTGACTCTACCCGGCTTTTGACCTGCTGATTATAAATACTCCACTTGCGCGCCACAAAAAAGGCCAGCGTTGAAGAAAAAATCAGGGGTACCAGCAAGCTGTAACTTCCGGTCATCTCAGTAATCATGATTGTCATGGAGATTGGAACATTGGCGGCTCCTGCAAAAAATGCGGCCATTCCAACGAGAACGAAAGCCGTTGGCTGGGTCACAACTTCCGGGAAAAACATGTGAGACAAACCACCAAATGCACCACCCAGCATAGCGCCCATGAATAGCGACGGCGCAAAAATACCACCACTGCCACCTGAGCCAATTGAGAAAGACGTTGCCAAAACCTTCAAAATAACGCCAAGAAGCATCACGTTAATGGCCAGATTTCCATCTATGGCCATCTGAATCCAGCCATAACCAGACCCGAGAATGTAAGGGAAAAAGAAGCCCAGACAACCAAGCAGTAGCCCACCGAGAGCAGGCTTCAGGTGACGTGGAATACGGAGCGGAGCAAACACTTTTTCATGAATACCATAAAAAATTTTCACATAGCCGATTCCCAGTACAGCGCACAGTAAACCAAAGATGCCATAAAAAACCAACTCTAGCGGATTGTGGAAAACATATTCGCCGGTTGTAAAAATTGTATCCCATCCGGAAAAAGAAGCAAACACAGAATAACCGATGATGGACGAAGTGATGGCAGGAACCAGGCCCTCTGTTTCGATATCATCTTTGTAAAGACTTTCCACTGCAAACAGCGCCCCGCCGATGGGTGAGCGAAAGATGCTGCCGATGCCCGCGGCCATACCTGCAACCACCATTGTGCGTCTGTCGGTGTCACCAAGCTTCAGCCTCGTGGCGAGCACCGAACCAAATCCAGCGCCAATCTGAGCAATAGGCCCCTCACGCCCGGCACTGCCACCGGTGCCAATCGTAATTGCAGAAGCGATTGTTTTTACAATAGGCACTCTGCCGCGAATTGTGCCACGTTCCTGGTGAAAAGCTTTGATAACACCATCCGTGCCATGGCCCTCAGCCTCCGGTGCCCATGTGTACACAATGAAACCGGAAATGAGACCACCGATGGTGGGAATAATAAAAAACCACCAGTTATAAAGCTGCGGCAAGGCACCGCTTGTTTCTCCTCCACCTTCTCCTCCCGGCAGAGGCGGATAAAAAGATGCCAGACCCTTCAGCGAAACGAGCTCAACCGCCTCCTGAATATAAAAAAAAGCCATGCCGCCCAATCCGGCAACCAGGCCGATCATAAAACTGAACAGCATCCACCTGCCGGTAAAGCGGAATTCAAAATTACTACCGAACTCGTTAATCAGCTGCCGACCTCTGATTAAACGTCTCTTAAATCTGGAACTATACATAGAGTTTTCTACAATAAATTTGGTACTGAATAAAAGAACGATGACTTTTTTTTACTCGAAGGTTTGTCGTGTTAAGCAGCTTAAGAAATTCATCCATAGAAAACAGTGAAAGCCTGTGTCCCAACAAATTTCTCAACCGGTTGAACATTCGCTTTTGCGAAAAAGTCATCACTACCGCGCCGCCCGGGCGAGTAACGCGAGCCAATTCAAACAATAAAGTCGTAACATCATTTTGGTATTCCACCAGGCCAATGGTGGTGACCACATCAAAAGAACGCGACCTAAACGCAAGATTCATACAATCTGCTACCACCAATTTACCGATTTGCTTTTTTCGAGCCTGACGCAACATTTTAAATGAAGCATCGGCAGCAATTATTTCTGAGCCGCCTTTTATTAAAGGCAATATATCGCCAGTGCCGGTGCCTACATCAAGAACTCTCGCATTGACCAAGGGCACATCTGCCAACAACTGAGTAATATTTCGATGTTCCTGTTGTCTGACAAACCCAAAAGGGAAAACACTGCGCATGCGGTCATAAATATTCGCCTTGAAATCCCAGAGCTTCATTTATTTATACAAAAGCGGATTGTAAAACGGCGCCAGGGCATGAACGAGCGTCGCTTCAAAACAACACTTTCGGGTCATGACGCCCAGCGTAAATACACCGAACGCGCCACCCTTATCGCGTGTATTCTGTTCGGGAGAAAACTGGTCGATCACATCTCCAAGCTCAATACCTTCATGAACCACTTTTTCAACAACCCCATGCGGCACCGGCATGGCACCTGAGGCGCCAAAATATCCCGCCTGGCTTGTGGCCACATAAACCCAACCCTGCAAAAAATAACCGGACTGACCGTTAGGCATGTCTTGCTTAAAAAACCCACCTTCCATACCCACAAAAAAGGAACG
>JAJDAG010000030.1 GCA_029262005.1 Candidatus Zhuqueibacterota bacterium | reverse complement strand
GCTTGTTTCCCGAATCACCCGAGCGGGTGGTAATGTCCATAACACTCGACAATCGACCGCCATATTTTGCCGGGAATCCCCCTTTGTAAATTCTAACATCTTTGATTGCATCGGCATTAAATGCACTGAAATAGCCAAACGAGTGATCGAGATGGTACAACGTCATTCCATCAAATAAAATCAGATTTTGCGAAGGTGTGCCGCCACGCACGTAAAGTTCGGATGAGCCCTGATTGCTGCTGCTGATTCCGGGCAAAAGCTGCAAAGAGCGGAAAATGTCCTTATCGCCAATGATTGGTAACAAAGAAAAATTCTCCGGTGCAACGACCTGCCGACCTGCTTCGTCACCCATATCGACAAGTTCCCAGGAAGGCGGACGGACAGTGACCGTTTCAGTGAGAATGGTATTTTTCCGGAGAGCAATCTGCAGCGGTGTTGTTAACTTCTGACGTTCAAGGGGAATTTCCCGCGCCGCATATCCAATATATTTGACACGCAGTTTCCAGTCTTGAAACGGCACTGTTGGCAGCACAAACCGACCATCCAGATTACTTGATGTGCCACGATTCGAACCGTCTAAATAGACATTTGCGAAAGGCAAACGCTCCCCCGTTTCCGAGTCAAAAACGCTGCCCGAGACATCCACCGTGAGTGCTTGCTTTTTTAAGTAGATAACATACTCGCCTTGCGCTTGTTGCTTAAATGAAATAGACGTATTCAAAAGCAACTGCTGCAAAGCCTCTCTAACTGTAAGATCGTCGAAATCACAATGAATAAGCAGGCTGTCTACCACAGCATCTGAATAAACCAAATCAACTCTGGCCTGTTCAGCTAATTGCGCCAAAGCTGCGCCAAGATTCACCTGATTCAAATGCAAAGAGACCCGGTTCAGATCACTTGTTTTTGCGGTTACGTTACTGTTAAAAAGGAGGGACAAAAATAAAATGAACCCGGCAATCTTACCCATGTAGTTTTTTATCTCACCTCGGTAATCGTGTAGATTTCGCCATCAAACGACAAATGCAAGTGCAGGGCCAGGCAAACCGATTCTAATACGCTTTCTACGGGATTTTTGTCAAACGCGGCTGTCAGCGTTTGTTGCGCAGTCCAGGCGTCGCTCAGTTCAATACGGACGGCATAAACGCGCTGTAACTCAGCCACGACTTCTGAGAGAGGGGTTTTGGTAAAGACAATCTTACCCTGAAGCCAACCCAGTCTTTCAAGTGCATTTACTGCAATTGCTTCCCCGGAGAGCTTGTCTCGGTCACAGGTTGCCATTTGATTGGCTGTTAAGATTAGTCCCTGCGCTTTGGTTGAATGCAAAGGCTCTAATGCCACACGACCTTCTTCAACCACAACCCGTGTTTCATTTTCGCGGCTCCACACGTCAAAGGAGGTGCCCAGCACCCGGATTCGGGCATTTTCTGTTTCTACGATAAACGGCCTGCCGTCTTTTTTAATTTGAAAAAAGGCTTCTCCCGCAAGTCTCACGACTCGGTCATTTCCGGGAAGTCCCGATTCGTAGGAGATGTTGCTGACTGAATTAAGGCGCACAGTAGAACCATCCGGCAATTCGATCCTTTCCAGTGTACCCGCCTTTGCAATAATCTGCACAGCGCTACCGGTCTTTTCCAGACGATTGAACACGATTGACGCGGTCACAATGAATAAAACAACCGCTGCAACAGCCCAGACGCGTGCAAACTGAAAGCGCGGTATTTGCGCCGGCTGAACCGGACTGCGGAGGCCGACAATTCCCGCCGGCTTCTTTGATTGAAATTGCAAAATTTCAGCCACTTGCTGCCACTCACGATCAAGGTCCGGTAGGTTTTTGGGTTCTGAATGAGGCGAGATTTTCCATATTTTAACAAAGTCATCAAACAGGGCCTTGTTCTCGGGCGAAGCCGCCTGCCAGGCAGCCAGCGCCTGATTTTCCTGTGCCGTAGCCTCACCCTGAAGCTGTTTGATAATGAGATTTTTGTACTCCTCTGAACTCATGCGCTTTGAAAAAAGTGGTTAGATTTCTGTTTTATAGGTAGAGCCCTTGCGAAGCAAAGCGCGTCGCAAGGGCTCACCAAATTGAATTATTCTGCTATTGATAATTTTACGGCATCACCGTAACGTAGCATTATCGCATAACCAGCACCGCCGTTGTCAACGTTGCCTTTAACCATCTGATGAACTTGCACCAGCACACCTTTTGCGCCGTTCAGTGCAAGCAAACTCTGCAAATCTTCAGCGGGGACAGTAAAACTACCTGTGTTGTCTTCAACCAAATAACGCAAGTGCAGGTGCGGGTTCATTCCGGGGCCACCCTGTCCCGGCTCGTCTGAAAAACGCCCACCAAAACCTTGGCCACCAGATCCTCCTTGCCCTCCACCCGGTCCACCATGTCCATGACCATGGCCACTGCCACCATGCCCGTGACCATTACCACCGGGACCGCCCTGTCCATCCGTATAATCCCGCTCAAACGAACCACGGTCAATAAGGGGAACCAGACTAATCAGTAATGCATCATTTGCATTTCCGCCTTGCCAAACTACTTCCAGAGAGCTGGCATCGATTTCAGTATCAGCAACCGGACTGCTTATTTGCAGGGCTGCAGCCGGAGCCGTTATTTCAACAGAAACTGCGGAAAAGTCAGTAGAGCCGGTGGCATCGAATCGATAAGTTTGACCCGGGATAAACGGAATAGACTCGCTAACCTCACCATTATCACCATGCATCATGCCGCGTGGATTACCTGGCTTTCTCTTGCCATAATTGTAAAAAACACCGCCGTTACGCATCTCGACTTTTAGCAGTTCTATGCTGCCACTGCCGTAATCCAGAGTTACTGTTCCCATGTCTTTGCCGCCAAAACGCCGGCGAAAACCGAAAGTCTGGTTCGTGGTGTCCGGTGCAATTGCGAACGCGTCGCTACGGTCTTGAATTGCTTCATCAAACGGGTTGTAGAACTTGCCCCATCCGAGAGAAAAAACAGCATCTTTAAATTCAATGGAATCCCCGATTGCATCATGGCTTTCCATTTCAAAACTTACGGTGGCTTCTTTGGCAAGCTCAGTTTCGACAATTGCGGCTTGTTCATCCTGGCCAACGCCGTTTCCTAAACTGTTACAGCCCAGCGAGAAAATAAAAAGGCCGCCGAGCGCCAATAGGGATAAGGGTTTCAGGTTTTTCATCATCTTTCCTTTCTTTGCTAGTACAATTTTTTCAATCCATTTATGAACATATATTATGATATCCAAAAAACATGGGCCCTTGTTTTTTTGAACATCATTCATTCTGTTCATTTGTGGATACGCTGCAAAACGGAAACACCCTATCATCATTCCAAAAAAAGTTTAAAAAAAATCACCATAGTCAATAATGGCTTCAATTTCTGCCGAAGAATTGTGAACGCCCTGGTCATGCGGCTCTCCACAGTTTTAACGGAAACACCAAGTTCAGCCGCAATTTCACTATTTTTCATATCTTTGAAACGGCTCAATTTAAACACGGTTTGTAGCGGTTCCGGCAAGCTGTTCACCGCCCGGTCGATCATCTCCTCTAACTCGAACCGCTGGTCCGGTTCCGCACTTAAATCTGTTTCAACTTCATCGAGAGCGGTGAATTGCTCCCGTCCTTTTTTTCGGAAAAAATCGATAATCAGGTTGGTGGCTATTTTATAAAGGTAAGATTTGATTGCCTGGTCGGCGGCCAAACGCTCGCGCCCCTGCCAGGTGCGGACGAAGAGGATTTGAGCGAGTTCTTTGGCCACATCGTCGTCTTCGACTCTGCGCCGGATGAACTTGAAGAGCTTTTCATAATAGCGGTAGTAGAGCTGCTTGAACGCATGCTCATCATCGTCTTTGATACGCCGGACGAGTTGTGCGTCTGATGGTGAACCGCTCAATTCAGTCACGTTTGTTTGTTTTTCCCTGGCTGCGGCCATGAAATATTTGTACGAAATATGAAAATGAGGAGAAGAACGATTTATATGCGCTCAGAGTTTTGCTTTTCATAAAGCTCCTGTAACAAACTGCTTTTTTTTGCTATTTCTTCAAGAAGCATCGATCCACCATAGATTTCTTTTGTTGACAGAGTAATAGAATCACGTATCTTTCGCCCTATAGTGTGCGCCAAATTTGTATAGAACAAAGGAAAGGAGTCATTATTTTTACACCATAAATAAATTGTTTTCCAATTAGCCGCACCAACTTCTTTGATTTCTTTCAGTTTTTCCTGTCTTAACAGACTCTCGGTATTATGATCAGCTGTTCTACCTGAAACACCTTCCTCTCTTTTCAAATATTTGTCTATTAAAGTCACTTCTAACTCGAAGTCTTGGTCTTTTACTTTTGTCCAGCATTCTTCTTTCTTTGCCCATTCACCGTACAATGCACCTGGTGCATTTTCTCGAATAAATCTATCAACAAGAGACATCAACTTATACAACAGATTTTTAAAATCGTCTGAAAGAGATTGGTTTTTCCAGATGTAGTATAAATCCAGTTTATTTGATACATGTTGCATTAACCAGGCGATTGAATAGGGAACGGTGATATATCTCATATCACCAATAGAATTGGGCTTTACACCATATACTTTTTCGGCTGTTTTAAATATTATTGCTTTAGATACAGCATCCTGGAAATAAATTTCATCTGGTTTTTCAGGGAAATTGTGCACTAAAAATTGTGCATAGTTTTTTTGGCTGCCACGAACAACATGATGAGGACCAACAACTAACTTCCTATTCTTTGATATTTCCTGATAACTGTTTACATATTTTGCTAACAGCTCCTTTGTAAACATTTGATTTCTTGGATTTTTCAAATCGAATGATTTACGTTTTGACGGTGTGAAACCTTGTCTGATTCTCTCATTTTTATATTGACCTCTGGCCCTTTCGAAAAACCATCTGGTCTGTATTGATTCACCTGTTTGGGGTGGTGCCCAGATCGTTCTGGATAGGTGTTCCAGCATAATAAGACTTTCTTTATTTGAGCTTAAGTCTGAAATTGATATTTTATTTTGAGTATTTGCGTATTCAGCGATTCGCCCGACTGTTTCTGCAATTCTATCAGCATTCTTTATTGTTGTAAGTTTCATTTGGACGTAAATATCGGCGATTTTTGCGTTGTGTTTTTTCCATGCATGATAAATTGCCGCAGTAGTCTGGCCACCATTTACAATCTGAAAATCTTTAATGAAGGAAATTGCTTTACCTTCTCCATCCGGCAGTTCAATAAATCTGACCTCTTCTGCTGTGGCAGCGATCCCATTATTAAATGCAAGGAACATATGAGGTTCAGTTAAAATAGTCTTTCTGATTCCGCGATTTATTTTACCCGTAAACTGTAGAAAGGAACGAACATTTTGTTCTAACAGCCTTAAACCATACAACTCATAGATGTGAGCCAGAACAGTACCCGGAATTATGGCGAGGTATGATTGATAGCCTTCCAATTCAATGTTGCTGCTTATACAGGGCAAAGGAATTCCCAACTCCTGAAAGTCTATTTCGATGGGAATCCTGGATTTCTCCGATAGATTAAAGAGGTAATTAATATCAATTACGCGATAAAATACTGGATACCCTGCAACTTTTTGAGAAGATTTGAGATCAGTCTTTAACTCACCATTGGTTATCAGAAATGCATTGATTCTGACAAGATTTTCTTTTATCTCAGCAACATTTGAAAGTGTATTGGCGAGATCAAATATTTCAGAACTCTCCTCTATTTCATTCACATATAATTTGTTAACAGAATTAAGAAAGAACTTAGATAATTTAGCCAATGCTTTATCTGCCTCTGTTTTTGTAACAGGCATAACATTGGAATCCACCTTATAAATTGTTATAAAAAGATCGAGGGTCTCATAATTCTCATAAAGGGCATGTGCATTCACTTTATGTTCAACCCCTCTTTTGCTTAATTTCTCATCATAACATGTCCGGAAATTTTCAGTTTCACCTGAATCGGATAGCATTGTTAAGGCAATATCAGTAAAAATTTGTTCTGGGTTTGCACCTTCTTCTTCTGCTAACAACGAGGATTTTATGTCTTCCTGAATGTCAGTGTGAAATCTAACTAACTCTTTGTTTTCAAACATACTCACGAATCCTTTTGCAAGTTTTGGAATAAAAACCCTTCAGTTAATGTCCAGTCTTCATTGGCTGAGACAATGAGAGAATATCGTACATCACCAACACCGGCAGGTATCTGAGCCTCTGTTATTTTGGGGAAATCATCAGTGATTCGGTAAATATTCTCCTGCCTTATGGAGTAACCCGTGCCGGTATACAGGTGCAGGTGAACATCAAAATAGCCAGCCTCCAGTAATTTTAGCCTGAAAACATTGTTTGCAGATGGACTGTCTGACAGCATTTGCAGTAAATTGTCAACGATGCTATTTAATGTCTCGCCATGATTCTGGCGAACTTCAAGCGAATAATGAATCAGAAAGATTCTCGGAACAAGAGCAATGTCAAGCTGCCGTTCGCTGGAGATATGAAGTTTCTGCTGGTTTTTACCATGAGTAGTTTTGATTTCAACCGCCCAGTCAGCAAACTGAAAATCCTGGACTGATTTTTCCACACCCTTCCAAGAATTAATACAGTAATCATGGTCAGCAATACCTTGCAGAAACTTTCTTAGAAAATATAGTTCACCATATAACGCCCTTTGTGCTTCTTCCGTCAGACCCTGTTTACCCACTTTCTCAAAAAGTAGGCGCCATTTTTCCAGACGGAGCAGCAACTGCTTAATAAGTTCCGTCTCCTGGGTAATATTTGCAATCTGCTGAATAAGGTCTTCGCAAAGTGCTGAAAAAATATCCCGGTGCTGATTATTTAAAAGGAGCACCAGAAGAAACTGCTTTTCAGAGTGCTTTTCATCAGCACGTGTTTCGATCTTTATATCCCGCAGCTTATCCCAGCTTTTTACCTTCAAATCAACAGAAGCGCTCAAATGAGCAGCAATACACCGCAATCTTTCAGGAGCCTTTAATGCTATAAACGCGTCAGGTTTGACTGCCCCTGAATAGCGTTTATACAACAGCCCGCTTTTCAGAGGGCTGCTCATCTTCAGGTTACTTTCTGAAAATTGTGTCAAAATGAAACTCTATAAATTCCTTACGGGGATGATACTTTGGTGGTAATGAAATTTTGCTGCCATCCAAATGTCTAAAGTAATGGCCGTAAAAATCCTCAGTCTGCTTCTTCCTCAATTCAGTGGAAATAAGAATTTCATACTTCTCATTCAACCCAATCAGGCCTTTATCAAAAGCTTTATCATAAAGCGCAGAAAGACAAATGCCATTTTCAGGATTTAATCGCTCTTTTTCATTTTTAGACCATGGAACGATATGGCTTGCAACAAGTAAGTCTTGAATATCAATTCGAGAAATGGCGCATTTCCCTGAATAGTTTGACAATACAATCTGTCTGAAAACACTTTGATTTACCCTTGTTTTCACCTCCCTGACTTTGGTTTCTCCTTTAAGATGTTCGGTTCCCGAAAGAATCTCTGCATATTTGGATTCAATTGATTCGTGCTCCATTTGAGCAAGAATCCTTTCACTCTCAAATAATAAATCTTCTTTGTTATTAATAAACTCATTCCAGATTGGCTCAACTTGTTTTCTGCCGCCAGGTAATCCACCAATCCCTCTTTGCTGATGATAAGGGTCAACACTTGCGAAATTGTTTAATCTCATAGCAACCGACCCAGGTGTCCTTCCAATGATGTTGGCTAAACGGATAATTTCCGGTGTTCTTGAATGCAGCTTTCCGAAAGGAAGCTTTAGATAAAGGTTCAATGCAAGAATTAGTTCCTCACGTGTCCAAAGTCGTCTTGTCATTGCAATACAAAATTGTTATTCTGCCAACTGACAATATCAATGAGTTTCGCTACGATAAATTTCCGCAACATTTCTTAGTTCATTTAAAACAGTTAATGTCTCTCGGTTCATTTAAGCAGCCATTTTTAAAAGTTTTTGCGCATTTCCCACCTGAATAAATTGTGACGTTCTCGGCCCGCAGAAATAATAATTGTCCGGGAAGGTCTGGATTCTGGCTGCCTCCCTTACAGTAAAACTTCTGCATTGTGCCGGGTCAGGGTGAATGTAATAATGTCCGTCCTTTGAAATATGGCTTGTAACCGTTTTGCACGGACTATCCCATTGCTGGACCCGAAACCTGTCAGCAAACTTTCTATCTTCTATCCCTGCCATTACATTTTTATGAGCGGGCAGCAACGCATGCGGAAAATCTTCCAGTTTTGGAGATCGCTTTTTTGCCATAGCAAAGCAGGCCACAAAGAAATACCGCAGCAGATCACCTTCCATATGGCTTCTGGCAGCATGGTTACATACTCCTTCAAGTTTTTCATCAAGATACCATTCCGGGCGGTAACCGATTCGTGTTTTTGCGTATTGTATATACTCTCCGCCTGATTCTTTTTGTGGCAGGGTAATTTTGTCAAGTTGCCTTACAATTTCCTGTTTCACTTCCTTGTCAAGGTCTGCCAAAACACCCTTTACAAGTATTTTCTTCAGAGCTGCCTTCCAGATATCTCCGTTATCTCTGGTTCTGGAAAGAGCACTTCTTAGTTTGGGCACTCCGATCAATACAGAAGAAACGGGAATCTCTTCGTGTAGAGCAAGAATTCCCGGTTGGCAGTCAAAATCTTTCCGTATGCCTAAAAGTATTACCCTGTGCCGGGTTTGAGGAACACCATAATTTTCGGAGCAAATAACAAACTCCTCTTGCCTGAAAACAGGATCACCATTAACATCAAAGGTTACAGGTTCAGCAACAAGGGAATATATACGGTATCCTGGACAGTCCAGCTCAATGCCGTTTCTTCTGTATTCAGATAAATAAGCTTTCGCCGGATCCGCGAGATCACAAAGTATCTTGGAGAATACCGGACTTTCCTGCGTTTTGGCCGACAGCAGTCCTTTTACGTTTTCCATTACAAATACGGCAGGATTATGTACCGCAAGGATTCTCAGGTATTGTTTGTACAGTCCTACGCGCTCGTCTTTTTTCTCATCCAGAATTTTTTCCTGTCTTCTTGAGCGACCAACAACAGAATAAGCCTGACAGGGTGGACCTCCAATCAATAGCCAGTCTTTTCTGCCGTTGAGCGCCTCTTTAATTTCCCGGTCAACGGTTTTATTGGGTATTGATTTTTTGCCTTCTCCCAACTCGGCATGCAATGATTCAGCTTTGGCTTTTTCTGCCTGTACTGGCCATTTTTCAAAAAGCTCCTTTACGGAAATATTTCTTTTGACAAATTCATAGTAGTCCGATGGAACTTCTCCAAGAGCAAACTGACGAAAAAAGCTTCTCAAGGTAAGTGTCTGGTGGGCATGGTGGTCTTTCTCAACCGAAAGAGCAATTTTAAATTTCCTGCGGTTGGTTTCAGGATTAAGTAAAGCACTGAATCCCTCACCAAGTCCACCCGGGCCAGCAAATATGTCAATTATTGGTATTTCCACTTGCCTCTATCTGCTTGACTATGTTTTTCAATGTATTCAAACCCTTGCCGCCTTTCAGATCGCACTCAAAGATTGTAATTATTTTCCAGCCCTTCATTTTCAGTTCCTTTATGTTGCTCATGTCAAGCTCTTTGTTTCTGTTTATTTTGTTCAGCCACCATTCTGTTCTCGTTTTGGGCACCACATAGTATTTGCATCCTTCATGTCCATGCCAGAAACAACCATGAACAAAAATTACAGTTTTATACTTGGGGAGAACCAAATCAGGTTTGCCAGGAAGTTTCTTGTCATGTAGTCGATAACGGTAGCCTATCCCAAACAGAAACTTGCGCACTGTCATTTCAGGCTTTGTGTCTTTTGACCTGATTCTGCTCATGTTAAAACTACGGGTGGCTTTATCATGCACATCAGTCATAATAAAATCCAAATCGTTTCATCTTAACAAAAATTGTGGAATTGATAAACTCTTCTTTGATGTTCTACTACATAACATCTTGAATTAATATGGTTTTAACAGCAAATCTGTCAGGGTCAAATTTCCTGCATCGCCTGAATCGTTCCGGGCCAATCCTGCATTGGGGTGGTCGATTGAACAATGTGCATGCCTGCTTTGGCAAAACGCTCAAAGGCTTCGTTGGCGGCATCGGTATAATCAATTACTCCCGGAATAACCACCGGCGACATGCAATCTTCAAGCAGGTAAACTCGCTCAGCCATGGCCGGATCCGACTGATGAATAGACTTGAGCAAATCATCAATGCTGGAAGCAACACAGTGGCTTTTGGCTTGCCCGGCAATGATGACGGCATCAAAATCCAGCAACTTCAGCACCAGCGAGTTGTTTCTCTGCGCAACGCAATGGCCATTTTGGTCTTTAAGCACTTCCGGACTCAAAACCGAATAATTCTCCGTAAGAGGGTTGTCGCCCTTGACTTGAAAATCCGGCTGACTGAGGCGGGCGATGCTATGAAAAAAAACAGCCTCTTCAACCGCTGAAACCAGCGCGTGACCGATGCCGCCCAGCATGGCATGATAAGGCCAGATTGTGAGATCGTATTTTCCGCTATTTTTGAGTTGTGCGGCGTAGTGCCGGAGGTAAGTGTTCACCTTCTCTGCATCAGTGTCCAGACTCTTGCATAATTCCGGGTTGAACTTCCAGGTGCCATGATTGATGTCTTCGGCGGAAATTAAAGAAAACGGCGCAGGGTGCTCGCCTTGCTCATTCACCAAAAAAATGCTGTGAAAAATCTGCATGACCTGATGTGTATCCATGGTTGGGCAAATTTGTGAAATCGTGCCAAGATTTTCATAAATAAAGCGGCACAATCGCTGATTATCTTCCACTGCGCCGGTTCCGGATCGGCCTGTTACAAACAGCTCAAAGTCCGGAATACAAAAAGTGTTTTGCACATCAACCAGCAATAGGCAGACGCGAAAGGCATCTTGCGCTGCCGGCTTGAGTTTGTGAGCCCTTCGCCACTGCTCGGCATCGGCTGCCAGTTGCTGGTAGGGCACTCGCCATACTTCGCCGGTTTTTTCCGGCTTAAAATGCTCTGGAATTGAAAGTTTTACATTCATCGGCTGCACTTATTGATTTTATTAAACGCAAATTGATCTGAATAATTAGCCCAAAGTTTGGGCCCTGAGCTCACGCATCCGGTAGTCACTCTGGAGTGCAACGCTTGAGCGTTGCGATTATCCATTGAACAAAGCAAAACTAAAGTTTTGCACTCCAATGACAAAGTTGCATCAATTCATCCGGTCAGGTAACTTTTTGCAATCTGGCATTCGGCTGATATTTTCGGCCGATTTTTGCCAGATTCTTGCCGTTCAGCCGCACCGCGTCAGCCGTAAAATCGAACTGGCCGGACAAAATCCAGCTACCAACCGCGTAGATATCTACCGGAATTTGCAATTTTTCAAATACCGTTATTTTGTCCGGACTGAACCCGCCGGAGACAATCACTTTCACATGCTGAAATCCTTCCCGGTCCAGAGCAGTTCTAACTTTTTCAACCAATGGCGCGCAGACGCCCGCGAGACTTTTATCGAATGCTGCGGATGGGGTTTGCAAAGAACGGTCAACCTGATCGCTCGCAGTGTCCAGTCTGACGCCCCAAAGTTTCTCGCCGAGAGCGCGCGCACAATCAAGCGAAGTTTTGACACAATCGTTGTCAAAATCCACCAGAGCAATGGCATTGACTTCCTGGAAATGTTGATTGAATTTCTTAACTGCTTTAACGGAATCACCTTCGTAAGAAACGATCATGGCGTGAGGAATTGTACCCATTCCTTTCTCCCCAAACCAGGAAGCCATGGCATTGGATGCCACAGCGCTAACGCCTGCCAAATGAGCAGCGTAACCATCTCCATCCTGCAGCCAAAAGTGGTCAAACCGGTCAGTGAAAAAAAGTACCGGTTTGCCCTGTGCGGCCTGAACCACAGCGTGACAATTGGTACAAATTTTTGTGCGGTGTGCCAGGACGCCAAGATAAACCGACTCCAAGTGGGCAAACAAGGAATAATTGCCTTCTATGGACAAAGCTGTTTCCCGGGCATTCAACTCATCACCGTCAAACAGAGAGAGGACGTCTACTTCCGGGAAACGGTCCACCCAAAGAGCGTCCAATTGGCTTGAGAGCTCAAAACGCTCGTCGAGCAAACCGTGTAACGCTTGTTCATTGCGCGCATGTACTTTGCTGTTCATCTCCCTTTTCACCTGAACAAACCGCTCGAACAACCTCTGTGCCTTTTGATAATCTGAATAAAACCCTGTGGCACAACGTAAAATTTGAATAACCTCGTCGAGACCACACACCCGCACTTTGTCATTTTTTTGAAAAACCTGATGTGTGATGCGTGGCGCAAGCCCTTCCTTTTCGAGTATCCTTTTTGTTCGCCAAAAATAAACCGCCGACCGATAGCCGGATCTTAGCTCATGTACAGGAAGATCAAAATGTGAAGAATCCAAACGTTGCCGGCGTGTTTCTGCTGTCTTGGCGGAAATTGGTGCGGTCATTTATTTCTCAAATAAGTTTATTGCGGAAACACCCCATTTGTTTGACTCAATATAACAATCTCCTCTTGATTTGCAATATGAAATGTTGGCAAAAACACACCCTGGTTTTGACCACTTCGAGAACTTTTTCAGAAGAAAATTCATGCTCATTAAATGCGCACCATTTGACTTTCGGATTGATTTGTACTATATTTACCACAGAAAAATAAGCTGATTCACAAACCCAACTATTAAATTTGAATACGATGAAAATCGGCTCGGCCTTATTATCCCAACGCCAAAATTAACCTGACAAAACATGTATGCAACTTGCAATTTTTGATATTGACGGAACACTCACCGCCACCAGCAAGGTTGATGCCGATTGCTACGTTCAGGCCGTTAAAGATGTTTTTTCAATTGACGTGGATGGTAGTGATTGGTCGCAATTTCGTCATTACACCGATTCCGGCATTTTCTCAGATGTGTTCAAGCAGGCCCGTGGCAGACGGCCCACTGTTGAAGAAGACAAACTTGTGCAGAAGCGCTTTCTGAATTTAATGCGCGAAGCCTTTAACACATCGCCTGAACTGTTTGCCGAAGTGCCCGGCGCAATCAAAATGCTGCAACAATTGCGTTTAACCGAAAATTGGGTTGTGGCCCTGGCAACCGGCTGTTGGCGACTATCGGCTGAAATGAAACTTGATTGTGCCGGCTTTGAATGGGCAGCCTTACCGCTTGCGACCTGCGACGGATTTTATCGTCGCGAAGATATTATGCGGGATTCCTTAAAGCAGGCGTTGCAAACTTATGCTGTCGAGCAGTTTGAAAAAATTGTCTACATCGGCGATGGCATTTGGGATGTTCGCGGCTCACGCAATCTTGGCTTTGGCTTTGTCGGAATTCAACACGAGAACCACGATAGTAAGCTCGCCGAAGAAGGGGCCGGTCAAATAATTCCAAACTATCAGGATATCAACGGCTTTCTCATGGCGCTGGAGAAGGCCGGTCCACCCGGATTGCCGTCAGCGCACTCATCCGTAAAATAGTATTACTTTTCTTTTGCTTCTCTAAAGCCGATTCCTTATTTTAGCTAGCGTTAAACCGTATGTCAGACCTGGTGAAACGTTATGAAAAAGCAATCCGGCTCACTCTATCACCGCTTCAAACCGGGTGTTGAACGGCCGTCGAATAATGCCGACCAAGCGCTGTTTTTTGCCTTCAAAGATGAGGAACTACTTCTTCGTGAAACCGGCAACGGTTATATTGTTCCCACCGCAGCGTCACCGCAATCGGCGGGATTGAGTTACCAGTGCGAACATTATTTGGGATTGCTGGATGCGCAGCAATGTTATGCCCTCGAACTCGAGTATTCGACACCCGCTCCAGAGACATGCATCTTCATGCCGTTGCGGCAAGTGTACCTCAGCATACCTGAAATAGAATTTTTATTGGCTGGCCGCGCGCATCAAATAATAGAATGGGAGCGCACCCACCAATTTTGCGGTCGTTGCGGCATGAAACCTCAGTCACTAAAAAATGAACGGGCTAAAAAGTGCCCAACATGCGGTCTAATCAATTACCCCCGCCTTTCACCGGCAATTATCGTGTTGGTGCAACGCGGTAACCAGCTTTTGCTGTGCCGTTCTCCACATTTCCGTGAAGGCATGCACAGTGTTTTGGCTGGTTTTGTCGAGCCTGGTGAAACCCTTGAAGAGGCTGTCCAGCGGGAAGTTGAAGAAGAGGTTGGCATTCAGGTGCAAGAAATTAAATATTTCGGCAGCCAACCATGGCCTTTTCCCAATTCATTAATGATTGGGTTTACCGCTGAATATGCCGGCGGTAAAATTAACGTTCGGAAGGATGAGATTGAAGAAGCCGACTGGTACAGCGTGGACTCACTCCCAAAAATTCCCGGCAAAATCAGCATTGCGCGCAACTTGATAGACTATTTCATTGACAAACAAAGCAGAGTATCAAACTTATGAGAAAGATTGCCCTTGCTACCTCCGAAAATTATTCTGACTTAACCAAAGACGAACGCCTTGTTTTAAATAAACTGCTTTATTGGGGCGTTGACGTGGAACCCATTGTCTGGAATGCTGAAAATGTCATCTGGAATCAATTTGATGCTGTTTTTATCCGTTCATGCTGGGACTATCACCTTAAGTTAGATGAATTTTTCAAGTGGATTGAACAACTGGAAAAAGAGAGTGTGGCTGTTTTTAACACACCTGAAATTTTGCGCTGGAATAGCAGAAAAACCTACCTTAAAGATATTGCCGAAAAAGAAATTTCAGTGGTACCAACAGTTTGGGTTAGCCGGCAAGAAGAGCCGAATTTGAATCAAATCGTCACGCAAAAACAGTGGAAACGGGCTGTGGTTAAGCCCGTTGTTTCGGCAAATGCCTACGAAACCTGGCTGACAACCACAGACAAACCCCAAGAAGATCAAACGCGCCTTGAAAAAATGCTGATGCAACACGGCGAAGTCATGATTCAAAAATATATATCCGACATAACCACCCGCGGGGAATGGTCCTTTATTTTTTTTGACAACCGTTACAGCCACTGTGTTTGGAAAAAACCGAAAGACGGTGATTTCAGGGTACAAGATACTTTTGGCGGCACGGCTACCGGCAAAAAGCCGCCGAGACATTTGCTTGAGCAGGCGCAGAATATTGTTAACACTGTCGCCCTCGGATGCCTCTATGCCAGAGTTGATGCTGTGGAGGTTGAAAAAAATCTGGTACTTATGGAACTGGAACTGATCGAACCTTCGCTTTTCCTAGAGAAGCACGCCAAGGCTCCGAGGAAGTTTGCTGAAGCCATAGTGACAAGAATGAATGCGTTGCATACGCAGGAGCACAGCCTGAAAGTGTAATGCCACTCAACTGACGTCCGGACAAAATAGAAAAGGCGGGAAGCTGCCCTTTGCTTCCCGCCTTGCCTGTCAGCCTATTCTATCTCGCTCAGATAATGTTGCCCTTCTCTATAATCTTTTTGATTTTAACCCTCGGACCTTTGCGAATATTGAGCCGGTGACCACCCTCTTCATGGAGAAGTTCAAGCTCCTGCTCGATTTCATGGCCAAGATTATCACTTTTGTGTATCCACATCTTCTTGCCACTACCTTCCAGCTTGACTTCCACCTGCGCTTTTTTCCCCTTACGGACATAACCAATTTTCGCGACTTCCTCGTCCTCGTAATCCGCCAGCCCCGCCACCAGTTCCTCGGGAGCGGTGACTGTTTCCTCATCCACTGAAACGATGACATCACCGGATTTCAGCCCGGCCTTTTCCGCCGGACTATCTTCAACTACTTTCAAAACCAACACACCACTGCCTGCCTTTAAATCAAAGTAAGGCGCGAGGTCCGCATCCAGTTCCTGAACCTCAACTCCCAATCGAGGACGGCCTACAAAAAAAACATCTTCATCGACAAAAGACAGAGCATGGCGCTTGCTGCGGCGTTTACCAAGGGTTACTTCCAGACTTTTCTCCTTGCCGTCTCTGAAGAGAACAAGCTTGACCGTTGTTTTAGGGGCTGTCTTTTGAACCATTTTCGTAAAATCTTCCGTCAGCTCAACTTTCTTGCCGTCATACTTCAGAATAACATCGTCTTCGTTGATGCCGGCTTCGTCTGCGGGGCTGTCGGGAACAACGCTGGTCACCAGCAGGCCGGTGCGTTTTCCGAGTTCATACTCCTGCACCAACGACGGTGTCATCTCGCGAATTCCGACCCCAAGCCAGCCTTTTTTTACCTTCGGCAGGGCAGCCTCACCGTCTGTTGAAAACAGCAGTGCAACAATACACAGGCTGAGAAATTGAATGGATCGACGTGAAAAAATAGAATGGTGCATTTGAACCTCCACATAATTGAAATGAAATAATACTAACAAAATGAAAAAACGACTCTTGAACCCGACAGGGTTCCTAACCTAAATAATTCACAACACCTTTGTCATTCCGGAGAAATCTTGTTAATTTACAGCTGTTTAACAGGCGAACAAGACTCCTCCGGAGTGACAGCTGGATTTTTGACTTTTGACCTTAAACTGTAAATTTGTGAATTAATCAGGCTAACACCTCAAAGCTCAATATTCCTGGTATTCTACTTTGGTGCGCAACTGCGCTAACGTCAGCTCACCCCGATCGTAGCGGTCCAGATCCTGCTTCTTAATTTTGACAACAAGGTGCTCCCGAGCGCCCGGGGCTAACCCCCAATGGTTTTTGAGTTCAAACTGCACCACCAAATGCTCGCTCGGTTTCAACATTCGTAATGTGTGTCCATAATCGCCCAGCAGCTCGACCAACTCTGTTTTGAACTTTTCCGTGTAATCATGCGTTGCCTTTTTCCGCGCCTGAATATGAGCTTGCGCCCCCCGGGATTGACCCTCCTCCATATAGTCTATGACGGCGCCTTCAAATAACTCTTTTTCACTCTTCGGGAAAAGGCTGCCCTCCAAGAAAAACAAAGCGCCCAGACCATTAAGATAGATACCCGGGCTGTCATTTTTGTGTCCAAAATCTTTTTCCTGCCTCTCCTGTATTGCTGCATTGAGAATATTGCCCATAATCGAAAGAGAGCGCTGGGCCCCGTTTTCGCTTCGCCGTTCGGTGAAGGTGAGGCGCTTGCGGAACTGCACCTCCGTGAGCTTACCTTTCCGGTATTCAGTCACATCCCGCTTCAGCGCAGTGACCTCCAATCTTGAAGGCAGCCACTCCTCTGCCTGCGTGCTCCCCTCGCCTTCACTGACCCAAAGCAACAGGTTTTTTTGAGCAAAATCAAACAGCAGTGTGATACGGTTGTCGGGCAATAACTGACCAACGCCATCGATATAATCACCCATGAATTGCACACTTTGAGTTTTTATTTTTTCAAGTCGCTCCTTAGGGCTTTGAACTTTCCCCTTTTTCGTGCCATGACTTTCAAATATGAAGATTGAATCCTCCTCATCAGCGTCAAAGTCCTCTCGGTTCTTTTTTTCCCGTTTTCGCGCTTTCTCAACCGCCTCCATCCGTTGTTGAATTCTTATTGTTTTTGTCAACTGTTCGCCCAAACCGGCAAGCCTGACCTGAAAAACAAGGCCGTAGTCATCGAAATAAAGCCCCCGGCTGCCACCGGAAAAAAAAATCCGGCCGTCAGATGGCGTAAATATATCGTCGAGAACATTTTCCATAATTTTTAAATCACGTTGCATGCGTTCCCGTTTGATTTTTGCCTTTGCCTGCGCAATAGCGCTCTCTGCGGCAACAAAGCAAATTAACCCAAGCACAATGGAGAACAAAGTTCTGATTTTAAATTTCATAACATGACGCTCCTGTTTAGAAAATTGATTTCCTTTGTTACTGGTTTGGCGAAAACTTTGACCGGGGATTTCTGGTCGAACGAGCCTGCAAGATTAACTCATTTAAAATAGCATCGGTCTCGCGGAACCGGTTTTCGCTGCTGACCTGCAATGTTTCGAAGCCTCTGCCCAGGAACTGCAAGTCCTGCCGCCGCTGCGCCTCCACATCCCGGGCGAAACGCGTGAGCGTTGCCTGATTTTCATTGCGCTGCCGGAATTCGACATCGGTGACAACATTCTCGATGAGCCGGTATGTGTCCATTTTCCAGTTCTCAAATTCCCGGCGGGAGACCGGCTCAGTGAAGCGGTTCTCTGTCTGTTGCGCCACTGTGTCTGGTCGAGGCAAGAAACTCACACGCATGCTGAAATCCCCATTGGAATACCCGGCCTCGAAATTCACCAAAGCCAGAAGCAGTAAAACAACCGCAACGGATGCTGTGAGACCAAAAGCTGTACGGGCCCAAACTGCGGTTGGTAACTTAGGCTTAAACACACTCAAGATCCCTGTACGTTCCTGAATAAAATGAAGATCTAAATGAGGCTCTTCATCCGGACAGACTTTGAGGGCGCCGGTGGTTTGTCCAAGCATTTCAAGCTCACTTTGGCAGGTCGAACAGTGCGCCAAATGATTTTCAAATTCGGTTTTTTCTTCATCAACCATTTCATCGTAGAAATAGCTGACAAGCAACTCTTTGCTAATATCACAGTTCATAATTCAACATCTCCTCGCTGATTTCCCATTTATTGAAAACCTTGCGCAAGGCGCTAAGCCCATAATACATTCGTGATTTAGTTGTGTTCACGGAAATTTCAAGTACTTCTGCAATTTCAGTGAATTTGAGGCCTTGATATTCCTTCATAATAATGACCACGCGCTGCTCCTCGGGAATTTCCTGCAACGCTTTCCGGATCAACTCAAAGGCATTTCGGTTCTCAGCAACAGCTTCGGGATTTGACTTGCCATCGCTCTTTAGCGCAGCGATTTCGCTGTTTACGCCGTTCTCATTTGCCTGCATTGCATCCAGTGAAAACAAAGTGCGTCGTTTCCGCCGCTTCAACTCATCCCGACAAATATTCACTGCGATCTGGTAAAGCCAGGTTGAAAACTTCTCCGGTTCCTGCAAATGCCCGAGTTTTTTATAGGCCCGGATAAATGACTTTTGGCAAATATCTTTCGCTTCTTCGCGGTCACCCATATATCTGAGCACAAAATTATACAGGCTCTTTTCCCACCGCCAAACCAGGGTATTAAACGCACTTACATGCCCGTTTAAAAATTTATCAATAAGTTGTGCGTCGGTCATTCGGTTGCGCCAGACTAAAAATTCTGTGAGTTTCATTTGTTAGACGACACATATTTCCGTAAAGTTTTAATAGAATGGAATTTTGCATTTAATATATTCGTTTTTTAAATTGAGTCCGAACATCCGGGAAATGGAAAATCTCGGAAACAGCCTGATTCGTAGTTAAACCAACAGAAGATTGTGCCGGATGATTTCCGCGACCATTCTGCTCATTTTCTGCTGAAATATCGCTTTACAAACGACTCATACCGGCACAAATTAGCTCACAATATGCACACTTTACCTGACAGGAGGCTTTATGGCAAATTGCATTAAAACGACATGGGTGATTTTGTTATTCATGCTTATGGGAAACGCCGTGCACGCTCAGCACAAAGATCTTCCATCGGATTTTCAACAATTGCTGCCGAGAGGGCGGATCAGCGCCGTCACACAACCTGAATTCGTAAGCGCAGACAAAGCTGAAATTGCCGATGACACCTGGGTGCTTGGCGTTGTAATGAACGGCCAGGCCAAGGCTTACAGTTTGAACCTGCTCAACAGCCACGAAATTGTCAACGATATGTTCGGCAAGAAACCAGTCGCAGCGGTTTGGTGACCACTGGCAAATACGGCCGTCGTGTACGACCGCGAATACAGTGGCAAAACACTTAATTTTGAAGCTTCAGGCGGTTTGATTAACAGCTCGCTGGTGATGCAGGATTTTGAGACGGATTCTTACTGGGCCATCATGAGCGGTGAATCAATTGCCGGAGAGTTTAAAGGCACCCAATTGGTTGAGCTGCCGGTTGGCAAGAAAATGCAATGGCGCAAGTGGAAGGCCGAGCACCCCGAAACGCTGGTACTTTCTGTTGCAGGCCAGGAGGACGGGCAGAACCCATACGGCAGCTACTTTAATTCTGATGAAGGCTTCCGCGGCTCCAAAGCCAAAGACGCCCGCCTGAAAACCAAAGAACCGATTTTTGCTTTTCATCTGGCCGGCAAAAATTACGCTGTGCCCCACTCAGCCATTGAAAGTGGGCAGGTTTTTTCGGTTGGCCAGAGTCAGGTGTTTTTGTACCGGCCAAAAGGGTCACAAATGTTTTATTCAACTTTGGCTTACAAGACTGCAAAAATTGAATTTAAACAAACAAATGGCCAATGGGTTCACACCGAATCAAAGTGTGTTTTTGATGTCAAAGCAGAGTCATTTTCAGGTGATGCTCTCACTTGTCCGCAGCGGCTGGAAGGTGGCTTCGATACATTTTGGTATAATTGGAGTTTAAACAACCCCGAAACCGAGATTCTTAAACCCTCGCGTAAAAAATAGAGTTACCACATTGCAAAACGCCCGGCCACTGAACAAGTAGCCGGGTGTTTTTTTTTGCGGGAATGTGTGGGAATCAAATCCACCTGGTGCAGGCCGTGGCCTGACCGTGATAGAACGCCTACACCATTTGACCCGTTGTGCTCTTCATGTCGCCAGGTTTACGCCTCCTGAAATAGGGTTTATGCCTCCTGATACGAGGTTTACGCTTCCTGAAACAGGGTTTATGCCTCCTGATACGAGGTTTACGCTTCCTGAAACAGGGTTTACGTCTCCTGCAACGAGGTTTACTCTTCCTGAAACAGGGTTTACGCCTCCTGCAACGAGGTTTATGCTTCCCGAAACTGGGTTTATGCTTCCCGAAACTGGGTTCTGCCCGTCCTTGAGCCAGGTTTATCCGATGTTAAATGCACTTTGCCCACCCTCA
>JAJDAG010000029.1 GCA_029262005.1 Candidatus Zhuqueibacterota bacterium | reverse complement strand
TCTTTTTCAATTTTCTGATCCGTATTTACTGGGGTTTTGTCGGCAACCTTTACGCACGCTGGCGTAATTTCATTCCGTACAAAAAAGCGCATTTTCAAGAAATTCTGGAAGTGGTGAAGGTGGATGTCCTGCAGTCGAAAGCACGCGGCATTGTCTCCATCGGACACAATATGCTGGCGGGCGTCACTTATTTTCTGTCGTTTCTGGTTTTCCTGTTCCAGGTGTGTACAGGCTTTGCTTTGTACTCTTCCATGAGCGAATCTTTCCTGCCCCGACTGTTCGTCTGGGTTGTGCCGCTCATGGGCGGGGACTTTGCCGTGCGGCAGTGGCACCACATGTCTATGTGGTTCTTTGTGGTTTTCATCATTGTACATGTTTACCTGGTGTCTTACCACGATTACGTGGAAGGACGTGGAACCACGTCCTCTATGGTCGGTGGTTGGAAGTTTGAACGTGAAGACGCCTCGAAATAGCGACACTCGCCTGCTCATTCTCGGCATCGGCAACGTGCTAATGGGCGATGAGGGCGTGGGCGTCCATGTCGTGCGGCAGCTTACAAACGAAAAAATTCCCGCGGATGTCGATTGCGTGGATGGTGGTACCGGTGGTTTTCACCTTCTGGATCTCATTCAGAAACCCGAACGGCTTATCCTTATCGACGCTACGATTGATGGCGCACCGGCTGGTACGGTGCGCCGCCTTCGTCCCCGTTTTTCATCCGATTATCCCCGCACGTTATGTGCCCACGATATCGGGCTTAAAGATCTGCTCGATTGTCTTTATCTGTTAGGGAAGACGCCGGAAGTGGTTTTGTACGCGATTTCTATTGCCACGCCAACCGTTTTGGGGACGGCGCTTTCGGCACCTGTGGCGGCGGTAGTGCCGGAGGTGGCACAACAGGTTCTTGCCGAAGCTCTGAAAAACTAAAACCGTGTAAATAGATTGGTGCTGGTTTGTAACCATTCAGCCTCGAAGACTAAAGCGTTGCATTCCAACAACAATTGGTGAATCATCAACATCCGATTTTGCCCGCTTTGGACTCGGGATAAATGGAACTAATTGATTTCCATGGCCTCGCCCTTCGCTACACTATTTGAGCAAAATCATCCTTTTTACCTGTCGAAATGAGCCGGCTATAACCTCATAGAAATAGTTGCCGGACGGCGCCTGCATGCCGGCGTCGGTTTTGCCATCCCAGGCAATTGAGTGCGTCCCGCCGGCTTGTTCTTTTTCAATAAGTGTTCGCACCAACTGACCGCGCAAGTTGTATACTCGCAAAACAACCGGACCGGTTTGAGCAATTCGGTAACGAATGGTGGTTGCAGGATTAAATGGATTGGGATAATTAGCCGTTAAGGAGGCCCTCGTTTCCCCCGATACTGTGGCAACCGTGGTTGGGCCTGAACCTGTCACACTGAGATCATCAAACACGAAGCCGTCGTAAGGCAACCACTCGTTATCATATTGTTGCAATTTGATGACAAAGGTGCTGCTTAGAGTTAAACCCTTTGCAGCCGCAAGCTGGTCAACATCCAGGTTTATCAAAACCCAACCTTCAGTATTCCCGGTTAGATTAAAGACTTTTACAAAATTAATACCACCATCGTTTGAAAAATAGATCGCATCAAGACTGTGATCATCATCTCTTTTTGCCCACCACACACTGAAATCAATGTTTGAATAGCCAGACAGGTCCAGGTGCAGTTTAGCCTCATTCCTGTTAAGTCCGACCGTTGGATACGTATCCATGGCGAGCATTTGCGAACCCGAACGAGAAAATTCATGTTCCCAAACCCGGATTCTACCATTTGCCGTTGAGCTAAAAATTGACCAATATTGATCGAGTGAGCTGGCCTCAAAACTGGTGCTGTATGGCAAAGTGGCGTACGCCTGGCCACTGCCATTAACAAGGTCATCGACAATCGTCCGGATTGTTGGGAGCTGTCCGTATAAATTGTTTCCGGGGCAGACTGTTCCAGATGGGCAAGCACCTGGGGCGGTAGTCGGATTAGCATCACGGTGACCCGAAAGGTTATTCAATGTGAGCTGAGTTGGATTGTGCCAGGCAGTCGTCAGGGGATTTATACTGCTGTCGTCGGATTTCCAGGCAAGAATTTCTTCAAGATTGGAGAGCGCATTTGCAGCCGGGCTCACGGATGTGAAAGTCCCAATCATGCCAACACCCATGGTGTTTGAATTTGCACAGCTAAAATGAGCGCCGATTACATTATTTCCGCCGGCGCGGCCTTCGTAAATAACGCCATTTGCATCGATGAGATAGTTGTAACCGATATCTCCCCAACCTTTTGAGTTCGTGTGGTAATTCCAGATACTTCTTACAATCGCAGGCCAATCTTCAGATGAATTGGATGTTGCCGTGTGATGGACAATCAGGTGGGTCACCGTGGTGTATTGCGGCGTCCAGAGCGGAGAGTTTTGGCCGTCAGGACATCCCCAGGCTGTTCGCGTTGTTACAGACGGTTTAGGATATGGCAGGTTTCCTTGAGATTTTGGCCGTCTTTGTTCTTCTTTCTCTTGCTGGATTTTCTGCAAAATATTTTCAGGGGTACTGCCGGGACTTGACAAGATGAAGCGAATTTTTTTCAGGTTCGACGATATATTTTTCGTTGAATTAGTCAAGGCAATCCGAAACTGAAAATACTTTGTCTTTTTATCAAGAAAAAGCAGGTTGCTGAAATGTTCAGCCGAAGGTTGATTTCCATGCTCATCTTCAGCAAAGTCAAGCCAACCGCCCCAGTTCTTACCATTGACGGTGCTGCGAATACTTACCTTGATATCAGAAGCATTTGCGGCATCACCGGTCCAGATGCTTGCAACTGCTAAAAATGGCTCCGGGGCTCTGATTCCGACTTCGATATTTTTTGAGATCAGGCTGCCAACTTCACGGACGCCGGCAGCAGCTACGCCCTCTTTTGTAAATTGGAGGTAATCAACTGATTCAAATTGACTCGATCGGTTTAAGTCGAACACGAATTCCTGGTTTTCTATTTTGGGTGGACTTTGCCATAAGCGCTCAGCCGAAGTCTGCTTTTTACCCTGTCCATAGACGGTCATTGCCGCTATAAAAAACATAACCAATACAACGCTCAACATGGGTACCCGTTGCAGTTGCATACGATGTCTCCTTTCGTTAGAAAACGTGATGTTCTGACCGCTCCACGCAAAGTAATGACGTGATCATTCAATGGCAAGTGCTTTTTGAGCAGCACCCCAGGTGTCACGAATAATTCAGCTTTTTTTTTGACATTGTTAGTTATCTTTGTTAAACTGGACTGCTGCGAAAAATTTAGATGGTCAATTTAAAGTCACCGGAGTCTCAGAGGGAAATCAAACCTTGAAAACAAAAAGTGTGTTGAAAATAGTAGTTTCAGCGAGCGTACTAATGAAATTACGGGTAATCCGGGGGTGGGCTGCGCACAGTGTTTATGGGTTCCATACACTACGAAAGCAATGAAGGTAGATTCAATTTCACCAACTCGGGATGATGTTTCGGCCTTGTTAAAGCAAGCGGCCGACTATGCAGCCGGCCTGTATCCAAGTGAAAGCAATCATTTGGACGATGAAGTAGAATTGTCCAAACCGCACGTACACTTTGTCGGTGCTTTCGAGCAAGAAATTTTAGTAGGAATTGGCGCGGTTAAGATTCTGTCGCATGAGCGAGTATATGGGGAGATAAAAAGTATATTCGTACTGCCTGAACATCGCGGGAAAGGTGTGTCAAAGCTAATTATGAATGCGCTTGAAAACCATTTAGTAGAGAAAGGTGTTAGTGTATCAAGATTAGAAACGGGCATTCAACAGCCGGAAGCAATCGGTTTATATAGAAATATGGGATACGTTGAATGTAGTCCCTTTGGGCAATATAAACCAGACCCGTTGAGCTTGTTCATGGAGAAGGAACTAAGTGCATAATAAACGGCTGTAATCGCGGTTGTGACTTCCGTTCCTACGGAAAAATTTAAAGCTCGTCAAATAAGTTCGAAGAGCTCAATTTTTTGAAACGATAGTTTCAAAACACAATACAAAAACCGGGGAACATCGCTTGTGAGTCAAATGTGGAGCGCGCCACTTTCCAGAGAACTCTGGTTTGAGTTTTAAGATAGCCCCTTGCAGGCGAGATGGTGCGGGAGGGGAGAAGCCGAGAGACTGCCCCCTTCCCGATTATGCACTACGAAAAGAAGCCGGAGTTTTCCCAACCACAATGCTCAATTCTTTTTGAAAAAATATAAAGTACTTACTGAGTAAAAAGTGAAAGAAAAATATAAGAAGATCGGGAAAAAGATCAACCCTGTTAAGATTCCTTCCTGGTACATTGCGTATAGCAAAAACACAAATAGGATTGACATCGGCCAGGTGACGGCAGCCGCTTGCGTCATATTTAGATTCTGTTTCTCATCGTAGAGCTCTTTGGCATCTCCTACTTTTTTGATGATTGCAGTATAAACATAGGCAAACAAAATGGGAAGAAGGATTAGTTCAAAGTAATGTCTTTCTAAGACCAAGTCCGGCCAGACAAAAGATACAATGATGCCCAACGTCCCGCAAACGATGCCGATTACATTCATGATGTAAAATAATCCGATATTCATTTTAAACTTTCGCGAGAGTTTGGTTCTGGGTAAAATCCAGTAGAGTAAGGCCAGTAAAACAAGAGTGGCAGCAAGAAATAATTTGATATTCATTTTAAACTCCTATAGTCTGTTAGATTTTGTCAGATTTATTTGCTAAAGACTTTGATTTTCATCCTCTATGATGAAAAAGATATCATCAACAGGTTTGTTAAAGAATTTTGCGATTTTCAGTGCGAGTAAAGTGGATGGAACAAATTTACTTTTTTCAATTGAAAGGATTGTCTGTCTGGTCACGCCGATCGCCTCGGCTAACACTTGTTGAGACGTTTCAGTCTTGTCAAAACGACATCGTCTCAGGTTGTTACCCAGTTTCATGATTGACCTCCTTCGTAAGGTATAGTTTACTTTATGTTAAGTTTGCTGTACTATTTATAAGGATTTAATCAAGTATTGTCAAGTATTTTTTACTATATGTACAATATGTTATACATTAATTAAGAATCGATTTCAAAGCAGTAGTTACTGAGCCGGCTTCGTAGCGAAGAACATGAATGGCCTTTATATCTTTTGAATATCTTAGTCGAAGTGGGACTTTACTGGAAATAGCTGCAGCGCCTCGTTGGCGAATAACCCAAGGCGGTGAGAGATTTCTCAGGATAAATTCTTTGCAAGAAGTGGTATTTCTGATGTCAATATGGTGGTATGCAGTTGATTGGATAGTCGCCTATCCATTTTGCGGGGATTGAGGAAGTTTTGCGGCCATCCTTATATTTAGCAGGGGATTGCACCTCTGCTGCTGCCCTACTGATTCCTAAGCTCCGTTCAACGTTTGTTTAGCTGCACCTATCGGCTTCACGAATAATTTTACCTGAGTGAGTGCTGTTGCTGTGCGTGACTTTTTCCCATCTCTGTTTATCTATTTTGTACAGAACATGCTCTCGAAGTGGGCTGTTTTGTGGAATTCTCGGATGCGTGAAATTTGACTTTGTATTCACCATATTCAAACGCTCCATAACTGCCCGGGACTTCTGATTTAAAACTGAAGTGAATGAATATACTTCCTTTAAATGAAGTCTTCGAAAGGCAATATTCAGAGATGCTTTTGCCGCCTCGGTGGCATACCCCTTTCCCCAATATTCTTTTGACAACCGCCAACCAATTTCAACACAAGGCGTAACGGATAACTCGTAGGTTGGTTCATTGAGTCCAACGAAACCAACAAAAGATTTGTGACGAACCGACTCAACGGCCCAGAACCCCCAACCTCTTTCTGAAATTAGATTTACTAATTTTTCGGCCAGGACATTACTTTCTTCCGTGCTCAGAATACTTGGATAATAGGCCATAACCACTGGATCTTTGTTTAGCCTCGCAAAAATCGGTAAATCTTCTTGGCGCCACTGCCTCAATAAAAGACGTTTTGTTTGAATCTCTATCATCAAAGGAATTATTTTTTGGTTCTATGTTGGTCTGTGTGGGTACGGATGTTATCAATCAGGCGTCAAGATAGGTATTCCCCACGAATTTCCATAGACGAAACACAGATTTTTGCTAATTTAAATTTTTTATAAACCGCAGAGAACGCTGAGTTCGCAGAGAGTAAAAAATCAGGCAAGTAAACATCCTATAATCGTTAAGCTAAATGTGTTTTAAATTGAAGTATCTTTAACTCTGCGTCCTCCGCTTTCTTGTCAGGAAATTTGCTCAAAGGAATCAGTTGCCGACAAATACTATTATGCCAACTCATATTCAAAATCGTAAAAATGCTTGCCGCCTTCAATTTTAATGGCCATTTTTCCAGACAACCCAGCCAACTGACCTGCTCCAGAATCAGGTACCACTTCAAGTATGAGGCGATCCTGGCCATGTGCCATTGTGCCAAAATGTTGCAGAACAAAGCTGCCTCTTTTTCCGGCCAAATTTCCGTTGACTTGCTCCATCGCGACATAACCGGCTGAACCTTTTACTGCAGTCAAGGCGCTCAGCATTTCTCCCTTACTTGTGGCGGCCAGATCTCCGCTAAACGTCTTGTCAATAGACATTCGACCCAAATTAATGCCATCGCTGCCCTTGGTATAAAACTCGAGTGGCTTTAGGTTTACTTCAAACTGTCCTGAAACGTTCATGATTTCTCCATTTTTAGTTGATGATGGGTTTTGGTGGCAGCCTAATTACGCGAATCAGGCGCTCGATTGACAGTTGCTTATATGCCTTACAAAATTCATTACTCAGAGTCTCTTGTGGTCATATGACACTGTTTCAAGAGAGGCGCTTTTTTTGTAAGCGTAGAGCGGTTCGTTTCTATGCTGATAAGATATACACACGACGAAACTCTCGAGGTATCCCATACAAGCCATATTCTTTCGTTTCGATCGCTACAGGCCGGGGAACCGATGGTTGCGGAAGGCGTCGATGAACAGGCGGTAATCGTCTCGCACGATATCACCGTAACCCTCGCCGAAGGCGCTCATCGTCTGTATAAACTCATCCTCGCGGTTCGCCAAAACTTCCTGAATCGCCTGGTCGGTGGAAAAGGGGACCAGTGTCTGATCACTGTCTTCATCCGAAACGCAGTGGATCTTGGCGACTGCCTGGCCCAGGTAGCCCAACACCTGGAGAATATCTTTCATCTCATTAATTTCGTCCCATTCCAGATCGCTCGTATTAGGCCCCACCTCAGCCACTAGTTGGCCCACGCCGTCGAGGGTTGTGTAGCCCAGCCAGGGATCGGCGTAGGCTTGCAGGGCGCGCTGGGAGATGACCGAGCGGTGGCCGTCGTGCAGGAAGTATTTTTTGGTCCGGGGATCGTCGAGCACGCGACCGGGGGCCGCGGCCTGAGCCTGCTTCATGTAGATCAGAATGTCGTTTTCCAGAGCCTCGGTGGGGCCTTCTAGAAGAATACTGTACGAGGGGAGGCCGGCACTGCCGATACCCATGCCCCGCCGGACCACGATGTCTTTGATACGATAACTCGTCGGGTCGCGGCGCTTGTTGAGCGGGATGGTCCGTACGTATTCCTCAAAGGCGGCCAGAACCCTGGTGCGGGTGGCGTCGTCTATCGAAAGTGCCTTCTTGGTGACCGTGAAGTGACGCTCATAATCCTGGATGGTCGTGAAGCGTTCCAGCATGCCAATGCGGGTTAGCAGTCGGGCCTCGCGGAGCACGTCGAGCAGTTTGCCTTTGGTGTTCGCCATGGTGAGCGCGAAGTCCTGGGTCTGCTCGCTAGCGGCAAAGCGGGTCACCTGGGCGCTGTAACTGCTCGCCACCCGGACGATCATCTGCCGGATCTCGTCATCGCTCAAGGCCTTCTGGTAACCCATCAGCGCGAGGCTGGCGACCAGACGCTTGAGGTCCCAGGTGAACGGGCCGACATAGGCTTCGTCGAAGTCGTTGACATCGAAGACCAGAATGCCCTGGCTGTTCATGTAGGTACCGAAGTTCTCAGCATGAAGGTCGCCCTGGATCCAGACGCAACTGGTCTTCTCGTTGGCGAACGGCTCGTCATCGCGGAGCAGGTCGGCATAGAAGAGCACCGCGCTGCCACGGTAGAAGGCAAAGGGCGTGGCAGCCATCTTGCGAAACTTGCCGCGCCAGGCCTCCGGATCGGCCCGCATCATGTCACCAAAGGCGTTGTCAAAGACATCGATAATAAACTGCTGGCGTTGCGCCGGGTCTTGGTCGCGGATAAGGTCGATTACAGATGTCATGGTACACTTTCCTTTCTCAGTTATAAGTTTGTTGGTAGATTGTGTTACTCTCTTCAATGGGCTTGCATCAGAGTTCGCAGTGGTTTCTTCGGCTATTTTTTCCCCTTTCGAGCCCACCGGCAGGCAATTCAGGCGCACGCTTAAAGCAAGACTTCGGAGATGCACAAAGTCTCCAATCTCCACAAAGCTTGAATTTTCGCGCTTAAGTGAATTTGTCTGGTCAGGCACGCTTGCAGCTTATTCACGACTTGCAGTTAGTACGGGCCACCCAAGTCTTTAGTTGTTCATGTCACGGGTACCCGACGCTCTATTTGTAATTTTTTACTACAGGCCACATCTTTGCCAGCGGCACTTTTAATCCCCGGGCTACAATAATCGGCGCGTTGTTCTCGTAATCTACACAAAACTCACAGGCGGTTGATGCAACCAGTTCGACTGATGTGTAGAATGGGGTCAGCCGTTCCCGGGAAATATTGACAGTAATTAAGACCTCCCCGGACCAGGGGCCTGGCCCCCAAAGCCAGTAGTTATTATGCCCGCTAATCGGCTCTGGCAAACCATAACCGCGTCCGAAGAAATGGATAGCGCCAGCCTCACCATAATTGCTGGTAAAAATAGCCGCTTGGTCCTGCTCCTCGGCCGGCAGCTCACGATAGACTTGGGCTATTGTCGCAGTCAGTTCCTGCCAACCAAACCGATCAGCAAAGTACTGCGGCAACTCTGCAGTGACGCCTGCTTCAAAAGAGCCAAGGCCAAATGCTTCAGCATAGCGAGCTGTTGTCTTTGGTGGTAAGAGCGGCAGGCCTAATGGCGCGACGATCACTGCGCCAACCAAAACATTCGCTCCCACAGCAGCCGGCAGCCAGCGCCAGGCTTGCCGCCGGGCAAACTGTTCTATACTAACGGCACCTGCGGCAAAGAGAGGAATGTAAGCCGCTGCCAACCGGTCAGGGCGGCTGGAACCGGCTAGCATTAGTAACAGCAGTGGCAACAGAAAACTCCAGGCCATTGGCCGGAAGCGTGGGGAACGTAACAGCCAAATCAGCCCCGGCAGCCAGACAACCACGAGAGCCGGGTTCATAGTCAGCAACTGGTCCAGGAATATCTTTATCGGCCCGGTAGAAACGTTTTTCCCGGAAGCCCCGGCATAAAACTCAAGCGTTGGCCAGCCCTGCTGTGTTTGCCAGATGAGATTGGGTAGAAAAATAAGCACGGCGGACAATCCGCCCAGCCAGAGCCAACGACTGCGAAAGGCGCACCGTCTGTGCAAAAGCAATCCCAATACCAGCCCACCAACGAAAAGCACAAAAGTATGCTTGTTCTGCAGACCAATCCCGGCCAATATGCCCAGAAGTAACCAGAGCCGGGGCTGCTCTTTTCTCAAGAGAACAGTCACGGCATAAACCGCACCTGCCCAGAGAAGAACCTCAAAAGCATTCATCGAATAGAAACCAAACAGTACTCCGTAAACTGGAACAGCTACCACAGCCAGTGCAGCAATGATTTGACTTGTCCGTTGCCCGCCCATTTGTCGAACTGTGAGGCCGGTTAAAAAGACAGTTCCTGCACCTGCCATCGCGGGCAGCAGTCGGAGGGCGAGCTTCGAGTCACCCAGCGTCGCTCGTACTCCCGCCAGTAGCAATGGTGCCAGGGGCGGATGGTCAACATAACCCCAGGCTAGCCGTTCCGCGTTGACCAGGTAGTAGAATTCGTCCCGAAAAATCCCGTAGCCATCCAGGACACCGTTTACAATTAATTGCAGCAACAGATACAAACCAGCAAGGATGAGAAGTGGGATTGTATTATCTGTTGCTTTAAATTGCGATGATTGGCTCAGTCCCTGGCTATTCAATTAATCCTCCCTTATCTTAATACAATTTGGCTCACTGAACTTAATGCAGATGGGTCACGAGGTGGGCGGTTTCAATCCCACTGAATGCAAATACAAGGCAATATGTGTGGGCTGCTATGTCAAACTACTTATTCCACACTGGATTGCTCGATGAGAAGGAAAGAACTTCAAAGAATTATCTTTATGATCTCTTTTTCAGAGCATAAACAAGCGAATAGTTCATGCTTAGGTTTTTTCTTATATTCATCAGTGAAATGCATGGTAGCGTTTAGCAGGGGATTCAAATCAACCACTTTAATATGTCAAAATATACAAAAAGTAGATCTAAATACAAGAAAAGTTTTCGACGGGTGGTCCGGCAGAGCCATCGTGTGCCACGTGCAAGCATCGATTTTGCTCACTATGTGAACTGTTGTCTGCAAAAAGAGGAGAGCAACCTGCGTGACTTAACCAAACCTTTGCACGGCGTTAATATAACTGTAACACTGCTTTCATATCATTATTTTTGTAGATTTTTCAGCACCCGGTTATAACTTCAAGTAAATTGATAACAACAATGACAGAATTCTCTAAAAAGGATTTTAATCGAGGAGCTCGACAATGAATAAACACATCTATGCATTTTTCTACCTTGCTTTAGTCGTCAGCCTGCTCAGTTGTAAAGTCATGGAAAAAACATCCACAGGTCATTCGTCTGCAAACGTCAAACAAATCGATGAATACACTTTGGTTGGGGAAACAAGCTTTTTAAGCGGGTATGCACCGATGAACGCGGACAGCACCATCAATGTGGTTGTAGAAATTCCGGCCGGCACCACAGCCAAGTGGGAAGTGACCAAGCCCGAAGGCAAGCTCGAATGGGAGTTCAAAAACAACCAGCCGCGCATCGTGAAATATCTGAGTTATCCAGGTAATTACGGTATGGTGCCGCGTACTTTGTTGCCGGCAGCGTCCGGCGGCGACGGCGACCCGCTGGACGTTATCCTGCTCGGCGCAGCGGTTCCGAGGGCTTCGGTGGTGAAAGCCAGGTTAGTTGGTGTGTTGCAGCTTTTAGACGGTGGTGAGCAGGATGATAAGCTGCTGGCAGTCATTGCCGGCACACCCCTGGATGCGGCACAAAATATCGCTCAACTAAACGAGATGTTTCCGGGAGTGACTTCAATTGTAGAGACCTGGTTTGTGAATTACAAAGGCCCCGGTGAAATGGCATCACAGGGTTTTGCTGAAGTTTCAAAAGCACACGAAATACTGGCGCAAGCCATCCGCGCTTTCGAGCAACAAAAGTAATTTGCCCGGCGGTGGATGGCAACCCTGTCCACCGCTTCAATCTTCACTGCAAACGACCGAATTCAGAGTTGCCAAACCATCGGAAATTTCATTTCAAAGTGATGGCCGTCCGCATAAGAACTGACCTGGAATGACCATTAACGTACCGCACCTCATACTTGCCCGGCTCTTTCGGTAGCTTAATCGATGCCGGGTTACCTCTCACGGTAGAAACATAGGTCACATAGTCCCGGTCTTTTGAACCTGCTCTGGCAATAGAAATAAAATCACCGCGATTGTTGGGACCGTTCCATTTGATTGTAATTTTCGCGCCGGCCACTGCGGTAGCGGGCACATCCAGCGTGGCAGTTACCCCACTGATGGTGATGTTCTTCGATGCAAGAACCGCGTTGGATTGTGCCAGGATGTAGCGCAGCTCATAAGCTCCGGACGCGTCCGGAGCACGAAGCGCTGCCGGGCTGCCTTTGGTGGTGTAAGCATAACTCAAATAAGCCCGCGCTTTTGCACCCGCCGCAACAATGGTTATGTAATCACCCTGGTTATCAGGCCCTTTCCAATCAACTTTGAAATCACTGCCGGCTGGAACTGCATCCGGCGCTGTGAGGCTGGCGCTTACCGGTAAAATGGTAACAGCCGTACTGGCCAGCACACGCCTCGATTGTGACATAACGTAGCGTACTTCATAACTACCGGGCTCGGCAGGCGCCTGAATGGAAGCCGGGCTGCCCTTTGCAGTGTAGGCATAACTCATGTATTTTCTCTCAGCCGCGCCTTCGGGCACAATTGTGATGTAATCGCTCTCATTGGCAGGACCTTCCCAGGCGACCTCGAACTTTTTGCCAACCTTAACTTCGGTTGGTGCGGAAACACGGGCCGTGACCGCTGTCACTTCTACTTCCAATCTCGCCAGAACGGCTTTTGTATGTCCGAAAACATAGCGTACCTCATACAGGCCCGGCTTTTCGGAAACGAGTAGATTGCCGGGATTGGCGCGTGCAGTATAAAAATAGTTCGCATACTCCCGATCCGGTGCACCTTTTTGTACTATGGTGATATAATCGTTTCGGCTATTGGGCCCTTGCCACTGGACGTCAAATCGCGCGCCCGCCGGTATCTGGCCAGGGGCTTGCAGGGAAGCTTCTCCCGGCTCCTCTACAATTTCAGCAGGCGCTTCTTTGGATTTTTCTACGGTCTGAAAAACAGCGCGCTTTAGTTCTTGGGCATCGTTTGCGGTTAGAAACAGCCCCCCGGTGTTTTCTGCCAGGCAGCGCAACCCGACCTGGTCCACTTCTTTTACATCAAAACCAATGACATGCGCGGTGAAGTCAAAACCACCCATTGCCAACTCCGCTCCGACTTCACATGGATCGGCATTACAGGTTTCAACGCCATCGCTGATGAGGACAACACTGGCTCGCGTGTTCGTGTAACCAAGCGCTGTGGCTGTGCGCCGAACAGCTTCACTCATCGGCGTCTTGCCTTTGGGATTGATTGAATTGATCGTTTGGATAATCTCCTCCGGTCCGGCCGCACCGACTGGAATGAGTATTTCGATGTCATTGCAATCCCCTTTGCGGCGATGACCGTAAGCCGTGAGGCCAAGCTGAACATTCGTATCCCAATCACGAAGCAGGTCAGCGATGACTTCGCGCGCAATCTCGATCTTGGCCTTGCCTTCAATTTGGCCCCACATGCTGCCCGATGCATCAAGCACCAGCATGATTTTGGGTTGGTCACCGGCAAAAGCAACAATAGACGTAAGAACAGCAAAGACGAGCAGCAAGAAGCCGACAATGTTATGGTATCGCATATTCGTTTCCTTTGATTTATGTTACCAAAATAAAAAGTACGTAGTGCACGCTTCAGCGTGCCGTTTCGTTAAATCCACAAATCTCAGTAACACCATGACCACGGTTGAAAAGAAAATACTGTGCTGGTTTCAACCATCGGTGCAGGGGCACGCTGAAGCGTGCACTACGTACTACCTGTCTGAATCATCCCAGCCTTTGCCATAATCAAGCGGCGGATATTTTCGAAAGATTTCTGCCGTCTTATCTTTACCCATTGCCTCGAGAAACTCGTGAGCGCTGGTATAAGGCCAGTCCGTCCATTTCTTCACATAGTTGTGATGCACTGGATTGTTGTGGATATAATTGATTGTCGCCCAGAAATGTCGTTCGCTGCGAATTAAGCGATCACCGGCATTATGCCAGACTTTGCGTCCTCTACAATCCTCTTCATCATTCCAGACATATGAAGTGCGAC
>JAJDAG010000028.1 GCA_029262005.1 Candidatus Zhuqueibacterota bacterium | reverse complement strand
GGTTAACGGCAAAAAGATATATCATATTTGACGAATAACTTGAAAAATTATTTTTTCAATCAAACTCTTCTTAGCTTTTGAGAGCCTGATTGAAAAAATAATTCTTAGGATGGAATTTACACATAAATCTGGACTTGACTTATTTTTAGTATCTATGAAACTGTTTGTCATTGATTCATTATAAACATTATGGTTGGACGGTTTGTTTTTTCGGTTGTTTTCTTTAAGTAAGGAGGGTGTTTTATGCGGTTTCTAAGTAGGTCTCACTATCTTATTGTTTTGGGGCTTTTGACACTGTTTGTGGTTGGGTCTGTGGCAGGCCAGGATCTTAACCAGCAAAAGCAAGTGCTAATTCAAAAAATTCGGGACATAGACAAGCAATTGGCTGACAGCCCAAGTCCGCAGGAATATGAAGACTTGATGAATCAGCGCAACAAGGTTGAGGCAGAGATTAAGGGTGTAACTGCCAAGTTGATGGCTGATGTGGAGGCTATGAAAAAAATTAATGCAGTGAAAAAGGCATACAATGCAGGCAACAATGCATATAAGCTTGGCAGCTATCAGGAAGCAGTCACGAATTATGATCGGGCTATTTCTTTGGACTCAACCTTTTACAAAGCTCATTACGGTAAGGGATTGTCTCTAAAAAAATTACGTAAGTACAAGGAAGCGGCTAAAGCTCATCAAGGGGCGATTGGTCAAAATCCTAGTTATGTTAATTCTTACGTGGCTTTAGGGAAGCTTTATGTTAAGATGGGGCAGGAGGACAAGGCTATTCAGAATTATGATTCAGCAATACAGAATAACCCCGGTGCAGCAAAAGCCTATTATGAATTAGGAGCGGTTTATCTAAACTATAAGAAGGATTACACCAAGGCCGCACAAAATCTAACCAAAGCAACTCAGCTTGATGGAGAATATGATCTTGCGCATTACAGCCTCGGCGTGAGTCTGACAGAGCTTGGGCGTCTCGGTGATGCATTATTGACTCTTGATAAAGCCCTTGAGGTCACAAAGAGAAAAAAGTGGCACTTGCCGCATTGGCGTAAAGCAGTAGTTTACAACAAACAAGGTAATCACACCCTGGCGCGCGTTGAGGCTGAAGAGGCGTTGAAACAAAAGAAAGATTACGCGCCGGCAGCTTATGAAGCGGGTAAGGCGAGTAAAGAGCTTGGAGCACTAGACCAGGCCATCGCTTATTTTAATGTTGCCAAGAAAAACAGAACTTGGCGGACAACAGCGGAGTATGAGATTGACTTGATTGTTAACCGTGATAAATACGGTGGAAAGTAGGCTATAAAATCAATTTGTAGAAAACGCCCATCCTTTAGCGATGGGTGTTTTTGTTTACGCGTGATTTACATTTCATAATAGAGAGGCCGATGGAGAGACCTTGGATTGAGTTTTATGAAACCGACGTGCCGCCCACAATTGAGATTCCTGAAATTCCCATATTCAAGCTTTTGGACGATGCCGTTAAAGAGAATCCCGGCGGGACTGTAATCTCATATTTTGGTAAGGAGATTAGTTATTTGACGCTTGGTCGGTACGTGCGTCAATTTGCTATTGCCTTAAGTCGCCTGGGTGTAACAAAAGGTGCTCGAGTGGCCATTATGCTGCCCAATATTCCGCAGTATGTTGTTGCCCACTTTGCCATTCTCAAGCTTGGTGCAATTGTGGTGCCTACGAATCCGCTGTATGTTGAGCGGGAGTTAGAAAGCCAGTTGAACAACAGTGGCGCACAAACAATAATTACTCTTGACACCTTCTATCCGAGGGTGGCACGTATTAAGTCTGCGACCAGTGTGCGTGACATTATTATTGCTCGCGCCAATGAGTACCTTCCCTTTCCTCTGAAGATGCTGTATCCATTAAAGGCGAGGAAAGATGGTACCTGGGTCTCTGTTGAGCACGGTCCGGGTATTCATTTTTATCATGACCTTCTAAATGAGAAGTTTCAGGTTGACTTGCCCGAAGTTGAAGTGAATTCAATAGATACAGCCATATTTCTTTACACCGGAGGAACCACCGGCATATCAAAAGGGGCAGTGCTGACTCACAGAAATTTGGTGGCAAACGTTTTGCAACTAAGAGCATGGTACTGTGACCTTGAAGAAGAGCGTGAGGCATTTCTTTCTGCATTGCCGTTTTTTCATAGCTACGGTCTAACGACTTGTCTGCATAAGTCAATCTTGTTGCGGTGCAAGATGGTATTGGTGCCTAATCCGAGGGATATTAAAGCCATTCTAAAAGCAATTGAGAGTGAGCGTGTGACACTATTCCCCGGCGTCCCCACCTTGTTTGTTGCCATCAATAATTTCCCGGATGTTGGAAAGTATAAACTGTCTTCAATTAAAGGATGCGTAAGCGGGGGGGCAGCCTTGCCGATTGAGGTTTCACAACAATTTGAGAAAACCACGGGTGGTCGCCTGGTAGAGGGATATGGTTTGTCAGAGGCTTCGCCTGTAACGCATGCAAACCCTATTGCTGGGAAACGCAAGGAGGGTGCTATTGGCCTGCCGCTCCCCAGCACTGAAGCCAAAATTGTGGATTCAAAAACAAGGCAGTCTTTGCCGATTGGGGAAGTTGGAGAGCTGGCCATCAGGGGGCCGCAAGTTATGAGTGGCTATTGGGAAATGGAGGAGGAGACAAAGGCAGTCCTTCAGGACGGTTGGCTCTATACCGGCGATGTTGCAAAAATGGATGCGGATGGTTATTTTTATATCGTTGACCGCCAAAAAGATATGATTATAGCAGGAGGTTTTAATATTTATCCTCGGGAAATTGAGGAGGTGCTTTATCAGCACCCACTGATCGTTGAGGTAGCCGTGATTGGGGTGGCCGATGAATATCGTGGAGAAACGGTCAAGGCCTTTGTTGTCCTAAAGACTGAAGCAGAAATAACAGCGGATGCCATTATCGCTTTTTGCCGTGATAAACTGGCCCCATTCAAAGTGCCAAAATATGTTGAGTTTCGTGACTCATTGCCGAAAAGTAGTATTGGTAAGATTCTAAAGCGGGTGCTGACAGAGGAAGCTGCTGTGACGCAGTCCGGCAAGACATCTGAGGTCTGACAAAAAACAATATGAGTTCCCCCAAAATTGCCTATGAGTGTATTGATGGGCACGAAGGTGTTATCAGAATTCCTTTGGCCGGTATTAAGGATTCTGAATTTATAAAAGATGTGCTCTGCGATACCTTTGAAGCATGCTTGCAACAGGGAGAAATCAATTTTGTTGTGGATCTGGAGGGCATGGAGCTCCCTTCTTCTTCACTCATAGCACTATTGATTGAAATGACATCACGTGTCAGAAGGTTGAATGGTGACGTGAAGATTGTGAACCTTTCAAATACGACAAAAAGCCATGTTGGGACTTTTTCGCCAAGGAATTACCTGTCTATAGAGCGAAGTGAATCTGCTGCCCTGGATTCTTTCTTGTGCGAAACCGCTACTGGGAAAAAAGCCGTTATTGAAAAAACGCCGGATGAGAAATCACCCGCTCAGCAAGCCAATTCTGGAGTGCTGCCTGCCGCGGATATTGCAGAAGATCCAATCATCGCAAAACTGGAAAACCGGGTAAACGAGGAAGCGGTTGACCCGGCTCCCGAAATAAAATCCACACCTGTTCAGCCCGAAGTTGAGCATAGGAAAGGTGAACGAAATCACCTTCGCGTGAAAAGCCTTGCCAAAAACCTATACGAAATTTGTGATTTTGTGATTGAGTACGCTACAAGGGCCAACTTGGCTCACAAAGTTATTGGTAAGATGCGAATTGCAGTCTATGAGGCATGTTTGAATGTCGTTGAACACGCATACCATTCTAACCCGGATAACTGGATAGACGTGTGGATTGAGTACAATGCTGAGATGTTTAAAATTGTGATTCAGGATTATGGCGTTGGCTTTACCGGCTTTTCAGATAAACAATATGATGTTGTTTCGGCAATGGATGGCAGACAAACCGGCGGGTTTGGGTTGTACATAATAATGCGTTCCATGGACCAGGTGGACTATCGGCCAGATCCAAAACATGGAAATCGGTTAACCATGATTAAAAACATAAATAAAAGTGATTCTGATGAGGAAGAAGAAACTAATTGAAGAGATCAGGGAATACCAACAAGGCAAACGGACAACTGTGCCACTTTTGGTCGCTTTGGGAATGCTCGGAATTGTCGTACCAATCTTGCCTGGGTTAGCCTTCATATTTCTTGCTTTTCTGCTTGTATTTCCTCGTCAGGGGGATGCTTTCTACCAAAGCACGCTCAAGCGTTTTCGTGGAATTTTTTGTGTGAAAAGCAAAGACTGAGTGTCTTTTGTTTGCCTGCTTCGCAGCATGATCTTGTTCCTACCGAAACATCCTTTAATATTACCCGAATAAGTTTTGCTAATTTTTTTTTGTGTGAACGATGGTTTTTTGTATGCCAAAATGACTGGCATACAAATTGCATCTATCTTTTGGCTTTTGATAATCTGCAATATTAGCAGACAACTGTAACGACTTGTCATATCTGGCATATGCTTCGAAATGGTAAAGAAGGATTACTATCAGGTTTTAGGAGTTGACGAAAAAGCTGATGCGACGGCCATAAAGCGCGTTTATCGTCGGCTCGCCAAAAAATGTCACCCCGATGCACATCCGGGTGACAAACAGGCGGAAATTCGTTTTAAGGAGATCTCTGAAGCCTACAATGTGTTAAGTGATGATGGTAAAAGGAAGCGGTATGACCAGATGCGCAGGTTTGGTTTTGGTGGTCAGCCGGGTGGCTATCCTCAATCCGGATTTGATTTTAACGATATTTGGGGCGTATCGCCAAAAGCACGGCGTCGTAAACAGCGACCTGGTGATTTTGACGGCGATGAGCTGTTCGGGTTTGGTGGTCTCGGAGATTTGTTTGCCCATATATTTGACAAACAACCCAATTCACGCAATTTCAATAACGGAAACATTAGTCCAAACGATATTCAAGTCACCTTGGAAGTTCCCTTTGAAACAGCGGCTTTGGGTGGAAAAGTAAACTTCCGTGTTCCCCCAAAACATGGTAAGGGGTTTTCGCTAAACATATCCGCAGGTACGGAAAGTGGCAAGAAACTACGCTTGGCTGGCCAGGGCCGGATTAGCATGAACGGATTTCCGCCCGGCGACCTGATTGTCACCGTAAAGTTGTTAGAGCATCGATTTTTTAAGTTGAAAGGTCTTGATATCTACTGTGAAATTCCATTGGATCGGCGCATGGCGCACGAGGGAACAACGGTTAGAGTGAAGACAATACACGGCAACACAGTTGAGCTAACGATACCACCCGAAACCCGACAAGGAAAAACTTTTCGGCTAAAAGAACTTGGTGTAAAGGATAAGGAGAGACGGGGCGATCAGTATGTCAAGATTAAGCTCAAAAAGGAGTAGCAGGTTTTCATGCTGGAACTTATTCAATGCGAGCCCGTTTGATAACAACAATTGTGTTTTGACGGATTTGAAATGAACAACGGAGACCTTGTGAAATGACTCGGAACTATAAAAAATATAGTATTATTGTTTTTTCAGTGCTAGTCGGTGTTATTGTTGGGCTGGTTGTTGCTTCTAATTTTAGCTTAACTCAAAATGGTTTTGCCGGGCATGAATCGAAGCAAGTAAAGGTCAACACTACCGTACCTACGGCTACTTCACCGTCGGATATTGAGGGGACCAGCCGGGCATTTGTTGCAATTGCTAAGAAAGTGACCCCCGCCGTCGTCTCGATAACGAGTGAAAAAGTAATTAAAGTGAAAGATCCTCTTTCGAATTTTTTTCATAAAGATGAATTTTTCAAGAGGTTTTTTAAGCAGCCGGAAAATGGTCGAGAGTACAAGCAACACGGGCTTGGCTCCGGGGTTATCGTTTCTTCGGATGGTTATGTGTTAACCAACTATCATGTGGTTAAGGAGGCGGATGAAATTGAAGTCGTTATCAACAAAAAGCCGTATCATGCGGAAGTGATTGGCACGGATCCGGCTACTGACATTGCTGTAATTAAGATAGAAAAGAAGGGTCTTTCAGCAATAACGCTTGGAAATTCAGAGCAATTGGAAGTTGGTGAATGGGTTTTGGCCATTGGCAGCCCCTTTGATTTGAGTTTGCAGCACACTGTGACTTCAGGCATTATCAGCGCAAAAGGCAGAGCTCTAAGCCTTAGTGGCGAACTGACATATCAGGACTTCATTCAAACTGATGCCGCTATTAACCCTGGGAATAGTGGCGGTGCGCTTGTGAATATTCATGGCGAGTTAATTGGCATCAATACCGCAATATATGCTGGAAATACCGGCGGCAATATCGGTATTGGCTTCGCTGTTCCGATAGATCTCGCTAGAAAAGTAATGGATGATTTGATTCAGCATGGCGAGGTAGTCCGGGGTTACCTGGGGGTTTACATAAACAGCCTTGATGCTGAACTAAGCGAGGCGCTCAAGATTGATGATAACGCCGGAGCTGTTGTAACGGATGTCATTGAAGGCACGCCTGCGGACAAGGCCGGCATCAAGAAGTACGACGTGATTATCGCGGTTGAAGGCAAGAAAATCGATAGCCAACAATCTCTAACCAATATTATAGCCTCTTACCAGCCTGGAGACAAGGTACGCGTAAAAATGATTCGCGATGGCGATTCCCGAGATGTTACAGTCGTTCTTGAGCGGCGTCCTGGAGGTGACAATACGCGTCCATCTGTGTCTCCATCCGATGGAAATGATAATTTATTCGGTGATCTTGGGTTTGAATTAAGAAACATGACCGATGAGCTTGCCCGGCGTTATGGTTATGAAGATGTGCAAGGTGTAATCATTGTTAATGTTGAAAACAATAGTGTTGCACACGAAAAGGGAATGCGTGCAGGTGACGTGATTGTTGAAGTGGACAGACAAACTGTTCGTTCATTGCGTCAGCTCAAGAAGATTTATGACACATTCGAGGTTGGACAGATCGTGCTATTCCAGATCCAGCGAGCACAAAATAACCATTTTATAGCGATTAAAGTGCCGGAATAGCGTTTCTCTACTTGGATGTATTATTAACTAAGGAAACAGTTCAATGCCAACTTATGACTATGTCTGCAGGGAATGTGATTATAAGTTCGAAGAATTTCAAAGTATGACCGATGAACTTCTTTCGAATTGCCCGAAGTGTGACGGCTCTGTGCGACGACTGATTGGTGGGGGAACAGGATTGATTTTTAAAGGTTCTGGTTTTTATATTACCGACTACAAAAATTCCCGCGGCAGTGCTGATTCTCAGGCAAAGTCAAGCTCCACACCTAAAGCCAAGACTGAAACAAAGTCAGAAAAGAAGAAAGAAAGTTCCAAGGTCAGCGATTGAGAATTGAGTGAAAAGTGCACACTGAAAGAGAGGACGTCTGCGACGCCCTCTCTTTTTTTTGTAGCCTTTTGTCATTATGGCAGAACTTGGTCCTTAAGCGGGCGCTATCCACAGAGGGTTTAACTTTTCTTTGTGTCGTTATAAGATAAATAAAAATAAATACATAATTAAGGCACCGTGTTGTGGTTCTGACTTGGCATAGTCTTTGCTCTGCGGTGGTTGTCTTTTGAAATTTAACTGTATTAGGCATTGTATTTTTATAGAAAAATGAAGCTTAGGAGGTCTGTAAGATGGGTAAAATAATCGGTATTGATCTGGGTACGACGAATTCTTGCGTGTCTGTAATGGAAGGCGGAGAGCCCGTTGTCATACCCAATGCCGAAGGCGCGAGAACAACACCATCTATTGTCGCTTTTTCGAAGACGGGGGAAAGGCTGGTAGGGCAGGTGGCCAAGCGTCAAGCGATAACCAATCCGGAGAACACAATATTTTCCATTAAACGTTTTATGGGAAGGCGTTATGCCGAGGTTGGCAACGAGATAACGGAAGTCCCTTACAAGGTAGTAAAGGGCGCCAACGATGTGGCCAAGGTAAAGATTCAAGATAAGGAGTATTCGCCACAGGAAATCTCGGCAATGATTTTACAGAAGATGAAGCAAACTGCTGAGGATTATCTGGGCGAGAAGGTGTCAGAGGCTGTAATTACTGTTCCTGCATACTTTAACGATAGTCAGAGACAGGCCACCAAGGAGGCTGGAGAAATTGCCGGACTCGAGGTTAAAAGAATTATCAATGAGCCAACAGCGGCGTCGTTGGCTTACGGCCTTGACAAGAAGGGCGACCATAAGATCGCTGTTTATGATCTGGGTGGTGGCACATTTGACATTTCTGTCCTTGAGATTGGCGATGGCGTCTTTGAAGTAAAATCGACAAATGGAGATACGCATCTTGGTGGTGACGATTTCGATCAGAGGATCATCGTCTGGATTGTCGAGGAGTTCAAGAAGCAGGAAGGTGTGGATTTGTCAAAAGACCCAATGGCCATTCAAAGACTGAAAGAGGCTGCTGAGAAAACCAAATGTGAATTGTCTACAGTTTCACAAACAGACATAAATCTACCGTTTATCACTGCAACAGATTCCGGCCCAAAACACTTGAACCTGACGCTGACACGGGCCAAGTTTGAGCAACTCTGCGATGATCTGTTTCAGAGGACGCTTCAACCCTGCAAGGCTGCGCTAAAAGATTCAGGTATACCGGCCAATGAAATTGATGAAGTTGTGCTTGTCGGCGGTTCCACCAGAATGCCAAAGGTACAAGAGTTGGTTAAAGAACTTTTCGGAAAAGAGCCACATCGTGGGGTCAACCCGGATGAAGTTGTTGCGGTTGGCGCCGGTATTCAAGGTGGTGTACTTTCTGGCGATGTCACAGACGTGCTGCTGCTCGACGTGACGCCGCTGTCGCTTGGAATTGAAACATTGGGTGGTGTTGCCACGAAATTAATCGAGGCCAATACGACCATTCCAACTCAGAAATCTGAAATTTTCTCTACTGCTGCAGATAGCCAGACTTCGGTAGAAATACATGTGTTGCAAGGTGAGCGGGAGATGGCTGTGGACAATCGTTCACTAGGAAAATTTATTCTCGAAGGTATTCCGCCGGCGCCACGTGGAATTCCGCAAGTAGAAGTGACTTTTGACCTGGATGCCAACGGAATTTTGCATGTTTCGGCAAAAGACAAAGCTACTAATAAGGAACAGAAAATTCGTATTGAGGCTTCAACAGGTCTTTCAAAGGACGAAATTGAGGCAATGAAATCGGATGCGAAAACACACTCCGTTGACGACAAAAAGAAACGGGAGTCTGTTGACGTCAGAAACCAGGCCGATCAGATGGTCTACCAAACAGAAAAAAATATTTCTGAAATGGCCGATAAGTTAGCTGATGATGATAAAAAGAAGTTAGAAACTGCGGTTGAACGCGTTAAGGAGGCCTTGAAAACTGACAACGTCGATGAGATTAAATCCTTAACTGAAGCACTGAGTCAGGTTTGGAATGAAATGGCCAGTAAAATGTATCAGCAGTCAGAGGCTTCAGGGGCTGAACAAGCTGGGGCTCAGGCAGATCAGAACGGTCAGGAGGAAAAAGTCGAAGAGGCTGACTTTGAAGTAGTCGATGACGAACAATCAAAAAAGTAGTCGACTTTTTCTTTTGGTATATGATTGAGCGTGAGCGAGGACTTGGTGATTGTCCTCGCTCTTTCGTTTTCCAGACGGCAGTTCCGGTACTTATCATCATTCGCAACATCGGTTTTTTCGAGTGCCCTCTCATTGAGAAATATCTTGATTTTAACCATAGAAATTATAATATATGTCAATTGTAGAATGATTGTCATCTGAGGGAGATTTCTGAATTATGAAACGTCAAATCAGCACCGTTATTTTTGCTTCATTATGTTGTTCATTGTTTTTTGCTTGTGGGCAGAGGCAGACAGAAGAAGAGTTACTTAAGCAAGCAGAGGCATTCGAAAAAAGCGGTGAGCACAAAGAAGCTTTACACGCACTTGAAAAGTTGGCTCATGATTACCCTGACGGCGAAAATGCGGATGAGGCCTTACATCGGGCAGCATTCTTGTATTACAACAATATCAACGATTTTCAAAAATCGATTGAGCTTCATCGTGAGATTGTTAAGCGTTACCCTGACAGCGGGCACATCCCGCAGGCACGATTCATGGTTGGTTTCATTTACGCAAATGACCTGAAAGATTATGATAACGCGAAAGCTGCCTACGATGAATTCCTTGAAAAACATCCTGATAGTGAATTGGTAGAAAGTGTCAAATGGGAGTTAGACCATTTGGGTGAGGATGTCAATGAGCAAATGAAAGATATGTTTGGTGATGGCGAATCCGGTGGCAATACCATGGTGAATTAACGCTGCCCGCAAAGCATACTTCGTGCATCCAGGCCGAATTGCTTAATACCGAAATACGTTTCGTTGTTAACTGTAAATTCGGCCTTTTTGTTGAAAATTCCCCAATATCGCCTCGGAACTTTTATAGCTGCTCGAAGTATATTTGAGACGATTTAGTGCGTTTCCTTTGTAACTTTCATTTTTTTTCTTTGGAGCAATTTTATGAGCATCATGATGCTACTGGCTGCTGTCGGCTTGTTTGTACAAAGCACGGACAGCCTGCAGTACCAAAATATTGCTGATGCTGAAATTAGGGCAGCGGCTCATGTCAGTTCCCATGAAATTCCGCAAAATCAGATGGTTACGTACTCTTTAAAAGTTAGTTGGAAAGGCAATCTGGATCGATTTGAAATTCTCAAACTCGAACCTCCGGTTTTGACCAATCTGCGTATCGTCTCCAGTTCGTCGTCAAATTGGGTCGGGCAGAAGGATGGGCAGACACTCGCGGTCAAGACCTTTGAGACCCTGTTGCAGCCCGAAGAAATGGGCATGGCTTACATTGATGGTGGTATCGTCGAATATAAAGATGTTTTTCTGGGTGGCACCCAGCATCTGACCACGAATCGCGTCGAGGTTAAAGTGGTCGAACCGGTTTTTGCGAAGGATTGGTCTGGATTGTTGTTGGCCGGTTCGCTGGTTTTGCTTTTGCTTGTGGCGGTATTTTTTGCCATTGGCTTTGTTCGGCGAAAAAAGGTAAAAGAAGCTGAGTTACGAGAAAAGGCTGCATCTGAAATTCCTTTAGAGGATATGTTTTTGGACAGTTTGAAAAAAGATGTTGATTTGCAGGGGCATGACATCGGTGTTGCATTCTCAAACTTGTCTTCAGTTTTGAGAAAGTATTTGTCGCAGAAATTTGGTCTTGAGGCTTTGGGTTTAACCACGTCGCACCTTGCCGATGAGTTGAGTCGAAAAGGTGTCGATGCAAAGATAGTAGAACTGGCTGAAGAAGTGCTTCGCGACAGCGACGTTGTAAAGTTTTCTGGTGGGCAGGCAGACCGCGCCAGCCTTGAGCGCGGTTATACGCTTGTTGAACAAATACTGGAAAACAATCGTGCTTCGACGCTGAATGCGGTGCCGCAAACTGAAACTTGATGACAGAAGGAGATTCGATGGCAATTGATATTCAGGCAATAAATGCAAAAATAGAGAAAGAAAGTGAGTTTGTAGAAAGAATGACCGGTGAAGTGTCCAGGGTCATTGTTGGTCAGAAATACATGATCGAACGGCTTCTCATTGGTCTGCTTTCAAATGGCCATGTTTTGCTTGAGGGCGTCCCTGGTCTGGCAAAAACCATGGCTGTAAAAACGCTGTCAGAAACGATTCAAGCCGATTTTCAACGTATTCAATTTACACCTGATTTGCTGCCCGCGGATTTGTTGGGTACACTCATTTATGATCAAAAGCAAGGTGAGTTCACCACAAAAAAAGGCCCAATTTTCTCCAATCTTGTTTTGGCTGACGAAATTAACCGGTCTCCGGCTAAAGTGCAGTCTGCTCTGCTTGAAGCAATGCAGGAGCGGCAAGTCACAATTGGTTCAAATACGTTCCCCCTGGACGATCCGTTTCTTGTGCTTGCGACGCAAAATCCAATTGAGCAGGAAGGAACCTATCCGCTGCCTGAAGCGCAGATCGACCGTTTTATGTTGAAATTGTCAGTGGGCTATCCGAACAAGGACGAGGAATTGGAGATCATGCGGCGTATGGCCGGCAATGAGACGCCGCAAGTTAAAGCAGTTGTGACGCCAAAAGACATTATTTCTGCCCGGTCTCTGGTCAATGAAGTTTACATCGATGAAAAAGTTGAGCGCTATATTATAGACATCGTTTTTGCTACTCGAAATCCCAAAGATTATGATTTGGCTGAGCTGCAGGATTTGATCTCTTTCGGTGCTTCACCACGCGCTTCGATCAGCTTGCACCAGGCAGCCAAGGCGCATGCCTTTTTGCGTCGGCGTGGATACGTCACACCGGAGGATGTGCGCGCAATCGGCATGGATGTTTTACGTCATCGCGTCATCATCACTTACGAAGCAGAAGCTGAAGAGCTAACCTCCGAAGATATTGTCCGTAAAGTCCTGAATAAGATCGAAGTACCTTAATGATTCCAAAAGATATTCTAAAAAAAGTCAAGCGGATTGAAATTCAAACCCGCGGACTTGTGAATGATGTTTTTTCCGGAGAATATCATTCTGTGTTCAAAGGGCGTGGCATGGAATTTTCAGAGGTTCGTGAGTATCAGTTTGGCGATGATATTCGCAGTATCGATTGGAATGTTTCAGCGCGCATGGGACATCCGTTTGTGAAGGTCTTTGAGGAAGAACGGGAACTTACGGTGATGCTTGTTGTGGATGTAAGTTCTTCGGGTAATTTTGGGACTGTCGAGCAGATGAAGGGCCAGATTGCCATCGAAATTTGCGCGTTGTTGGCCTTTTCAGCTATCAAAAATAACGACAAAGTCGGCTTGATTATTTTTACCGATCGCATTGAGAAATTCGTTCCACCCAAAAAAGGAAAGAGCCATGTATTGCGGGTGCTGCGAGAGCTGCTTTATCATGAACCCGAAGGCAAAGGCACGGATATTTCAATGGCCCTCGAGTATTTGAGTAGGGTGGCCACGCGGCGAGCTGTGGTTTTTCTCGTTTCTGACTTTATCTCTGAGGATTATCGCAAAGCCATGCAAATTGCCAACAGAAGGCATGATCTCGTGGCGATTACCATCACGGATCCACGCGAGCGCGAGTTGGCCAATGTTGGACTTATGGAATTGGAAGATGCAGAAACAGGCGAAGTGATTCTGCTGGATACCACAGATGGTGAAACGAGAAGGATGTTTTCCACTGAATTTACTGCTGCCAAGGATACTCGGGATAAATTGTTGCGGTCTATGAATGTCGATACCATCGATATCGGCACAGACGGTTCATACATCGATCCACTCATTCGCTTTTTTCGAATGCGTGCGAAACGTTTTCATTAACAAGAGGAAGGGGAAATGGAACTGAGAAAAGGACTGATCTGGGCAATTTTATTTATGATTCCAGGTTTCTGGATGCACTGCCAACAGTCGGCAGCAAAACCAGAGTTTGATGCTGAAACCATTCGTGAATATGCCGGCGCTTTGTACAACAATCAACTGTATGCGCAGGCTGTGGCGCAATATAATTATTATCTGGCCAATTACTCTGTTGATGCAACTGAGACGGCCAACATCAATTATACGATTGGAAACATCTATTTTGAGCGTGTGCATGATTATGAAAATGCACTTAGCTATTTTCTCCGTCTGAAGCATTTGTATCCAGAAAGCGCTGTCATTGACGAGGTCAACAAAAAAATGGTCATGTGTCTGGAACGACTTGAGCGTTCAGCGGACGCGCAACAAGTGCTTGAGGAATCGGCTATGCTCGACCAAAGTCAAATGGGGCAGCGACGGCCCGGTGCGGTCATAGCAAAAGTCGGAAAAAGGACGATCACAACAGGCGATCTGGAACATGAGATTTCACAACTACCTCCTTATGTCAAGGCGCAGTTGACCGACAAGAGCAGGAAAACAGAATTTCTCAAGCAATACATCGCCACTGAGCTGTTCTATGGAACAGCAAAACGCGAGGGTCTGGATAAAGATACAGACGTTGTTGCCGGTGCTTTTCGCGCCAAAAAGAACTTGATGGTGCAGAAACTTTTGGAAAAGGAAATCTCCGAGAGTGTCAATGTGCAGGAATCGGATATTGAACTTTACTACAAAGCCCACAGAGAGGATTATGCCGAGCGGGACGATAACGGCAATGTGTCCGGCTATAAAAAACTGGCAGACGTTCGGCTTCAGGTAATGCAGGATGTGATCAAGTTTAAGCAGCAGGAAGCGTACGGACTGAAGGTGCAAAGCATGATGCGGGCCGAAGCGGTTGAAATTTATGAGGACAAACTCTAAGATATGCGCAGGTCTTTATTTTTGTATTTGCCTCTTTTGGTTTTGACGATTTCCCCCCTTTTTGCCCTGCAAAACGGTGATATCTCAATCGATTCGCGCGTAGACAAGAGCGTTATCACAATCGGCGATCTTGTTCATTACACAGTTGAGGTAAAGCGCGCCCGTGAGATCGAAGTCACAATGCCTGAGTTAGGCGCAAATCTTGGTGCTTTTGAACTGAGGGACTACGGTCTGCACGATCCGGTCACAGAAGGCGAAATGGTAATCGAACGCGTAGATTACACCATTTCGACCTTTGATGTGGGTGAATTTAAAATTCCCGCTCTGTCATTTTTCTATACACTGCCTGGAGATTCCACCCGCAAGGAGTTGAAAACTCAGGAAATTTCAATCGTTGTTGAGAGCTTGAAGCCAAGCGAGGCCGGGGATATTAGAGACATCAAACAACCTTTGAGTTTTCCCAGAGACTATCGTAAATATATTATTTGGGGTAGTGTTGCCTTTGCGTTTCTCCTGCTTATGCTTGTTTCCATCTATATTTGGCGCAGGCAAAAAGCAGGCAAAGGAATTTTGCCACAAAAAGTTGAGCCGCCGCGTCCGGCCCACGATATTGCGCTTGAAGCATTGAGCAGACTCAAGGCCTCCTCCCTTCTTACAGACGGAAAAATAAAACAGTACTACATTGAGTTATCTGAGATTATTCGACGTTATATTGAGGGGCGCTACTTTATCATTGCATTAGAGATGACAACCTTCGAGTTGGTTGAAGAGCTGCGAATGGCTGAGATTGAAGAAGAGAATATTGTCATGATTCACGATTTTTTGAATCGCTGTGATCTCGTAAAGTTTGCCAAATATAAACCGCAGGCAGAGCAGCATACGGAGACGCTTGACAGTGCATTTGCGCTGGTGGAGCAAACCAAAGTCCTGTATGAAATCCCGCTGGAGGATCAGAGCAGCAGTGAAATCGCCACAACTTCAGAGCTGACACCAATCGCTGAAAAGGTTCAAGAGCCGACTGAAAAATGAACTTCGCAGACCCACAATTTTTATTTTTCCTGCTTAGCGTGCCTTTGGTTGTTTTATGGTATATTAAGCGAAACCACGCACAGCGAGGCACGCTCAGGTATTCAAATATACAGCACGTAAAAAGTGTTGCCAGGTTATCGGGCAAGCGGAAGTATCGACATGTCGGATTTGTTTTGAGAATGGTAACCCTTTCCTTACTAATCGTCTGTTTTGCACGCCCGCAATCAAGTCACACCGAGGAAGAAATCATAACAGAGGGCGTGGATATTGTTCTTGCGCTTGACATATCAAGCAGCATGCTGGCCGAAGACTTTAAGCCCAATAACCGCCTGGAAGCTGCCAAGCTGGTTGCGGCCGATTTTATTCAAGGCCGACAGAGCGATCGTATCGGCATGGTGGTTTTCGCGGCAAAGAGTTTTACCCAATGTCCCCTGACTTTGGATTATGGCGTGTTACTCAATTTTCTTGAAAAAATTGAAATTGGCATGATTGAAGACGGCACCGCAGTTGGAATGGCCATTGCCAACGCTGCAAATCGGTTACGCGACAGCAAGGCCGAGAGCAAAGTCATGATCCTTTTGACCGACGGTCAAAACAATCGAGGTCAACTGGATCCGCTAACAGCTGCCAAGGTTGCGGATGCATTCGGCATTCGTATTTATACCATTGGCGTTGGCAAACGTGGCAATGCTCTCTATCCGGTAGACGATCCTGTTTTTGGCAAACGCTATGTTCAGGTTCCCGTTAAAATTGATGAAAAAAGTTTGAGGGAGATAGCCAAGCTCACTAATGGCACTTACTATCGGGCTACTGACAATAAAAGTCTCGCCGAGATTTTTGCAGAAATAGACGGGTTGGAGAAAACTAAAATCGAGGTAAAACAATTTACTCGCTATCGTGAATTGTTTACGTTTTTCCTTCTTGGCGCATTGATTCTAATGCTGTTAGAGATTATTTTGACGAACTCATTACTTAGAAAAATACCATAGACTGACCATGCTTCGGTTTGCCAACGATCATTATTTCATGTTGCTGTTGTTGCTCCCGCTATTTATCGTTTTCTACTGGCGTGTCTTTCGCTGGAAAACACGCGCGATGCAGCGCTTCGGCAATCTGGAATTGATTAAGAAGTTAACCGCCTCAGTTAGCCGTGGCAGGCAGGTTCTAAAAGCATCGCTCCTGGTCACGGTCCTGTTTTGCATGACTTTGGCGTTGACGCGGCCACAGATTGGCACCCGTTTAGAAGAAGTAAAGCGAGAAGGTGTAGATATTTTTGTCGCTCTGGATGTATCTACTTCTATGTTGGCTGAAGATATAAAACCGAGCCGCCTGGATAAAGCCAAGCATGAAATCTCCACTTTCGTGGATTTATTGCGCGGCGACCGCATCGGTCTCATTGCATTTGCCGGCGATGCTTTTGTGCAGTGCCCGTTAACTCTTGATTACGGCGCAGCCAAAACATTTCTGGATATTATGGACCCAAGTCTACTCCCGGAGCCAGGCACAAATTTATCAGCGGCCATTCGCACCGCAATGAAAAGTTTTGAGTCGCAGGAACGGAAACACAAAGTTCTCGTATTAATTACGGATGGTGAAGATCACGGAGATGACGTTTTAAAGATGGCAGAAGCTGCTGACAGAGAAGGGGTGGTTTTGTACACTGTGGGCATCGGCTCACCCAAAGGCGTGCCGATACCTGTTTATGATAAATACGGCAACAAAGAATTTAAAAAAGATCGAAAAGGCGAGGTAATTCTGACCAAGCTTGACCAATTGACCCTGGAGAAGCTTGCGTTGCTTACTGGCGGCAAATACTATCAATCGGTCACCGGCGAGACTAGACTGGAAATGATCTACGACGAAATTTCAAAGATGGAAAAGAAAGAGCTTGCTTCAAGGAAATTTTCGCAGTATGAAGATCGCTTCCAATATATTCTTGGCTTTGCTATTATGTTGTTATTGCTGGAGATATTCCTTTCGGAACGTCTAAAAACAACGCACGAGTGGCGTGGGAGATTTGAATAAAATGAAATGGCAATTTCTTTACATTCCTCTATTGGTGACTTTCTGGCTCGGTTTTACCGGCACCGGATTTACCCAAAATACTTCTGCAAAAGTGGCTGCGGGTAATAAGTTGTTCCAGGAAGAAAAGTATGATGAAGCCAACACCAAGTATCGTGATGCGTTAGTCGGTTCTCCTGATTCCCCGATCATTCAATTTAATTTCGGCGATGTTCTGTATAAGAAACGCAATTATGAAGAGGCACTGACAGCCTATAGCAAATCGATTTCCAGCGATGATATTCTTGTGCAGGCTAAGTCATACTACAACATGGGCAATACTCTGTTTAAAATGGATAAGTTGCCTGAGAGTATCCAGCATTACAAGAAAGCTCTTGAGCTGAATCCAAATGATGAGGACGCTAAGTACAATCTTGAGTATGTTCGCGCAAAACTCAAGGATGATTCTCAAAAGCAACAGCAGAATTCTGATCAACAAAATCAGGAACAACAGGAGCAAAATCAAGAGAGTGAGCAGAACAAGAACGAAGATCAGGATCAACAACAGCAGCAGGAAAATCAAGAGCAACAAGAGCAGGAGGGCGAGCAAGAGCAGCAAAAAGAACAAGATCAGAAAAAGGGTGATGAACAGGAGGAGCAGAAGCAACAAGAGCAGGATGACCAAGGTGAAAACGAAGCTGAAAACCGGCAACAGCAACAGGCACAGCCGAAAGAAATATCAAAGGAAGATGCTGCACGAATTTTAGATGCCTTAAAAAAAGATGAACATGACTTGCTAAAAAAGCATAAGAAGGCCAAGGTTCGTGGGGCCTATCGAGGTAAAGATTGGTAAGAAGGGAGATGACTAAATTAGAGTCTGAAAAAGTGCGAGGCTTGCGACCGGCTATCATTGGCGTATCTTTTTTTGCGATACTATTCTTGAGTTTTGTAAATTTGTATGCCCAGGATTTTAAAATTCGCTCTTTCCTGGATAAAGCCGTCATTGGTCTAAACCAGCAGTTTGAATTGCAGATTGAACTATCCGGTTCAAATGCAAATGGCGCACCCCAGCCGGCACCTCCTGATGTAACCACATTTGCCAGGTATCTTGGCAGTCAAACTTCAACGAATATGCAGTTTGTTAATGGGAAAATGTCTGTCAATGTGACCTATACATACCACTACCTTGCTACGGCAGAAGGCAAATATCAAATCCCTCCCGTAAAATATGATTTTAAAGGTGAAAGCTACTCCACAGACGCAATTGCCGTAGAGATTATCAAACAGCAGCACTCACCCGCCCGTCCGCTTCAGTCTCGTCAGCCCGGACAGGACAGCCGAGCGTCCCAACAGCAGAATCTGGATGAGCAGCTTTTCCTGAGAGCTACAATTGATAAAGAACAGGTCTTTCAGAATGAAGCTGTCATTGTTTCCTACAAGCTCTACTTTGCCGTGAATGTGAACAATTACGGTATCTCTGAACTACCCAACACGGTTGGTTTTTGGTCTGAGGAGTTTGAGCTGCCGTCTACCCCAAAAGTTTATAACGAAACAGTCAATGGTAGACAATTCCGTGTAGCTGAAATTAAGAAAGTAGCATTGTTTTCACAAGGGCCGGGAGAAAAGAAACTGGATCCTTTAGTTGTGGAATGTGAAGTTCAGATGCCGCGTAAGCGCGGGCGTCGCAGTCAGTTTGACAGCTTTTTTGATGACCCATTTTTTGGATTTGCGCAAACTGTTCGAAAGACGCTTGCTTCAAATGAACTGACACTCAAGGTATTGCCGCTACCGGAAAAAGGCAAACCACGTGATTTTTCGGGCGCAGTCGGCAACTTTGCCATCAGCGCTTCAACTGATAAGCAGAGGACGAAAACCAACGAAGCGATAACGCTGAAAGTGCGACTTTCAGGGTCGGGAAACATGAAAATTCTACCACAACCCAGGATTGACTTTCCGGCTGATTTTGAAGTATATGACCCTAAAATTGTAGAAAATTTTAAGCGCGCGGATAATCAGGTGTCCGGGAGCAAGACTTTTGAGTATGTGCTCATTCCACGTTTCCCTGGCCGCCAGACAATAAATCCTATTCGGTTTACATATTTTGATGTTGCCGGCAAGCGATACAAAACCGTGACCACATCGCCCCTCGACATTGTCGTAGAAAAGGGCGAGCAACAATTTGTGGCAACCGGTATGGCGAGTTCAAAAGAAGATGTGAAATTCATCGGTCAGGACATCCGTTTTATTCAGATGCATCTGCCTGAATTCAGCCGGATAGGCAATGCTTTCTACAAAAGCCGAGTTTTCTTTTTGCTGATTGGCTTGCCACTTCTGGCACTTGCAGGTGCTCATTTTCAGCAGCGCCAACAGCAGCGATTGAGTTCGAATGTTGCTTATGCGCGAAGCAGAAAGGCAAATCAAATGGCAGTGAAACGCTTGAAAAAGGCGCGGAAAGAGCTTGATAGTGGCAATGCTAAAAGTTTCTATTCTGAAGTCTCTACCGCGTTGATGGGTTTTATCGGCGACAAGCTAAATGTTTCGGCCGCCGGCTTAATTGTGGATGAAGTCGCGCAAATGCTTCGTCAGCGTGGTATTGGTGATGAAGTTGTTAATGCTTATCTGGATTGTCTGAAAACTTGTGATTTTCAACGTTTTGCTCCCAATCGCTCAAGTAATGGTGACATGAAAACCCTTTTTGACCAGGCACGGCATGCCATAATTACACTAGAGAGACATATATGAGAAAGCTTTATTGTCGAAAATCGGTTATCGGGATATTCGCAAGCCTTGTTTTGATTTTTGGCAACTTGTTCGCACAGGACCAGGCTCTGCTCTTTACTGAGGCGAACAAAGCCTATCAGGAAGGCGATTACAAAACTGCCGTAGAAAAATATGAGACTGTACTCCATACCGGCTCAGAGAGTTGGGAAGTTTATTACAATTTGGGCAACGCGTTTTACCAGCAGGGCGATGTCGCCCGCGCCATCCTTAACTACGAGCGGGCAAAGCGGCTGGAGCCTGATAACGAAGATACTGACTATAATCTTGAGTTTGCCCACCTGAGGGTTGTAGACAGAATTCAGGAAATGCCGCGTTTTATGTTGTCTCGCTGGTTGGACGCAGTCACACATATTTTTGGCATTGAAACGCTCACTGCGGTTGTGATTGTTGTTTATCTGATGTTAATAATTTTTTTAATCGTGCGTATGCTCCTGAGGTCGGTAAGGTCCAGTCGCCCGGCGTTTGTCTCAATAATAGGACTGGCTCTGTTCCTGTTAATCTCATCCACTGTACTTCTGGCCCGAATTTATGAGGCAGAGACCCGGGTAGAAGCCATCGTTCTGGTTGACAAAGTCGATGTAAAAAGTGCACCTGACAACGCTGGAACCGACGTTTTTACACTTCATGCCGGTGTGAAAGTGGAGGTGAAAGACACTTCTCTGGATTGGGTGAGAATCAGACTTACCGATGGCAAAATCGGCTGGTTGCGCGAGCAGTCTATTGAAATAATATGATCGTAGGTATACTTAACTCAATCGTGTGCAGCTTTAAAAACACCACAATTCTCTGATGGGTTGAAACTTCAGCTGGCTCTTGGTATGAAGTATGAGAAAGTAGAATTTTCAAATGTGATACCAAAGAGCTCTTAATTTTCGGCTTAATGCAGTTAAAGCTACTTTCCCAGGCCTGTTCTTCC
>JAJDAG010000027.1 GCA_029262005.1 Candidatus Zhuqueibacterota bacterium | reverse complement strand
CTTACATTTATTTTCAAATCGATCGTTGTTTCAAAAATTGTTTCTGGTAACCTTTGTGGCAGCACTCATGCCCATCTGCGTATCATGGATTTATGTTTTTTTTGTGGATGGCAGCGCCGTGCTCCTGAGTTATAGTAAAATTTATCTGGGTTTGCTGCTCATGGTAATTGTTTCGACTGCAGTTGGGGCTTATTATTTTAGCCGGCATTTGACACAACCAATTACCAGATTTATTGGCACAGCAACGGAAATTGCGAGAGGTAATTTTTCTGAAAAAGTCGATGTTAAGGGACAAGATGAGCTCGGCCGTCTTGCTCGTATCTTTAACTATATGGTAACTGAGCTGCGCCGACTTGACGAAATGAACCTAAACAAGATAATTAACGAGCGCGACAAAACGGAAACCATTCTCAAGAACATTGCTGATGGGGTTATTGTTACAGATGCCAGGCATCGTATTCTCATGGCCAATTATGTGGCTGAAAACTGGTTTTCACTCAAGGATGGCGATTTTGAAGGCCAATCTCTCGAAGCCACTATTGAAAATATGTCGCTCGTCACCTTTGTCCACAACATTGTGGCGGAGCCAAACATCAACATCATCAATATGGAGATCGCTTTGCCACCGGGGGACCGCGGCAAAGAACGCGTCCTGCAAGCCAATGCCGCGCGTGTATATGACCGGGAAGATAACAAGCTCAGTGCTGTTGTAACCGTATTGCGCGACATTACACGGGAAAAGGAAATTGATAAAATGAAAACCGAGCTCGTGTCTATGGTAGCGCACGAACTACGTTCACCTCTAACCTGTATTTCCGGATTTAGTGAGCTGTTACTTGATGATACTGTCACCCGTCAGCAATCTGAAGAATACGCTTCGATTATCCTGAAAGAGTCAAACCGACTTAATGATTTAATAAACAAGTTTCTCGATATCTCCAAAATAGAAGCCGGAAAAAGCCAGATGCGCAAATCACCGGTGGATATGAAAATGCTGGTTCAAAAGGTCGTTGATTTCAACTCGCAACTGGCTGAAACAAAGGCGATTCAGGTTGAACTGGAAGTACCTGAAGAAGTGGCGCTAATCGGTGCGGATCGCGATATGATGGAACAGGCAATCCTGAATTTATTTTCAAATGCAGTAAAATATAGCCCGGCAAAATCGCAGGTTACGGTCCGTTTGCAGGAGACGGACGACCAGGTTCGGGTGGATGTCGTTGATACCGGCTACGGGATTTCCGAGACATCCTTGCCGCGTGTATTTGATAAGTTTTACCGTGTCGCGGATAATGAAGCGGTTAGAGACATCACGGGCTCAGGCCTTGGCCTGCCTTTGGTTAAAGAGATTGTCGAATTGCATGGGGGTAAACTGGGTGTTGAAAGTACGCTAGGCGAGGGATCGACTTTTTCACTCATATTACCCAAAAATCTCATAGCGCTTGAAAATACGGAGCACGGCGACGGCGTTTATTGCTAGTGTGAAGGTGCTTAGCGTATTTCATATTTGAGCAAAATTTAAAGTCCAACATGGCCCCCAAAAATATTCTCCTGATCGATGATAATTCAGACATGATTGCCTTGGGTCGGCAAATTTTTAATGGCGATCATTACAACTTGTTATCTGCACGCAGTGGTGCTGCAGGCTTGGAGGCTTTAATCGAGCATAACCCGGATGTCGTTATTTTCGAATATATGTTCCCGGATATGACGGGCAGTGAATTTTTAACGTTTGTGGCCACTGAGGGCCGCTATGCCCATGTTAGAAAAAATCCGTTCATCTTGTTGACTGCCTGGGATGAGCAAGCTGAAACGTTAACACAGCTCTATGCGTCGGGTTTGTGTGCCTATTTAAGAAAACCGTTCGGACATCGTGAATTACGCTGCGTTATTGACAGTTTGCTCAATTCGAGAAAAAATGGGATTGCTTCCAATTCGATACCGGCGTCTTCTGCAAAGATTGGGCAAGCGCAGGACGAAGAAGTGAGGGATCTGGCGTGTTCTATTTCAGGTATTTCCCGGACCCTCCTGCGGGATCTGGAGGATGAAATTAGTGAACAGAATAGAGCCGACATGAATGCAATTTTTCATTGTGGCAAGAAGCTCATCAAATTGCTGGACTCAGATTAGTTTTTGATGAATAACTATTTATGATCAAATCAAAACAAAAAGCCGGATCTGCTAGTGAGCCAGTAGATGTGAATGACGATTTTGGCCCGTCATCACAGTCATTTTTTGAGCTCATTGAGCATGCCAGTGATGCCATTTATTTTCATGACCCGCGTGGCCGGTTGGTGTTCTTGAACCGGAAGGCTGAGGAACTCACCGGCTATGAAAGGAAAGAACTGGCTGACAAGCACATCAGGGTCATTCTTTTTGAGGCCGGCGAACGGCTTATCAGCGAGAAATTAAAGGCGGGGCACACTCAAGGCTGGGCTGAGAAAATTGAGTTGGATGTTCGCTCCAAGTCAGGGGAGCGAATTCCAGTCGAATTGAGCGTGACAGCAATTATCCGTAACAAAAAACTTGTGGGTTACGAAGGCATTGCCCGGGATATTAGGGAGCGGCATCGCACCCAGCAAATTTTTGAAGAACGAGATGCGCAAATCCATCAATTGAACGTTGAAATTCAAAAAATGAATATGAAATTGGAGGAGAGCGCCCAGATTCAGTCCGAGTTTGTTTCCAGAATTAGCCACGAGTTTCGAACGCCGCTGAATGGCATTATCGGTTACGCTGAATTGCTGGAAGATAAGGTCTACGGTGAACTTAACCAAAACCAGATGTCCGCACTGGAAAATATAAATGCTTGTGCGTCCGACCTGCTCAAGATGGTGCAGGAGGTTCTTGATCTTTCCAGAGTAAAGACGAATCAACTTAAGTTGGAGAACCAGCCTTGTACCCCAAAAGAGCTGGTAGAGGCGGCTGCCGGCACGGTTGCCCCAATTGCTGCCATGAAAAAATTGGCATTTGTGACCTCAGTTGAAAATGATTTACCTGAAATAAATGTTGACTTCAAGCGCTTTTATCAAATACTGGTAAACCTTGCCAGCAATGCAGTTAAATTTACTGAAACCGGCAAGGTCGAAATCGGCGCCGTTCGTGATGGCGATGCTACCGGGTTTTTCGTTAGTGATACGGGTATTGGCATTTCCAGCGAACTGCAGGAGCTCATTTTTAGCGAATGCAAAAATAGAGAAGGCTACCCCAGTCGGTATTACGGCGGCTTAGGCCTGAGTCTGAGTCTGTCCAGGCGAATTATTGAGTGGCACGGAGGGGAATTCTCGGTTGAATCGCAGCCCCGGCAGGGAACACGCTTTTATTTTACCATACCTTTTCAACAGGCACAGCCTGAGGGGTACCTATAATAGAAAACAAGATGAAAGAAAATAGAACGATTCTCTTTGTCGATGATGATCCCGATATGCTGGAAATTGGCGGCATCATTATCCGCAAAGCAGGGTACAAATTTCAGGCGGCTTCTTCTGGAGAAGAGGGGATGGCGCTCGCGCTGGAAAAACCTCCGGATTTGATTATTCTCGACTATTTCATGCCCGGAATGAACGGCTCTGATTTTTTTGAGCAATTGGTGACAAACGCAAAATACATGCCCATTCGCGATGTGCCTGTTATCATTTTGACTGCTGCTTCTGAAGAGGAAGTTCAACGTACAAGATTGTTTGAATTGGGCCTGAGTGCTTTTTTAATGAAGCCGTTCGGGAATCGTGAATTAATTAACGTTGTTGATAATGTTTTTATTCAAAGCGATTTGCGCTCGAAGAACAAAGAGCTGCAAGAGAAGGTCAAACGAACTGAGTACAAATACCAGGATCTAATTGAAAACGCAAGTGACTTGATCTTTACGCTTAACCACGCAGAAAATTTCATTTTTATCAATCGTCGTTTGGCAACCACCACCGGACATGATAAACAAGATTGGATTGGCAAGAAATTTACGCAACTGGTTCAGGCGGATGATGCTGAAACCGCACAGGCGCATTTTCTTAAGACGATGAATGGCAAGTCCAGCATATTTGAGGTTCGAGTAAATCACGTTAATGGCAATTGTATTTTCCTGTCCATCAACATCAATCCGATTTTCGAAAAGGGGCAAGTGATCGGCTGCGTTGCTATCGCGCGAAATATTACCGAGAACAAGCTGCTTGAACAAGAAGTAATTGAGTTGAAAAATTTCAATGAGAGCATTATTCAAAGTATGGGATCCGGCCTTGTTACCATCGACCTGGAGCACAGGATAACCTCATTTAATAATGGTGCTGAGGACATTCTTGGTTTTGCGGCAGAGAACACGATGCAAAAACGTTTGGAGGACATCTTCTCACGCGATGATTGCGAACGGTTGTTGCTTAACATCGATGATCCTAACCAGAGCCTTCTCAACCGCGAAATGCAGCTTCCCGGAAGAAACGGAGAAGCGATTTTTGTCGGATTTTCTGTAACACCAAGATACGATGCACGAAAACGGCGTGTTGGAACCATAATCTCTTTTAAGGATATTACGCAAATCAGGCAAATGCAAGTGGAAATCCAGCGTATGGACAGATTGGCCTCCATGGGGGTTCTGGCCTCAGGCATTGCCCATGAAATACGAAATCCGCTCGCAGGAATAAAGACCATCGCACAAACGCTGGAAGAAGAAATTGAGCCGGATGACACGAGGCGTGAATATGTTTCTCGAATTGTGCGGCAGGTCAACCGGATGGATGATCTGCTGAAAACCATCTTTTCCTATGCAAAGCCCCGGCAGCCCCAACGTAAGTTTCACCGTTTTCAGGAGATTGTTCAGGAAGTGATTGCACTGATGGAAAACAGGATGCGTAGCCAGGGTGTGAATTATGTTGAGTCATACCACAAGGACTTGGCGTTGATTTGTGTGGACTTTTATCAAATTCAGCAGGTGTTCGTAAATCTGTTTCTTAATGCCCTGGATGCAATGCCGGAAGGTGGGGAATTGCGTCTTTCCGCTCAGCCTCAAATGACAGCCTTAACCCGCGTCGATCGTCGCGGCCAGGCATTTCCCATAAGAAACCGAACTGCCATGTATGCTGAAATTGTCCTTTCTGACTCTGGAAGTGGCATCAGCCCGGGCGAGCTCAATTCTATATTCAATCCTTTCTTTACCACTAAACCACAAGGTTCAGGCTTGGGACTTTCTATCGTATACAGAATCATAACAGAACACGAGGGAGATATTCAAGTTGAAAGCAGGGTAGGGGAAGGCACAGAGTTTAAACTGCTATTACCGACAGAGGAGTAAGTGAATGCCGAAATCGAGTATTCTCATAATAGAAGACAATGAAGATCTTTGCCAAACGCTGGCTGACATTCTAAGAAAAAAGGGTAACAAAGTACGTACGGCATTCAGGGGTGAGCACGGTCTGGCGATTCTTCGACAGGACATCATAGATTTGGTGTTGCTGGATATCAAGTTGCCGGACATGAATGGAATTGAAATTCTTGCTGAAATAAAAGATAAGGATCCGGATGTGCTGGTTGTTATGATAACCGCCACTACGGATGCCGGGCCGGCCGTCGATGCAATGAAAAAGGGTGCATACGATTATCTGATGAAGCCTTTTGAACTGGATCAGCTGAAACTTGTTGTGGCAAAGGCGCTTGAGACCCAACACTTGAAAAAAGAAGTCTCACGCCTGAAGAATCAACAAAAAGACACATTTCCAGACAATGAACTTTACGGCGATTCCAAGCCCATGCGTGAGCTTAAGAAACTGATCAAAATAGTGGCTGCCACGCCAAAGACATCTGTGCTCATTCAAGGAGAAAGTGGCACTGGTAAGGAGTTGGTTGCCAACGCGATTCACAACTGGAGTGCCAGGGCGGACAAGGCATTGGTCAAAATAAACTGCAGCGCCATACCGGAAAATTTGCTCGAAAGCGAGTTGTTTGGCCATGAAAAAGGTGCTTTTACTGATGCGAAATCTTTGAAAAAAGGAATTTTTGAGATGGCGCACAACGGCACCATTTTCCTCGATGAAATTTCCAGCATGCAGATGTCTATTCAACCTAAATTTCTCCGGGTTCTGGAAACGCAGGCATTTGGCAGAATTGGCGGTACCGGGGACATTCAGATCGATGTCCGGATAATTGCAGCAACCAACCGCAATCTTGAAGATTGCGTTGAACAACAGAGTTTTCGCGAAGATCTTTACTACCGCTTAAAGGTAATGGTTATTGATATCCCTTCTTTACGCGAGAGAAAAGAGGATATTATTCCGTTGGCAATGCTGTTTATGGGGCGTAACAACAAGGAATTCGGTAAAGAGATTAGGGGAATTGCGCCTGATGCGGCTGAGAAAATGTTGAAATATCGCTGGCCGGGCAATGTTCGTGAATTGAAGAATGTTATTGAAAGAGGTGTCATCCTGTGCACAGGCGGCGAGCTTCAGTCTGAACACTTGCCTCTTGAACTACAAGACGGCATTTCACGGATTTCAACTCCAGGTGATTTTGGCAATTCGGGAAGCGATGCGGATTCGCTGGAAGAAATGGAAAAGCGGCATATTGCCAATGTGTTGATCAAATATAGCGGGAACAAATCCAAAACTGCACGAATGTTGAACATATCAAGGTCCACTTTACGCGAAAAAATGAAAAACTATGGTATTGCCTAACTAGTGCATGGTCGATTATCGGCCACCTGTGGTGAAATGACGCCATGATTTACCCTCCTCAATAGTTGGAACCAAACTCTGTGGTTCTTAGCTGCTAATCTTTTCTTTCTTTAATCCTGCTTAAGCTTTTGTTGTCAGTTGTCGAAACCCTTCTTTAGCGAAGCTTTGGTATGCCTTTTGCTAGAAGCGAGAGGGAAACATTGCTTCATAGGAGTGCATGTTATGAGTTTCTGTAAGCGAATACTGATTGCTGACGACGAAGAGGATATAACATGGATTATATCTAGATGCCTGACTAATTTAGGTCTTGACCTTGAAATACAATGTGCTTTGAATGGTGACGATGCGTTTGAGCTTCTGCAACAGCGTGCATTTGACCTTATCGTTTCTGATATCCGCATGCCCGGACGTGATGGTTTGGAGTTGACAATGGCTGCTCGCCAATTATATCCAGGCACCAAAGTAATCATCATGACGGCGTATGGCTCATCGGATGTTATGGCCCGCACCGATGCGCTTGGTGGATTTTTTTACATCGAAAAACCTTTTGACATAGGGCATTTGCGGCATTTGATCCTGGAGGCGTTGGAACTTGAAGATGTTGGCTTCACGGGTGCTATTGAAGGCGCTTACATCCGGGAGTTGGTTGAGTTGAATTGTGCAAGGAAGCGGTGTCTTTCGTTACACGTTTCCGGAACTAAGGAGGATGGCGCCATATATTTTAAGGATGGAAACATTGTGCATGCTGAGTGTGGTGCGCTCAAAGGGGAAAGCGCCTTTTTTAATATTTTAAACTGGAGAAAAGGGACTTTCAAAATAAGTCACAATTTTCCAGTTGTAAAAAGAACCATTTCGCGCGATTGGCGGATGCTACTGCACCAGTGTATATAGTTGCAACTAAGAAGGATCTAATATGGAAGTCATTGCAATTGCCAGTCAAAAAGGGGGCGTGGGAAAAACAACCACGGCAGTTAATCTGGGGGCAAGTTTTGCACATTTAGGGTATCGGGTTTTACTGGTTGATGTGGACCCTCAAGGCAGCGTCGCCTCAAGTTTTGGCTTTACACGCTACGACGTTCAGGCCGGCATCCTGGATGTTTTTCTTACGGATGAACCCATTCAAAATACAATTCACCCCACCGGTCAAACTGATTTCAGTTTTATTCCGACAAACCTGTGGGCCGATGAAAATGAGCGACGAAAACTAATTGGTGTCGCGTCGAAAATTAGATTGAAGGAAGCGCTTGCTCCCATCCGGGATGAGTATGACTTTATCTTAATTGACTGTCCGCCGTCGCTGGGGAATTTAACGTTCAATGCACTCATTGCTGCGGATTCTCTCATCGTGCCAATTCAGTGTGAATATTACGCACTGAAAGCGCTTGGTCGTTTCCTCAAACTTACGCGCATCATCAAGAATGGTGACAATCCGTCTTTAAAATATCGCGGTTTTTTACTTACGATGGTTGATATGAGAAACAATCTTACTAAGATTGTCATCGAAAAGATCCGATATACACTACAGGGTCTTGTTTTCAAGACGATGATACCAAGGAATATAAGGCTGGCAGAGGTGCCATATCACGGTCAACCCGTTTTGGGTTTTGATAAAGCCTGCAAAGGTGCAACCAGCTACCTGGAACTGGCTAAAGAGGTACTGAGCGACTTTGGTAATCTGGTAAATGAGGTTGAAGAAAAAGAGGAAGTAAGGTTGATTTAATGAGGAATCAAGTAAAAAAAATACTGGTGGCTGAAGACGATCTTTACACTCGGGAAGGGCTGGGTGAGATTCTAAGGGAAGAAGGGTATGAAGTTGAAATGGCAGAAGATGGCAAGGTTGCCCTGCACATGCTGGGCGCAGATGCAGATGTAGATGTGCTGCTCGCAGACCTGAAAATGCCAGGACTTATTGGCACAGACCTGGCGAAAGAAGCTTTGCGGCGAAATCCAAACATTGTCACAATCATTATGACCGCTTATGGCAGCTCGGACTATTTTGAATATGGAAAGGAGATTGGCATTTATGCCTGGTTGAAGAAACCTTTGAATATCGAACGCTTGCTTGTTTTGTTAAAACAAGTACCGGTTTCTACTTCCTCGTATGCTGAACATAGTTCAGTTTGCTGATTGGTAATTAAAAAAAGGACAGCCTACTTATGCAAGTTTGGTACCTAAATTCAACGTGAAAGGAGGTTTTCAGCTTTGCTTACAAAAATACTTGTAAACGTTCTCAGAAAGCTGATTTTTATGATATTGATGTCGTTGATGTTTGTTTCAATGATTAACTTTTCAGCAAGCATTGATAAAATCAAGGAAGAAGATGTGAGCATTGGGAATCTCCATAGATTTGCTAATAATTACCATAGTGCTGTCAAGGTAGACAGTTCAAGATTGTTGGCCTTGAACAAAATCACCGGCATTATTTCACGATATAATCGGGGGTTGGACGCTTTAGGAAAACACCTTATCGCCAGTGAGATCTACAAGATGAGCGTCAAGTATGACAATCTTGACATCGACCTGATTTGTGCCACAATCACGCATGAAAGCGCTCGAACCTGGCGCGCAACTGTAGTGTCGCATGCAGGCGCGTTGGGCCTGATGCAAATCATGCCGTATACAGGTTCGTTCCTAAGCAAGCAGGAAGCGATTCCTTGGACAACACCCGAGGAAGTGCTCTTCAATCCGATTTTCAATATCCGTATGGGGTGTCGCTATCTTTCGATGCTTATCAACCTATATCATGTAGATGGTGGCCTGGCTGCTTATAACGGGGGTGAGAAGCGTGCTGCTAGGTGGCTGGCGAGTGGCCGCAATGATGAGGTTCTGTTTGAAGAAACTCGCGGATACGTACCGGCTGTGCTCGAGCTTTATGATACATATAAGAATTAAAAATTGTAATTCATTTTTTAGAACAATCGATAATGAGTGAGCAACAACTTTCCCCGGAAACGTTTTTCCATGAGTTAGTCAATCGTTTCTTTCACCCGAACAGCTACTTTTTTCGTTGTCTGGATGGCGAGCTCGAAGCGTTGATGGTTGAGGTACGTAATTCCGAGGAGGATGAATATTTGCTGCTTGGCAATCTTGTTGATTGGCTTGTTGCCGCTGATGATGCAGCTACCGAACTGGAGAAACTCGATAATATTGAGGGGTTCGCAGAGTTCGGAGACAAACTTCGCCAGGGTGTTCGGTATCTGTTTGAGTCGGATATTGATTCTGAAAAAATGAAAATTGAAATCGAAGGACTGGCGCACTCTATGTTCAACAGCGCTTTACTGGCCATGCAAGATCCTGATTCGGTGCGTGAACTCGGCCAGTTACTCGGAGTAAGCCGCCGAGGCAAAATGGACATTGACGTTCAAGAAATTCATGAACAGCCTTCAGCGCAATTCTTGAATGCGGAACCAGAGCAACTGGAGCTGGATGCGAGTGATGTGTCACAACGCCGGGAAGAAGCGTTTCCCCATGTTGACTTTGATGCGGACAAGGCGTTCACGCCTGAAGCCAGCCTGGAAAATGAAAAACAGGAAGCGGGCAGTTCCAAAATCAGCGAACCTGTTTGTCAGGTTGTTCCCCGGTTGAGTGAAGAGCCTAATGCTGTTTTTGAGACTTTCCAGCAAGAAATGCAGAAGGAACTTTCACAACTCGAGCAGGTTTGCCGCCATCTGGAAAGTCATCCTGACACTGAAAGTCACTGGCAATCTTGCGATCATGCTCTGGGATCCATTGCAATTATCAGCGTGATCTCGGGTTTTGAGGCTTTCGAACACGTTGCGGGCAAGGCCCGTAGAGTGCTTCGCCAGTTTAGAGGAAAGTCTGATTTCGATGCAAAGGCCTGTGTTGAAATTGCCACCACAGCAGCAAAAATGATGGGCGATTTTTTACAAGGACACCCGGAAGAAATTGATTCCCTGGCCGTCAAAGAGTTCACGGTATGGTTGCAGGAGGCGGTGCACCGGATAAAAAATCCATCTGAGTTATCAGGTATTGCAGATGAGTCGCAAAAGTCTGTAGAAGGTGAACTCGCATGTGATTCCAGGGGACCTGATTCAGACGACATTTTGCTACCTGAGCAGAATTTTGAGCAAGACAAGCCTTCTGAAAACGTGAAAGATACGACACGGCCCGAAAATTTCCAGCTTCCCGGCGAAGATGATGATGAAATACTTGGGCTAATTGCTGAGATCTCCAGTGAAAATGCGCAGGTTCAGTCTGTTCCTGCCACGCTTGTGGACGAGGTACTCGAAAGTGCGAGCTCCAGTAGTGATGATAAACAGGAAAATCAAGCCGAAGATGTGCAGGCTGCCTCTCCAAACGCGGAAGGGGTAGAGGGTGAAGTTGCTGAGGTAAATGAAGTACATTTAAGCGAGGATGATCGTTCCCCAATGTCGGTTTATAAGCAGCAAGCTGAGCTCTACTTTGGTGTAATTGACGAGGCCCTGGAGACATTGCAGGCACAGAGACATAATATGACCGCTCTGGAAGATCTCGAATTAGCATCTAATGCGCTTTACGGACTCGCCTTGAAGTTGAATCTGGATGAAATTGGTATTTTCCCGGACAAAATTTTGACGTTAATGAAGAACACGGTGGCAACGAATTATGTTTTCACGGATGTTGAGCGCAAGCTCATCAAAGATGCCTTCGCATATTTTCGAGGCCTAAACAACTTCTCTGAACTTAAGAGCCAGCGGTACAAGGACATTCTGGGTTCATTGAATGATTTGAACGCTTGCATCAAAGAACGCGCGCATGGTGGCCCAATGATGAACTTGGAGGCCGGCCATATTGCCTAGCGTAGCCGAGTAGTCAACTAAGAAAAGGTGACATTGTCATGTCGGACCATATTTCAGAGACAGATAAAGAGCTTGAGGCGGTCCTTGGGTCGCATAAAACGGTCATTCGTATTATAGGAACCGGTGGAGCCGGTAATAATACTGTTACCCGTTTATTGGAAGTTGGTATCGAGGAGGTTGATGTAATTGCGGTCAACACCGATGCTCAAGACTTGCTTTATGCCAAAGCCGACCACAAAGTTCTTATTGGAAAATCAATTACAAACGGACTTGGTGCGGGAAGTGATCCCACAAAGGGGGAAGAGTCGGCAAAAGAGAGTTTGGAAGAGTTGCAGAATAAGGTGGCCGGCAGTGATCTCGTGTTTATTACTTGTGGTTTGGGTGGGGGCACGGGAACCGGGTCAGCACCAATAATTGCTGAGATAGCAAAAAAACATGGTGCCCTCACTATCGCAGTGGTGACTTTGCCATTTAATGATGAGGGGATTGTGCGCTGGGACAACGCACGCAAGGGCCTTGACCAATTACAAACCAATGTTGATACCGTTATTGTCGTTCAAAATGACAGGCTGTTGGATCTGGTTCCGGATATGCCGCTTAATGCTGCGTTTAAAGTGGCGGATGAGATTTTGGTAAATGCTGTTAAAGGCATCACTGAATTGGTAACAGAAAAAGGGTTGGTTAACCTGGATTTTGCTGATGTGCGCACCATTATGGAAAATGGCGGATTGGCCATGATTGGCCTTGGGGAAAGTGATGAAATGAGTGCCGAGGAGGCTGCTACAAAGGCGCTTGAAAATCCGCTTCTTGATATCGACATAACCGGTGCAAAAAGCGCACTGATCAACATTTCAGGCGGACAGGAACTTTCCCTGAAAGCCGCAAAAACCGTCATGAAAGTCGTAGCGCACAAATTGGATAGATCGGCCAAAATTATTTGGGGGGCTCGCCTGAATGAGTCAATGGGGAGTTCCTTGCGGGTCATGTTAATTGTTACCTGCCTTCAGTCTGCCCGTAAATCCGCTTCCGAAGTGGAGATAGCCATAAGGAAGCCAATTGCGACGCTTTCGTCCACTTCACCTACACAAGTTGTGGGGGGTGAGAAAGTTGCTCCCGAAATCGAGTCGATGCCAGAGCCTGCCAATGCAGAACAGTCGAATAAGCCTGCGAAAACGGAAAGAACCGGTAAGACTATTTTTTCAGAAATTTTTGTTGAGGAGTCCGATGCTGATGTCTCGGTTATCGAGGACGCCGTTAAAGGATTGTCCCTAGGCTCTGGAACCCGGAATGAGAAGTATTTGCGAAAAATACATTCCGCATCTTCATCAATTCATAGTTCTGCTGAACTTTTTGGTTACAGTCGTATCTCTGAGTTTGTGGAGCTAATCGGTGATATTACTGATTTGGCAGTCAAGGGAGAATTTGAGCTTTCAGAGAGTCTGCTTGAATTATTTACGCAGTTGCCCGAGACATTGCGCAATATGATGGCCGGCGACAAATCTGGCTACGATAAGGCTGATGAGACAAAACAAAAGTTAAGCAATATCCTTGATTTGCTTACACAACCACCGGAGGACCTTGGGAAGAAAGGGGAAAATCTGACTTCAAAGGGAAAACCCACGGATAGTGGAGAAAACATCTTTGCTGATGCTGACACGGAAAATAAAGCCAAACCTGAGGGGACAAAAGTCACCAAGGTCGATGAAAACGATCCTGATTTTTCTAATGTTCGTGAGACAGTAAAATACTTTGACAAGCTTTTCTAGGAAGCAAGGCCAGGGCAGATTAATATGGGATTTCGTCTTGAGGTTGAAACCAGGACACAAGCATTTTATTTACGTGAAATATTCAAGGCTTTGCGCAGGCTTAAGGCGTTGCTTGAGGAGCTTAAACGTGAACCGTCTCGACGTGAGTATATACAAGGTATTCGACAAAGTGCCCAGAGTATTCGTGATTTGGCCATGATCCATGGGTTTGATGGTGTTGAAAAAATCGCCGGAAAGATTGCCTCTACTTTCGCGCGAGTCCTGCGTTCATCGGTTGCACTCGAACCTCAATTTGTTACTCGGGTTGAGTCGGCAGTTTTGGCCATTAAACAGATTGCTGAAGTAGAAGACACATTGGAAAGCCAGATGAGCATTGATAGAATTTGCCGCAAAATTCAGTTTCGACAGCAGAAGGTACAAGATTGTGCTACCAAAGTGGCGCAAAATCTCGACTGTATTATGAACCGGCAAATCGAAATCGTTTTCGAAGAACCTGCCTCACTTAACCTTGAAGCTGCAATACCCGATCTTGTCCATGTTGCTGCAGGCCCCATTTTTGAGATTAAGGAATTTGATTCGGTTCTTAGTCTTTTGGAAAAGTCCGAAATTGATGCCAAAACAATGGATTTATTTGATAATGTAGACTAAGGCTGCCTTTTCTTCTCGTCTTTATTGCTTGGACACTTCACCGCTTGCTGTCCTCACGTTTACAACGTTACCCTCTTTCATAAAAAATATTTGCTTCTTATAGACAGATTCAGTAAAATATTTGAATTTTTCATAGTCGAAACGGAGTACAAAATGCCTGAAAAGATCCGAGGAAAAGCGCTGACCTTCGATGATGTTCTGCTTGTGCCAGCATATTCCGATTTCCTGCCAAAAGACTCGGATACGAGTAGCTGGTTAACAAAAAGTATTAAGCTTAACATTCCGTTGGTTGCTGCTGCGATGGATACAGTAACAGAGTCCGGATTGGCTATTGCCCTGGCTCGTGAGGGTGGAATTGGAATTATCCACAAGAACCTATCTTTGGAGAAGCAGGTTCGGGAAGTAGATCGCGTGAAGCGGTCAGAAAGCGGTATGATCTATAAACCAATCACCCTCACAAGCGAACAGCCTATCGGTGAGGCCCTGCGGTTGATGCGGCGGTACAAAATATCGGGAATACCCATAGTGGAGGGCACAGCACTTGTTGGTATTTTAACCAATAGAGATTTGCGGTTTGAGTTGGATCGAAGTCTCCAAATCAAAGATGTGATGACAAGTAAAAATCTGATTACTGCGTCTGAAGGTACTACCCTGGAGCAAGCCGAGGCAATATTGCAGCAACATCGTATCGAAAAGCTGCCGGTAGTTGATAAGTCTGGTAATCTTAAAGGACTGATTACGGTTAAAGACATTCAAAAGAAACGGATGTATCCGAGTGCTGCAAAGGATGAACATGGGAGGTTGCGCGTTGGCGCTGCTGTAGGGGTTGCAGAAGATGCCATAGCGAGGGCAGAGGCATTGATTGCAGCGCATGTCGATGTGCTTGTCATCGACACGGCACATGGCCATTCAAAGGGTGTTCTTGATTCAGTTTCCGAGGTCAAGCGCTCTTTCCCACAAATAGAAGTGATTGCGGGTAACGTTGCCACTGCGGATGGCGCAAAGGCGCTGATTGATGCAGGTGCTGACTGCATCAAAGTTGGAATGGGCCCTGGAGCTATTTGTACCACAAGAGTGGTTGCAGGAATTGGCATGCCGCAAATCACAGCAGTGATTGAGTGTGCTGGTATTTGTGGTAAATTAGGAATTCCTATTATCTCTGACGGTGGTATAAAACAGACTGGCGATATTCCAAAGGCGATAGCCGCCGGCGCTGACACTGTTATGATTGGCAACCTGTTTGCCGGCACAGAAGAAAGTCCTGGAGAAACGGTTTATCTTGGAGGCAGAAGTTTCAAGGTATATAGAGGCATGGGCTCGCTTTCGGCTCTGCAGCAAGGTAGCAAAGATCGATATTTTCAGGAGGGTGAGGTGGATTTGAAAAAGCTCGTACCGGAAGGGATAGAAGGACGTGTCCCTTGCCGGGGAAAAGTTTCTGAGGTGGTTTATCAGATGGTTGGTGGTTTGCGAGCAGCCATGGGCTATTGTGGAACGCGTGATATTATGAGCTTGAAGGAGAAAACTCAGTTCGTCCAGATAACCTCACCTGGATTGACCGAAAGTCATCCGCACGACATTGTTATTTCTCACGAAGCGCCGAATTACAACCTGTCAAAATAAAAAAAGAAACCGGGTAGCAATCATACCAGAATTAGGGGGAATTACCAGTACAACGCTTTCCCGGTTTCAAATCTATCGAAAATCCAGTTTTGCTATATTTGGTTTACAAAGTTTGCAAGTCTGGCTTTCTGGTTGGCGGCCTTGTTACGGTGAATAATACCTTTTGAGGCCATCTTATCCAAGAGCGATTGAGTTTTGGTAAAACTTTTCTCTGCCTCTTCTTTATTTTCAGCAGATAAAACATTTTTGATCGCTGTCTTCATCATCGACCGGTAGTGCTGGTTTCTCAACCGTGACTTTTCACTTCTTCGGATTCTTCTAATTGAAGATGCATAATTTGCCATCTATTAACAACCTTCTCTTTGCGTAAGTAAAAATTTTTATTTGCCAAAAATATACAAAAATCGTATAAGCTTGTCAATAGAAAAGATGAGCAGGTATTTTCAGTGAACTCCGATTGAAGCAGTGATGCACCAAGTTTTCGCTTGACTTTTATTGGGGTTTGTTTTATTATTACTTACCTTAATTCATGCTCATTGCTTCGATTTTCGAGTATATTTTTCTGCAAAAATTAGTCAAAAATTCCAATCAGGAGGATTTATGAAGATCAGGGAACGCTTGGTCGATAACGTGGCAATTTTAGAGCTGAGTGGAAAGCTTCTTGGCGGCTCTGCGGGCTCTGAAGAGTTCAGAGTTGCGATTAAGTCCCTTTTGGAAAAAGGTATCAATAAAGTGGTGGTGGATGTCTCCGAGGTGAAACGGATGAACAGTACAGGCTTGGGTGTACTTATTTCGGTACTGACCTCCTTGCGCGGAAATGAGGGTGACCTGAAACTCGCCGCAATTAACGAGGTGATGGAAGGGATACTTGTGATGACCAAGCTGGATACAATTTTCGAAACTTACGAGACTGCCGAGGGCGCTGCTCAGAGTTTTTAGGTGTGCCTTAATGGAAGTCACCAATTTTATAGAGATTTAATTTTTTTTTGAAATGAACTTTCCTGTTATCAGTTATATACTCAATACCCCTGCTAAAATTCAATCATGTTCTTTATCTCAATATAAAAATGGAGGTCAAGAGTGAAAGAGTACCCCTCAGCGAAGATTCGTAATATTGCCGTTATCGGCCATGCAACGGTGGGAAAGACTACGCTTGCAGATGCGATGCTTTTTTCGGCCGGAGAAGTGAACAGACAAGGTAATGTGGACGATGGTTCATCCCTTTCAGATTATCATGGCGACGAAATTTCCAGAAAGATATCGATTGGTACATCTCTTTTACATTGTGATTGGAAAGACTGCAAACTGAATATACTTGATACGCCAGGATACTCCGATTTTGTTGGTGAAGTACAAGGTACGCTTCGAGTTGCTGAATTGGGACTCATGGTTGTGGACGCTACATCCGGTGTGGAAGTTGGCACCGAGAGTGTGGGGAAGTTAGCTGATGCCAATGAAGATTCAATAATCTTTTTTGTTAATAAAATGGATAAAGAGCACGCAGATTTTGATTCTGTTTTTTCTTCAATTCAATCTCGCTTTGCCAACAAAGGCGTACAATTACAACTTCCTGTTAATGCGGGTGAAGGGTTTGACTCCTTTGTTGATTTATTGAAAATGCAGTTGGTAAAGTATGAAACGAATGGGTCGGCCCAATTCACCACGACTGACCTGCCTGATGCACTCAAGGCAGAGGCTGAAAAACACTATGAAACAATAGTTGAGCTTGCTGCTGAGAGTGATGACGAGCTTCTCGAGAAGTTCTTTGAGGAAGGAACGCTATCTCCAGATGACGTCATGCAGGGCATTAGAATCGGAATTGTCAAACGTAGCCTCTGCCCGGTGCTTTGTGGCGTTTCTTCCAGTAGTATCGGGGTTAAGCATCTGATGGATTTCATCGCTGATTATGGCATTGCGCCTTCAGATCGGGCTCCTGAGATTGCAAAAAACAGTAGTTCTGCTGAAGTTGAGCGCGCCTGTAATGTGACAGCGCCTTTATCAATGCTGATTTTTAAGACGATTTCAGAGGCTCACGTAGGTGAAATGTCTTTTTTCCGTGTCATGTCGGGCAAGGTTGAAGGAGGCACTGATGTACAAAATTTAAATCGAAATGTCTCTGAGAAAATCGGCCAGATTTATGTTATGAATGGCAAGAATCGCAAGGAAGTTGGGTGCCTCAATGCCGGTGATATCGGAGCCACGGTCAAGCTGAAGGATACTCACACAGGCAATACTTTAAGCGATAAGAGGGATGCCGTGATCCTCGAGGGGATTAATTTCCCGGCACCGGTTATTAGAATTGCACTTGAGCCAAAAGCAAAAGGTGATGAAGACAAAATATCGACTGGCCTGCATTCACTTCATGAGCAGGACCCAACTTTTGTGGTCAACTATGACACTGAACTGCATCAAACGATTATTTCCGGCCAGGGCGAAATGCACCTTGATATCGTCGTGAAACGTCTCAAAGACAAATTTGGCGTTGACGTTAAACTGGTTGAACCTAAAATTCCATACCGTGAAACAATCAGGGGACGAAGTGAGACGCAAGGTAAATTCAAGAAACAATCAGGAGGGCGCGGCCAATATGGCGATGTGTGGCTCAAGGTTGAACCGTTAGCCAGTGGAGATGGTTTTGAGTTTGAGAATAAAATCGTCGGCGGTGTTATTCCGGGTAAATTTATTCCAGCGGTTGAAAAAGGGATTCGTGAAACCTTGGAAGGCGGTGTTTTGGCCGGCTACAAGGTTACGGATGTAAAGGCTTCACTCTATGACGGCAGTTACCATAATGTCGATTCTTCAGAAATGGCATTCAAGGTTGCCGGCAGTATGGCCTTTAAGAAAGCATTTATGGAGGCCAAGCCGGTTTTGCTTGAGCCCATTTATGATGTGGAAGTTGTGGTGCCTGAAGCATATATGGGCGATGTTATGGGCGACATTTCCGGTCGCAGAGGCAAGATAGCCGGCATGGAGTCTGAGGGGCCTTTTCAGATTGTTAAGGCCAAGGTACCTCTGGCTGAACTCTACAAATATTCTACCACATTGCGCTCACTCACACACGGCCGCGGTATCCATCGCCGTAAGTTTTCGCATTATGAAACGGTGCCGGGCGATGTCATGAAAAAGATCGTAGAGGCCGTGCAAGAAGAAAAGGCAAAATAGCCCATTGTTCAACCAGTGTATCGCATTTGATTCGTTTTTGGATCAGCAAGAGTGGGCGGCGATTGCTGCAATTGTCGATACGCTGGTATTCCCTATCTGCACGCCTGTGTACTAATCTTTAGTTTTGTTTGCCGATTTCCTTTTGATGTCGTCCCAAACAGAATCCATCTCTTCCAGCGTTGCATCCGACAAGTTTTGCCCTTTAGACTCAAAGTGCATTTCAACTTGAAGAAACCGGCGACAAAATTTCTCAATCGTGCCCCGCAATGCATCTTCAGGGTTGACAGCAAGAAATCGTGATAAATTCACCATAGAGAATAAAAGGTCCCCGAACTCTTCTTCTATTTTCGTACTTAAACCGCCTTCGCAGGCTTCCTTTAATTCCGCCATTTCTTCCTCGACTTTATGCCAAACCGGTGTAATTTCGGCCCAATCAAAACCCACAGTTGAGGCTTTTTGCTGAATTCTCCATGCTCTCAACAGGGCGGATAGTGCTTTTGGGACACCGTCAATAGTTGAACGTTTGCCTTCCGTTTTCTTGATTTTCTCCCAATTTACGGCTTGTTCTTCGGCGCTGTTAATCTGAACATCGCCAAACACATTCGGGTGCCGCCTTATCAGTTTTTGCGAAATGCCATCCACTATTTCAGCGAGATTAAATGCGCTGCGTTCTTCCGCTATTTGCGCATGAAAAATGATTTGCAGTAACAAGTCGCCCAGCTCTTCTTTAAGATGTTTGTCGTCTTTATTGTCCAATGCCTCCAGGGCCTCGTAAGCTTCCTCAAGGAGGTATTGTCGCAAAGAGTCATGCGTCTGTTCGCGGTCCCAGGGGCATCCTTCAGGTGAACGTAATGTGGCCATGATTTCGATGAGCTCCGCAAAGGCCCGGGCGCTTTTTTCAGATTGGGTTTTATGCATGTTTTCTGCTTTCTGTTTATTGTGGCTATGAATGACTTTTTTTAAAGGTGCTAAGATAGAGATTTCAATTTGAATAGTCAATTGTGAACTTGACTCTTGAGCTTTTTTTGGCTATGTTAGACGTTCGTCTTGATAACATAACCTCCACAATTTGTTTTCCCTTTGCGTCTGTTTTGAAGGTATAATCATTTGAATAGTCATGCTCTTTAAAAAAGTATTTTCCCGGCAAGAAACACGTAAGTTTGGCTACACACCCTACTACTATAAAGAAGAGCAGGATGAACTGGATCGTGAGCGAATCAAGTTCCGCAGAATCAGAGGTGGGATGAGTGTCTCAAGCAAGTCTGTTCGCAGCATGATTTTTCTTGCACTCTTGGTGCTCACCTTAATCGCATATTTTTGGGATATGGTTGGCAGAGAGACCAGAACCTTCGAAATCGAAGATATTAAAATAGAAGAAAGTCAGTAACTTGCATGGTTTTTACTGGAATTCATTCAGCTCACAGGCTAAGATATGTGACACTGCTTACATCTTTGCTTGTAATTTTGGGCTCTGCCAGGCCATGAACAAAGTGCGTAAAAAAGTTCAGAAACATGTCTACTAACCAGAATAAAAACGGAAATGTCAACACCGATGCCAGACCACCTCGCTTTCAGGAAGGGGTAGAGGAACAACCTCGAACTGCTCCTGACTCCGAAGGGTGGTTCAATCGCTTTTCCAGGAATGCGCATAGTTCTTTTGTCGAGTATTTTCAGTTTCTCCCCATTCGGTTTAAGTTAGGCCTGCTCATTGTTTCAATCGTTATGTCTGTACTCATTGTATTCAGCATTGTTGTGATTCACAGCCAAAAAACCGCTTTGATGCAGCGAATGACTCAAGTCTGCAATGTCTTAATTCGAAACCTTTCAGAATCGGTTAAAGGCGATCTGCTTTTTGACCAGGATGAGCAGGTTATTGAGCAAGTTCTTCGACTCAAAAATACGAGCATTGAGGGTTTGCGGAAAGTTGCCGTGATCAATCGCAATGCTGAAGTAGTTGCCGGTTTTGACGCAGAGGGTGATGTGGTGGAAATTCCCAATCCTAAAGATCTTCTGAAATATCGGGAGCTTACTGTTGTTGAGTTTGAGCACAGTTTTAATTATTATCACCCTATCGTTACCGAGCTCAAAGGTAAAGACATCGTTTTGGGTGTGGCGTTTGTTAGTTTTTCGAAACAGGCTATTCTTGCGCCAATCACCAAAGCGCGCCGATTGGCGCTGGCATTTGCCTCCCTTATTACCGCCATCGCTATTATCGGAATAAATGTGATTTCGAAAAAGGTGACGAAACAGATTCAGTTGCTGTCTGATGGCGCAAGGCAGGTTGGTCAAGGCAATCTTGGTGTCCAAATCCAGGTTAGCTCAAAAGATGAACTCGGAATGTTGGCGCATGAATTTAACAACATGTTGCAACATTTGCGTGAAAAGTTACACATGCAGAAGTTCGTTTCCAAGCTGACTGTTGATATGATTCGCGATTCTGTGCGTGCAGATACCGGCAGACCTTTGGCCATCAAGCATGAAGTGACTGTGCTATTTTCGGATGTTAGGAATTTCTCCTCAATTGCAGAACAACTTGATCCCAGTGAAATTGTTAAGCTAATCAATATCTATTTTGATCTGCAAACCAGGATAATTGAAAGTCACAACGGTGTGGTCGACAAATTCATGGGTGACCAGATCATGGCTATTTTTCAAGGCCCGAGCATGGCTGACGATGTCTTAAGGGCTGCCGTGGAAGTGCAAAGACAAATCCGCATGGTCAATCAAAAGCGAATGGCTGCTGACAAAATAACTCTCGAAATGGGGGTTGGGATAAATAGCGGCTCCGCAGTGTTGGGTAATATGGGGTCTTCCAATCGTATGGATTATACTGTTATCGGTGATGTTGTCAATGTTGCTGCCCGACTTTGTGCAGCGGCAAAATCCGGGCAGATTATTACGTCTTACAATGTTGCAAAGAGTGTTAACGGGTCATATCCAACTTCACGGTTAAAGTCTATTTCGGTGAAAGGGCGGATGCAGGAGATTGAGGTTTGTGAAGTTGATTACGACCGAGATATCTTAACCTAGCGCCACGCCAGACCATCTTAATTATGCTGCGAACGTTCTACTTAAAAGCGATCACGTTTTTACTTGCTTGTCTTCCTGTTCTGTTGCAATCACCTCTTTATGCACAAGTGAGTAAGCCGGACGCTCGTTCTGTTGGTCTTGGCGGGTCTTTGGTGACGCAGGCCAGAGATGCCACGGCTATGTTCTGGAATCCCGCCACTTTGTCCGGCCTGAAAGACAGGGCGGTTCTGATAAATATCGACGATCTTTTCGAGTTTAATTTTGTGGCGATGAATCAATTCGTACCGCTTTTGGGTACGTTTGCCGCCAGCCTCTCCCGTGTCCCAATCGACTCGAGTTCTGTTGATCGTGGTAGTTTCGCCTGGGGCAAAAATCTCAACACCTGGTTCTCCGTAGGCACCAGCATCAATGTTGAAAAGCTGCACAAGGGCCTTTACTCTAGCAGTGGACTTGGTTTTTTTATCGGGAACTCCCTGGTTGGAACGATTGAAAGGCGGTGGCGGACAAAGGAGCACACAAGGCTACTCGATAGGTTGAGTCTGGGTTTTGTAGTTAACAACATTCCATTAGGAGATAATCTGTTTAGCACTTCGGCGCAATTTGGCGCCGGCTACATTTTTACGACACCTGGTATATTGGTCAACATGGGTTATCATTTAGTGAAGGGCACAAATTCAAATCACCTGGGGTTTGGTCTTGAATTGAAACATGGGGTCATTCTGTTCGCAGGAATTGAGCAGTTGGATATTGACAGACTTGGTCTCGGTGTTGGCTACCAGAGCGACAATTTAGGCGTACAGGTCGCTTATTCTGCTAAGGTTCAGGAACTGTTGTTGACGCTCTCTGCACGGATCAGTCCCGGGCCGCTTGCTTTCGCTTCCAAACACTACCAAAAAGGGAGCACCTTATTCAAAGCGCGCAAGTACAAAAAGGCCAATCAGGAATTCAAAAAGTACATCGCCTATGGTTCAAGCGGCTCCAGGGCAGATTCTGTCCGACAGTTAGTTTACGCACTGGATCGCAGAGCAGCACGGACTCAGGTTGTGGTTGACTCACTTCTGGCCCTTTCGAAAAGTCTGATGGCTCAAGGTGAACAGCAATACTTGCATGCCGCACTTGTACTGAATCGTGTAGTTGAGCTGGCGCCCGGCAATCCGCAGGCCCAAAGGATGTTGCGTGTGCTGGAACGCCCTATCAATCTTTTTGTTAAGAAATGCATTGAAGATGGTATTCATGAGTTTGACGCGAACCGATACCTCGCAGCGAAAAAACAATTTAAACGCGCGGTTATCTTCGACAAAAATAACGGATCGGCAATTTATTACCTTGACAGCATCGAAAAAATATCGGCTGACATGGGTGAAGAGCATTTTTATCGTGGCATTGGCTATTACCGGCAAAAGAAGTTTAAGGAAGCAAGTGACGAATTCAGACAAGCCACTGACTATGATTCCGGCTCAAAGGAAGCGCAAACGTATCTTGAGCGGGCCATGGCAAAGCTCAATGAGCAACGAATACAGATAAAGCGATTGTTGACCGAAGGAAAATCATTAGAGCGGCAAAGGAAATATGTTGACGCCACCAACAAATATCTTGAAGTGCTAAAACTGGATGAACAAAATCCCGAGGCCAAGAATTTACTCGCCACATTGCGGCCTAAAATTAATCGATATGTCAGCGGGAAATATGGTGAGGCGTTGCGCTATCAGCAGAGTGGCGAATTTGATAGAGCCACCGGGATTTTCAACCGCATTCTCTCCATCGATCCAAGTCATAGTGGGGCGCGTCGTAACCTTGCACATCTTAAGAATCAGCAAAAAGAGAAGGCTTCGGCCTTTGTTTTACAGGGCAATGCGTTTCGAGCCCAAAAACGTTGGCGCAAAGCCATGGAACAGTATGTTCTGGCTCTGGAAGTTGATCCGGAAAACGAGAAGGCATTAAAAGGCAAAGGTGAATTAGAGAAAAGACTTGAAGTGTCTGGCCTGATTGCGCAAGGCAGGCAGGAAACAAAAGCTGAGAATTATGGCCAGGCAGTCAGTATTTTTCAGAATATAATCGAGCTGGATCCGGGAAACGCCGTGGCAAAGGCTGAGCTTTTGAGGGTTAAGAAACGAATGAATAAATTGGTCGAGGAGTACTTTAATCGCGGTATAGATTTATACACACTCGACAAATACCAGGAGTCCATAAAAGTGCTGAACAAAGTGCTTGAGCTCGAACCAAAACATAAAGGTGCGCTTGATTATATCCGTCAAGCGAACGAACGGCTTGTGGCGCTAAAAAAACTGCGCTAATGATTTATCTGGATTTTGGCTCCATGTTTTACTCTTTGATTCAAAACAAACTTTGCAGAGAATCCTCAGGCTTGAGGAAGGTTCATACAATATTTTGTCTGAAGAAACCAATCACAGGCTTGGGGCGTTAGTCTTGCGTTACTATTTCTTGAAACGGCTAATTTATTAGCCTGAGCCATCTATTTTGCTGAACTCGACTTGATAATTCTAAAAAAAGCATTTGCGTTTCTATATAGCAGGTTAGTACGTTGTGTTTCTTCTTTTACAATGGCGATGCGTTTCGGCGCCTGCTCTCTCCGAAGATATAAGATAAGGTTGAGGTCAAGATGTTACCAGATTTAGCTTGTTTTTTTCGTCTTAAAAATTGCCGTGACTTCAGGGTGAAGTACCCGGTAGTCCTCCTCTTGTGTGCGCTGTTCTTTTCCACTTCTTCCTGTGCATATTTTAATACTTTTCATAATACAAAAAAGCTCTACCAGGAAGCGGAAAAGGAGAGAGAAAAACGCAAAGACGACAAAATGACCTCTTCTGAGAAGAGGAAATATGATGAGACCATCAAGAAGGCCTCAAGGATTCTTGAGCTTTACCCAAACAGCAAATATGTTGATGACGCTCTGTTTATGTTGGGTAATTGCATGTTTTACAAAAGTGAGTTTATTCCTGCTCAGCGAAAATTTCAGGAACTTATCACTTTTTTCCCGGAGAGTAACTACTTTTATCGAGCCAGAGTTTGGCTTGCCCGCACTGACATTGAATTGCGTGATTATGCTTCTGCGCGTGTGATATTAAACGAATTGCTTCGACAGGAAAAGTTAGATCATGAAATTCATGCAGATAGCCGTTTCCTTTTGGGAGACATTCTCTACAAGCAAGAAAATTTCAAATTAGCTGAGCAAGAATATCTGAGTTCAGCCGAAGTCGCCAAAAATAAAAAGACCCGTGCCAACGCCTATTTTCGTAGCGGGCAATGCCAGCTCTTGATTGGCAAAAACCAGGAGGCGGTCAAGAGTTTTGATAATGCCATTAAGCACAGCCAGGATCGGCGGGCAGAGTTTGAGGCGCGTCTCCATTACGCACGTGCACTGAAACAGGGTGGCGATTATAAAACCGCTGCTCGCGTGTGCAATGAGCTTGCTGAGATTCAGGATTTCAAAGATCAGCTTGGACGTGTTCAGCTTGAAATTGCCGACATTGTTTATTTCGAGGGAAAGGCCCTGTACAACAAGCTGCAGGGTGCGGACCTGCAATTTAAGGGCAAAATAGAAGAGGCGTTGGATAAGTATGAGATCGTTCTGTTGCAGAACAAACGCACAGCAGTTGCCGCAGCCGCGCATTATAAAATGGGAAAAATCAAACAGGGGGATTTGCGGGACTTCGCGGGCGCGCAGGAAAGCTATCAGAAAGTCAAGCTGGAATTTATTCGGTCTGAGTACACCGAGGAGGCAGTGCAGCGCGCCAAAGCCATTGCCGATCTAATTCGTTTGAACAATCTGGTTAAGGAGGCTCAGGGAGAACAACTCATGGCCTCAGGTAAGGGAAATGTGCATCATTTATCAAGCCTGGAGTTACTGTTGCTTGAACATGGCGTAGATCCTGAGCTGCGGTTGATGCGGGAATTAAAACGACGGGCTGCTGCGGACACAAGCGGCACTGAGGGCAACCCGGCCGGCGATAGCGAAGAAATAGCTTCACTTGCGAAAAGGGAGGAGCTGGTTGCAAATAAACTGCAGTTGGCTGAAGTTTATCTTTTTCAGTTTGGCCAAATAGATTCGGCCCTCGCGGAATACAGGCAATTGATTGAGCTGTTCGAAGATCATCCGGGGGCGGCTAAGGCACTCTATTCCAGCGCTTACATTTATGAGCATGAATACCATAATAAATTCAAAATGGACTCCTTGCTCTATGAGATCATTCAGAGATTCCCGAATTCGGAACAAGCGCGTGCTGCTCAGGCAAAACTGGGACTCGCCAACGGCATTGAAAAAGAGCCGGCAGAGATTCTGTTTGAGAGGGCTGGAAATACCCTTTTCGATTCTCAAAACGTGGCTAGTGCCATTGAAGGCTACCGCAGCATTGTCGATGCTTACCCTGAATCCGAATATGCTCCGCGGTCCCTTTTTGCCATTGGCTGGCTTCAAGAGCAGGAGATGCACGACCCATCAATGGCTGTTGAGTCCTACCGGGAAGTTCTGCAAAAGTATCCTGATTTCCTGGAGAAAGCAACGCTAAATCGAAAATTGGCAGTGTATGAAAGCGGTATTGCGGCTGAAGAGGGAGCAGCGAAACAACAGGTTGTTTCTGCATCAGACTCAACAGTCATTAAGCCTCGCGAAGCTGAGCCGGGGGTGGTTGCCGGGCCTGATAGCGAAGGCAAGGTTGTTCAACCGGCCGGCCAGATTATTACGCGCGATCGTCGTCCCAAAGTCATTGAAATGCTCTGGCGAAACTCAGGTGAAAAACTTGACAAATAATGGCGCGCGCGTTCCTACCTTAAATGAATGACACAAAAATAATTGTAGATTGCCCTGTCTTAGCCTTTGATACACTGGGTGCGGAAATCCATTCCATGCGTTTGCATTGCCCTGAAATCGCTAAAAGCGCCAGGCCGGGCCAGTTTGTCAACCTCAAGGTTGGCACTGAATTCGCACCAATGTTGCGCCGACCATTTAGTGTTTGCCGCCGCGATCGTTTGGAGGGCTGGTTTGAAGTGATGTGGAAAGTCATCGGTCAGGGAACCAGGGCCATGTCCAGGTTACGACCCGGAGATTCGGTGAGTGTCATCGGCCCGCTTGGGCGTGGGTATATTCAGCCGGCAGATCTGAAACTTGCGGTACTCGTTGGCGGCGGAATTGGCGTTGCCGCGTTGCCTCTTTTGTGTGAGGATTTTCAGCAAGCCGGCATTGAGGTTGAAGTTTTTCTGGGTGCGCGCAATGGGGACGAGTTGGCTCTGAGCGGTTACTTTAAAGACACGGGCGCGTCAGTCGTATTGGCGACTGAGGATGGCAGTATCGGTACCCGGGGCCTGATAACGGCCCCGCTTCTGGAGCGGCTTGCTGCTCTGACAAAGCCGGCTAATACACACCTCTTTAGTTGTGGGCCGCATGGATTTCTCAAGGCCATGGTTCAAATAACCGAAGAAACCGGCGTTGCCGGGCAAATTGCCATCGAAACGATGATGGGCTGTGGTTTTGGTATATGCGTTGGTTGTGCAGTGCGTTGCCGTAACCCGCGACCCGATAAAAAAAAGTATAAGCTAGCCTGCCTCGACGGGCCGGTTTTTGATGCTCAGGAGATTGTGCTTGATGACTAATCTGTCTGTGAAAATTGGTGCGTTGAGCTTGAAAAACCCGGTGCTTGTTGCCTCCGGCACATTTGGTTACGGACAGGAAAGTCATGCTTTGACAAATCTCTCTGCACTTGGTGGCATCATAACCAAATCCGTCACTTTGAAGCCGCGCCACGGCAACCCACCGCCACGCATTTTTGAGTTACCGGCGGGCATGTTAAACTCCATTGGCCTGGCCAATGTTGGCCTGGATGCGTTTATCCGGGACAAACTGCCTTTCCTGAGAACTGTGGACACCACACTTATCGTAAATATCGCCGGCAGCAGCCCTGAGGAATTTGCCGCCGTTATTGAAAGGTTAAATGATGAGCCCGGCATTGCCGCGTATGAATTAAATTTCTCATGTCCAAATGTTAAAGAAGGCGGCCTGGGGTTTAGCCAGAATGCAGGGGTAACCGGGGACGTTACCGCCATGGCTCGAAAACTTAGCAAGCGCCCACTCATTGTTAAGCTGACTCCGAATGTGACAAGCATCAGCGACATCGCGCGTGCTGCTGCTGACAGTGGTGCTGATGCCGTTTCTCTGATAAATACTTTAGTTGGCCTGGCTGTAAATGTTGAGTCGAGACGACCACAGATTTTTGCCGGAACGGCCGGATACTCAGGGCCGGGCATTAAACCGGTTGCCCTGGCCAAGGTTTTTGAAGTTGCGCAAAAGGTTGATATCCCCATCATTGGCATTGGTGGCATCTCGAATACACAGGATGCGTTGGAATTTCTTATTACCGGAGCAACTGCCATAGAAGTGGGCACCGCCAATTTTGTTGATCCCGCAACTGGTGAAAGCATTGTTGCTGGGCTGGTGCAATACTGTCAACGCCATAATCTGCATAGTGTACAGGAAGAGCTTGTTGGCTCGCTTGCGATGTGGCAAGAGTTGGAATAGTTCGGAGAATTTATTGCCGTAGCTGTTTGCAATAGTGGGTAAGCCTTGTTTGTAAAGTACTTTATTCCATTTTATTTACCTGAAGGGAGGCACACTTGGGTTTTGAAAAATTAGGTATTAGAGCGCTTGTTACATTTTTGCTTGGGCCATTGATCTTGCTTTCAGCATGGGTCGGTGGCCTTGTTTTTTTTGCTGTTGCCACAATTGTCGTCGTGCTTGCGCTTCACGAGTTTTATGAGATTAGCACGAATAAGGGCGTTTCAGCTCAAAAGTGGTTGGGGCTGGCTGCGGCAATGTACGCGGCTTACTTGTTATATGCCGGACTGTCTCAGCATATCTGGCTTGTTCTCACTGTCTTGCTCTTGCTGTCTGTTAGTGTCGAACTTTTCAGGAATGTGGACAATCCGATTCTTAATGTGTCTGTGACGCTTGCAGGCATTTTATACATCGCCATACCCATTGGACTCCTGCCGGCTATTCGTCAGTTGCCGTGGAGCGGCGCCGGGTTTCGTGATGAAACCGGTGGTGCCATGGTTATATTGATTTTTCTCTGTATTTGGATCTGTGATTCAGCGGCTTACATCATGGGTTCGCGGTTTGGCAAACACAAACTCTTCCCCAGAGTCAGCCCGAACAAGAGTGTTGAGGGCACTGCTTTTGGTTTCCTTTTTGCCGTGCTGACTGCCTTTATCTCACAAGTGACATTCTTACAGGAAGTGACTTTGCTGCACGTTCTGGCCGTTGGCGCCATTTGCGGCAGCTTCGGGCAAATGAGTGATTTGATTGAATCGTTGTTTAAACGCGATGCGGGCGTTAAGGATGCTTCAAACCTGATTCCTGGTCACGGCGGTGTACTGGACCGCTTTGACAGTGAGATTGTTGCGGTGCCTTTGGTTTATTTCTATCTTGTTTATTTTGTTGTGGCCTGAAGTACGTAGTGCACGTTTTAGCGTGCCCGGGTGAAGTGATATTGCCCCGAAAAAATGGACACAAAGTTACGCACATTTTTTGTACTTATTTTTTTCATACTCAGCCGGACTTTGGTAATCGAGCGTAGAGTGAATGCGCTCTCGATTGTAGAATATCTCTAAGTACTCAAAGGCTT
>JAJDAG010000026.1 GCA_029262005.1 Candidatus Zhuqueibacterota bacterium | reverse complement strand
GAGAAGATAGCGAACTACGGAATGGCGGTGTAGGGCGGAATTAAGCTCAAATGGAGTCAATTCGAGCATGCATAATCGGAATTGCGACGGGTGTCGAGCAGGAAAGTACCACCGCAAATTCAAAAAGAGCAATTGGGGGGGCTCCTTTGAGATATTTTGCGCAAGCACAAAATATCTCAGATGTTGAGGGGTTTTCCGACAGTCTCGTTAGGCGCACCTTGAATATTATCTGAACGATCAACAATTCTGGGCGCTACATTTGGAAAGGAGCTAAGGTAAACCCAGGCCTCTATGGTTACCGCATTTGCGAGACCGTTTAATTCGTCTCCTGGATTTTGAACAATAACGGTATCGTCTATCCCGTCAAAACTCAATGCCTGTGCATTCGCATCCTGCGTGGTCAACCAGGATCCTGCAAACCAAATTACCACAACCGCCCTAATAAACAGCCCGGTCATCCTTGTTACTCGCATAGTTCATCTCCTTAGGTTCGTTTCAAAATATGGTCTATGGTAAATCAAAAATTCTGCTTGAATTTCATTCTTCATCAATAACAATGGCGCAATAACTGTACTTTCAAAATGTCAATCACGTTCATCCCCCCTTCGCATTATTTTTCCTGGTTGTTGTAGTAGTTATTAAGCACCTGAGAGACAATAAAGATATTACAAAGATGAATCAAGAAGAGAGACTACCGCGGCTTTTTTGCAATGAAAACAAAAAGCCCCTTTACAATCAATAGACAACTCAAAGAAGCATATCCTCCCAAAATTTTTAAAAAAATTGGGATTGACTGGCTGCTTTTCTTAGAATGGTCATTTCAATATAAATATTATACCTGCAAATACCATTAAATAAGGACAAATTTATCATGAAATAATCTCATCGCCCGTTGCCTCAAAAACAAATTCGTTGAAAATGTTACATGAATGTTCTACCTTACGGCAAAACTGTCAACAGAAGAGGTGGGACAATGAAAAAGTACGGGCGAATTCTGCTGTCAACACTTGCCATCGGCTGTTTTCTGCAGATAGGCAGCGCAAAATGTTATTCGCAAGAAAGCGCTGGCATCAACCATCAACTTACCGTAACCGATTCAAACAAAGTACAAATACTTAAACTTAAAGACGGCTCTTCGCTGGTCGGCCGCATCACGCAAGTTGGCGAAAACGACATTTATTTTGAGACAAAATTTGGCACGCAAGTTATCCCCATCGCCAGCATCGACCGGGTCAGTGCGGCCGCGACTGGGCGCGCAGACGGCAAGGTGTGGTTTCAAAATCCAAATGCCACGCGTCTGTTTTTTGCCCCCAACGGCCGTATGCTAAAAAAGGGACACGGTTATTTTTCTGACTACTATCTTTTCTTCCCCGGTGTCGCCTACGGCCTGACAGACAAGGTTACAATTGGCGGAGGGCTCTCTCTTGTGCCGGGGGTTGGCCTGGATGATCAACTGCTCTATTTTACACCGAAAATCGGCTTACTCTCTTCGGAAAAAACCAATATCGCGGCCGGAGTGCTTCTGGTGGCCTTTCCATCGGCATTTGACTCGGATGTAAACACGGCCGGTATTCTCTATGGTGTGGCCACTTTTGGTAGCGCTGATGCAAGCGCCACCGCAGGACTCGGCTTTGGCTTTGCCGGTAGCGACTTGTCAGAAAAGCCAATGATAGTGCTCGGATTTGAATACAGATTTTCCCGCCGCGTTGCCTGGGTGTCGGAAAACTGGATTTTTCCAGGCATTGACCAGCCACTCGGCTCCCTGGGCCTGCGCTTTATGGGAGAGGCTTTGAGTGTGGATTTGGCATTTGCCAGTCCGCTTGGCAATGATTTTATTTTCCCGGGCATTCCTTTTATTGATTTTGTTTTTAATTTTAAGTGAGCACTTTTATGGATGCCATCGCAAAAAATACACCCACTGAAATCGATATTCAAACCTACCTTGACGAACGTCTCGTAGACCAAATGAACTGGTATGACCAAAAAAGCGTTACGGCACAAGCCAGTTACAAGCGACTCCGCCGCATTGAGATTTTCTCTGCAGCAACGATCCCCTTGCTGGCCGGTTTTGTGCAAATCAAAATTTTGGGTCTCCCGTTCATTCAGCTCGTCGTGGGCATACTCGGTGTTATCGTCGCAGCCGTTTCCGGGCTCACTGCGTTGAATAAGTACCAGGATCTCTGGGTGGAATACCGCACCATAGCCGAATCGCTTAAGCACCACCTGCTGCTTTTTCAGACCAAAACACAGCCTTACGGTGGAAGCGACGAGCAACGATTTATGCGATTGGTCACAAATGTGGAAGGTTTGATTTCCCGGGAAAACTCAGACTGGTCCGGTTACATTCGGCAAATGGGTGAAGGCAAGGATCAAGGCAAAGAGCCGACAGCATTTGCAGAGCCCAATTAACAGTTTTTCAAATATATGGGCACGGTGGCGGTACTCAGTTTCAAGCCAACCACACAGACCCTATCTCATTTTTTCCCATTGTCTGCGGCTTGAGTATTTGGGAACCCAACAAAAGCGGGCAACCATGTTTGCGCATCGCCGGTGATGTTGTGCTTGTAACTTACAATTTCCAATCTCTCAGGCATTACTTTGACAAGCACATAGCCTGTTTCTCTGTTTGGATAAAACGCTTCCCACCCTTCTTTCCAGCGCGTGGCTGTTTCCAATGAATCGTCAACAACGCTTGCCTCTCCTGTGATGGTGACATAACCCGGACCTTGCGAATCATAATAATAGAGCGTAACGCGGGGATCTTTTCGAATCTGTTGTACCTTGCGACTCTTCGGGTTTGTTCCAAACCAGACACCCATATCTTCTTCCGGTGGGAATGCATCCATTGCCCGGGCTTGCGGTTGTCCTGATGCATCTAAAGTGATGAGGGCGCAATAACGCGCTGTCTGCATAATTTCACGAGCGCTGTTTAGCAAGTGACTTCGGGAGAGCTTTTCAGCAGCTTTTTCCTGACCGGTTCCCGCCAAAACCGGAGTCACAACCCAAAGCAGCAGAAACAATACATTGCGTCTCATATTTTTCTCCATTAATGCTTTCATGGCCATTTTCCCGGAAAGTCAATATTGCAAAATTTGCGGTCATGTCTAAAGCAAACAACTTTCATAGCTTGTCAGACATGTGAGTTAACCAGCCACAACCATATGAAAAAATGTCCCGATCCCGCCCTGGATCGGGATAAATCCGTTATGCCGCCTTTTTGTAGATCAGTCCGGCAACGGCACCATATATCAGCCAGCCGATCATCACAATGCCACCCCAACACCAGGTGAGATAATATGGAAATCCATTAATAACCAATGGGTAAATAAACATGGCAAAAAAGGCAACCAACCCCATGAAGAAGCCAAATGTTATGCCGCCTTTTGGGCCATCTGCCCAGGCATTACGTGTTTTTACAAATAAAAATGCGCCGGCCAAACCGATGCACACTTCAACCAGCAGAAAGGACAACGGACTGCCTTCCTCCTGCCTGAAAACCATATTTCCAACATAGGCATTTCGCATGATCATACCATGCATAACAAAGTTGTAAAGCCATAAAACGACACCACCCACTGCGCCGATTAGTAAAGACTTGTTCCAGTTCATACTTCCTCCTCCTGTTTTGGTAAATAGTGGTTATTGGATATACAAAAGAAAACAGAACTGTCATAAAAGTCAATGAAAAGTAAAAGAAAGCCGATTCCTACAGCTTCCTACAATTGTCTAAAAGAACTCGCTTTGAAAATCAGGAACACCTCTTTGCCTTCGGTCAAAGCCAGCCGTTTGACCGTTGCTTCAACAATTTCCACCGTGAATTCTTCGCCACAATTAACCTCAACCAGCACGCGGTCACCGGCCCTGTTTATGCCACTAATAGGACCCCGAAGAATATTGCTGGCACTCAAACCACGTGGTTGTTCCACGGCGAGAAGAATTTCAGACGCAGGAATATTCAACAACAATTTCTCACTTTCAAGGCAGTTAAGACGAGGAAGCAAAAACTGCATCTGCCCGGATTTGCACAGAGTCACCCCCTTTTCGTCGTCATGAGCTGTTACGATTACCTCGAAGATATTCGGCACATCTTCGCCCGCGAGCAGGGGGGCTGCTTCCATTTCGCTGAGCATTTGTGCTGGTGTGCCGTGACCACGCACTTTTCCACTCTTTAGCACGATAACCGAGTCAGCAAATTTGACCACATTGGCCAGATCATGCGACACATAGAGAATCGGTAACTTGAGTTGCAGGTGAATATCACGCAAGAACTTTAGAAACCCCAGACGTGTTGGCAAATCCAGAGAAGCTAGCGGTTCGTCCATGAGCAAGTATTTGGGTGAAGCAAGAATCGCACGCGCCAGCGCCACACGCTGTTTTTCACCGCCGGAAAGGCTGGCCGGCATTCTGGTGAGCAGCGACTCCAAATTAGAAACCTGCACAATTTTCTCAAAAGAAAATTGTCTGCGTTCAAAATGAACCATTTTCAGACCAAACTCAAGATTTTGTCTGACATTCAAATGCGGGAACAGGCGACTCTCTTGAAAAACATAGCCGATATCACGTAATTGCGGTTTCAAACGAACACCTGTCCGGCTAGAAAAAAGTGTGCGCCCACTCAAGACAATCTCTCCTGAATCCGGCGAATCAAGACCAGCGATTATGTTGAGTGTACTTGTCTTGCCTGCACCGGAAGGACCGAAAAGCGCTGTAAAAGCAGGTTCAATTTCAAGCTGCAGTTCAAGTGAAAAATGCGTCAGCCGTTTTATAAGATTAAGTCTCAGCATGTCGAAACCGCCTTAACAACCATTCATTCAGTAGAATACTTAAATAGGCTAAAACAATGGCAGCCACAACCAGCGTCTGCACCTTTTGTTCTCCATCTACTTGATTCAAATATGAAAAAATCGCCAAAGGCAAGGTTTGCGTTTCACCAAGAAAATTACCGGCAAAAATAATGGTAGCGCCAAATTCACCCAGAGCCCGGGCAAAAGCCAGCACGCC
>JAJDAG010000025.1 GCA_029262005.1 Candidatus Zhuqueibacterota bacterium | reverse complement strand
GTAAATTGTGTATCTTTGCTCATGGGTTAATTGCTTATAGGGCATTACGTGCTCCAGTTTGTGGTTTTGGTCAATTGCGAACTTAATATAATGCAATTAACCCATTTTTAAAACTGTCGCACTTGGAACTTGAAACTAAGTCTTATTAAAACCGCCTTTCAAGGATGATACAAAAAAACGCCAGGATTCTTGTAGCAGACGATGAGGAAATTGTTCTTAGCACGGTTAAGACAGTCCTGAAAGGTTCGGGCTATCAAGTTGAAACTGTTTCAAGTGGAACGGCCGCGCTGGAACGCCTCACCAGTGGTGACTTTGACCTTTTCCTGGTAGATTTAACCTTGCCGGATATCGGCGGGATTGAACTGCTTGCCACTCTGAAAGAACAAGGTATTCTCACCGAAACGATCATTTTTACTGGCCGGGCATCCGTTGCATCTGCAGTAGAGGCCATGAAAAAAGGCGCCTACGACTACCTTGCAAAGCCCATAGAAGCCGACCGGCTAAGAATGACCATTCTCAAAGCCATTGAACATTACCACCTGGTGATTTCCAACAAACAGCTCAAGCGCCAATTGCAAACTCTAACACATTATGACGAAATCATTGGTCAAAGCAACGAAATGTTGAATATATACCGGATGATCGAAGTGGTTGCCAACACCACGGCCAACGTTGTAATAACGGGCGAAAGTGGCACTGGGAAAGAGTTGGTTGCCCGTGCAATTCATCGAAAAGGGAATCGCAGTGAAGGTCCGTTTGTGGCCATAAATTGCTCCGCATTCCCGCTGGAAATTTTGGAAAATGAGCTGTTTGGGCATGAGCAGGGTGCATTTACCGGTGCCCTGAAAGAAAAACCGGGTTGCTTTGAGCTGGCCGATAAAGGCACACTTTTTCTGGATGAGATATGTGAAATGCCGATTGAAACACAGGCCAAAATCTTGCGTGCTTTAGAAGAGAGGCGGTTCAGGCGGCTCGGTGGTAAAAAGGAAGTTGAGGTTGACGTTCGTGTTATTTCCGCATCGAATGTCAAACTGGAAAAAGCCGTTGAAGAAAAGCGGCTGCGTGAAGATATTTATTACAGGCTTAGCGTTGTAGAAATCGAGCTGCCTCCTTTACGCGAACGCCCGGGAGATATTAATCTGCTGGTGCAGGAATTTTTATCTTTATTCAGCCACAAGAATAACAAAACAGTAGCCAGGCTCGCACCTGAAGTAATTGACATGTTGCACTGGCATTCCTGGCCCGGGAATGTCCGTGAGTTAAGAAATGCCATTGAGCGTGCAGTGGTTTTGTGCGATAGCGATACCGTACATATTAAAGATTTGCCCCCGCGAGTTATCAACCCAAACGGTGGTATGATTGATGTGCAAATTCCGCTTGGCAGCAAGTTGGAGTTTGCTGAAAAGGAGATGATTTTTCACACGCTGGAATACACTAAGAACAACAAAACGAGAGCAGCCAAAACGCTCGGTATTAGTCTGAAAACATTGCATAACAAGCTGAATCATTATAAACGCAACGGCGTAATGCCGGTGGACATGTAAAATATTCACACGTTGCACTTTTTATGCGGCGTGCCAAGTATTGCCAGGAACGTTGGAATGGATTCCAATGCCGGTTTAACAAGGAGTTAACTGGGAAACAAGAACTTTGCATCCATGGCACCTGATTTGCCATAATGCCATTATTTACCTCACTAAGTTAGAAAAAGGTGAGGGGTTTGGTTTTTCGATTCTTTTGTCTCGTTATAAAATGAGGACAGTTACATGAAGAATTTTGGGTGTCGTACTCACTTCCACAGGACTGCCCCCGCTGTTGCGGCATTCCTGCTCCTGTTAATGAACACGGTTGTTACCGGCCAACCTGATGTTTTTGTAAAAAACATCACTCGTTCTGAAAATGTTGTGGAGATTAATCCGCAGTTTATTGGCGGAGGCAGACACATTCTCTATCTTGAATATACCGGAGAACTGGGCGAATTCGCGCCCTGGGAATATCGCCTGATGCTTGCTGATCGCAATGGTTATTCTATGACACCACTGACTGAATCCGGGGTAGTTGAATATTCAATTTTGCCTGGCGATGTTGAAGTCCTCCTGCTGGTTGCCAATTCATTCTCGAAAGAAAACATTATCAATGCAAATTTTTACCATGATATTCAAAATTGGCAAATACAGCGGCTAAATATTAAAACGCTTGAAAAGTCCACGGTTTTCACATCAAATGGTCGTCCAATTGTTGAGGGCTATAACCAATTAGGCGTAACAGGTCTGCCTGACTGGGAATCTGAAATTCTGCGTTCACAGTCGCCGGCCGGGAAGCGGGAAGTGCTTGTACGCATTGAAGATGAGGCGGGAAAGCGTCGCGTTTGTTTTTATTCTGCGGTGAACAATGTGCTCCTGACCAGACTGCTCGACACAGAGGCTTATCTGACGCACTCTCATTTTAATTGGCTGCCAACTATTGTTTGGTTGGATGAAAATTCGTTTATTACCCAATGCTATGATATTAATCCGCAAGGCCTGGGCACTTTCTCTATTGTTAAAGTTGATCTGCGAAAGAGCCTGCAAACGGTTCTTTTGTATGAAGATGGACTCAAGCCGTTTCCCATGTTTTCTTTGGATGATATGCGAAAAGTGCTTTATTTTCAGAGGGAACTAGCAGGCGGGAGCACCGCATTGTACAGGCTCAACTTGTTGTCAGGGAAAGTCGATATGGTGTACGAAAGTCGATTTGAACTCGGTACAGTGCGTAGTTCGCTTGATGGCTCGGCGCTCGTGGTTAGCAGGCTTGGAAAATTTGATAGCGATATTATTTGTCTTGAATTGCGAAGCCGTCGAATAAGCAGCTTTGCCGGAAACTAACTTTGGAAGGAACACGATGTTTGAGAAGGAACTGAGTACTGCGAAAAAATTGATTCTGAGCGCTGGAGAAATTGTCCTTGGGCATTATAGCACAGAAATAAAGGTTGAACTCAAGGACAAGACTGATCCTGTTACGCAGGCAGACAAAGATTCAAATGCCTTTATAACAGGCGAGTTAGCAAAATTTTTTCCAGATGATGCTATTCTGGCCGAAGAGTCAACGGATGACTTGAGTCGACTGACTAAATCTCGTGTTTGGATAGTTGACCCCATGGACGGAACCAAGGAATTCATCGACAAAGTTGGTCAGTTTGCAGTCATGATTGGTCTTGTGGAAGGTGGTGTTCCCGTGCTTGGTGTGGTCTTTCAGCCAACCACAGGAATGATGTTGTCTGCGGTCAAAGGCGAAGGGGCATACATTGAGCAAGACGGTGTCAAGCGGCAGGTGAAAGTAACGGATGTCTCGGTTGTTAGTGATATGCGACTTGTTGTCAGCCGCTCACATCGGTCGCACCTGGTGGGTTCCATAATGGATGCATTGGGTATCGATAAAGAAGTCCGTTCCGGCAGCGTTGGTTTGAAGGTTGGTCTGCTAATTCAACAAAAGAGTGATTTGTACATGCATCCAAATTCCAAAACAAAAGAGTGGGACACCGCAGCGCCGCAAATTATTCTTGAGGAAGCGGGTGGTGTCATGACTGATTGTTGGGGCAAGCCACTTCAATATAACAAAGAATACGTTTATAACGACAAAGGATTTGTCGCAAGTAATGGTCAGTGTCATTCAGAAATTATTGAGGGGATAGCGCCTTTTTTGGACAAGATGGACTAGCTTTTGAACCGCACTTGTGAATCGGCAAGCTTGACAGACAATCATTTGTCCAGGGTCAATGTTTGCCGATTCACCATCATTCATTGATGTGCCTTTTTTGTTCGCGCGTAGGCAAGCACTTTGTTCTGAACAGCGTATTCCCTTGACATTTCCAAAATAATCCCTTTTCTTTTAAGTCATGCAGAAAGAAGGCCATCCTCTTCTTCAGAATCTCTTCCTGTTTGCTGCCGCAGCGCTTTTGTGTTTTTTTACCCTCGAGTTGCTGTCCAGACTCTATTTGAATTTTTTCGCTAACGACAAAAATTATTTTTTGTATGCTTCCCTGCGGCAGCTTGAAGCCCGGGCCAGGAAAGAAGGTGTTCATACTTTCAAGAAGTCGTATCACAGATATCTCGGCTATTACCTGACGCCAAATTACCGGAATGGACAAAATCGTCATAACTCACTTGGGTACCGTGGTGAAGACTTTCTCGCAAAAAAAGCGCAGGGCGAATATCGCATCGTATGTCTTGGTGGTTCAACGACTTATTCTTCCGGTGTTGAGGATTACCGAAATGCTTATCCGGCCTTACTTGAGCAAGAATTAACCAGGCGAAGCTTTGGGCAGGTCAAGGTGATAAATGCCGGTGTTCCGGGTTGGAGCAGTTGGGAATCGCTGGTGAATTTTGAATTCCGTGTGTTGGATTTGCAGCCTGACATGATCGTTGTTTATCACGGAATCAACGATGTACACCCAAGATTTGTGTGGCCTCCGGATGTTTATCGCGGCGACAATTCTGGTAGAAGCTTGCCTGCCGCATCTTCTGTTCTTATGCCCAGTATCCTTGAATATAGTACTTTGATCCGAATATTTCTGGTTCGTGCTGGTAAGAGCAGACCGCATATTGATGTAAACAAAAGCATTGACCGGCGTGCCGGGACTTTTTATGCAGATGATTTTCAATATCAAAAAGTCCGGCAAAAATATCCAAGAGGCATCTTCAAGAAAACGTCTGCGGCTGAAATGCTTAAAACCAATCCCCCCGTATATTTTCAAAGAAATATTGAAAATATTGTTTATATTGCGCAAAGTAGGGGCATTAAGGTTATTTTGGCTACTTTTGCAGTGTCCTCCAATTTTGCGGGTGAGCCCCGTTCTACATCCAGTGAATATCTTGGCGCATACGATGAACACAACAAAATTTTGCAGGAAATTTCTCTGGCAGCGGGTGCGTATCTGTTTGATTTTGCCGCAAAATTCCCTGATGACAAGAAATATACGCATGACGGCCGTCATGTAAATGAGGATGGCGCTAAGTTAAAGGCAACAATGTTTGCTGATTTTATCGTACAGAATAAATTGATAAGCAAATAATGTTGAGCTTTAATTTTTTGTTGAACCAAAATGAAAAGCCGCAAGAAAGTGAGATTTCAAGAGAATAGGGAGACAGATGAGCAAGAGCAAGTGGAATTCTCTCCGCAAATTTTATAGCCTTTACACTGCCGGCCTGAGCAGGACTGAAATTGAACGACTCTTAAAGCGTGAGTCAGCGGATGTATTGTCCTTCTATAGAAGGGATTTTGACCCATCTCATGATGACGTGAATCGTGGACCGCGGAAGGCCGCTTTTTTCCTGCGAGAACTGTTTGTCAGTTTTCTTCTAAAGCTGACGCCTGCCAGGCGACTCTTCTATGGGGTTGCATTTTTACTTTTTGGATTTGGCGTCGTGGTATCCAACTGGATTTATGCAATGCTGGCGTTTCTTCTTGTGAACATGTTGCTGGCTTTTGAAGTTGCCGATAAACTGCTAGCCAAAGATGAACTCGAAATCGCTCGCGATATCCAGGTTGGGCTGCAGCCGGATGCGAATCTTGAATTTGACGGGGTTGAGGTAGATGCATTTTATCAACCTGCCCGAGAGGTTGGCGGAGACTACTACGATTTATTAAAAATCGATGACACACGTCTTGCTGTAATCGTCGGTGATGTGTCCGGGAAAGGTTTACCTGCATCGCTTTATGCTGTGAAATTGCAGGGACTTTTTGAGTCTCTCATCAGACAATCCGGCTCGCCAAAAGAAATCTTGATAGAGATTAATGAGATTGTCTGCCAACGCATGCAAAAACAGTATTTTATTACGGTTGGCATGGCAATTGTCGACACAGCCAAACGTGAGATCGTCTGTGCCAGGGCAGGACACCAACCCTTTGTTCATTTTCCGGCAAACGGCAATGAGTTTGTGACCATTGAATCTGATGGGCTTGGCATCGGACTCCGCGAGGGCGATGTGTTTTCATCCAGGCTGGAGGAGGTGCGGTTTCCTTACGAGGCAGGTGATCTGCTGCTGCTGTACACCGACGGCATAACCGAGGCCAGAAACGGGAGTGCTATGGAATACGGCGAAAGCCGGTTGCTCGAGGCTGTTTCCAGGCGAAAAAGTTTGAGCGCATCTGAAATCAAAAGCGCTCTTGTAAATGAGTTACAGACCTTTTCACAGAGGGCATTTCTTGAGGATGATGCAACTTTGGTTATTCTGAAAACCACTGCTTCATAAATCCACCAGCGATTGTGATGGAGTAAGATGAACGATTTCCGACGCTGTTGGTTTCCTGCGCTGTTCTTCCCCTGAAAGATCGGGCCGAAATGCGCTAGCCGTGCCGAGCAGTTTTCCTGAAACATAGATTCATAAATTATCCAGGTCACTAACCCTGCCATTTCGATTTTCACTTTACTTTTGGCGTTGAGTTTCCTACATTTGCAGTTCTCGGGCGTTAAAAAGTTAGCCCTGTAATGCAACTATAGAAAGTTCTCGCGAGGAAGAATGTCACAATCTGATCGTGGATGGCTGTTTCGATTAACCTGGCCGGTTACCCACTATGTTGTCACCAATTTGTGTGTTATGCTCGGACTGTTCCTTTTCCGTGTGCTAAACCGTACTACCGTGATTGGCAAGAGCAATGTGCCACAGGCAAAGAACACGCTGCTGCTGTCAAACCACCAGACCATGATCGATAGTTTTCTTGTCGGGGGCATTGCTTTTTTTCCGAGGTCGCTGCTGGACGCGTGTATGCTCCCGTGGAGCCCGGCGGCAGCGGAAAATTTTTACAGAAACCCGGTACTGGCCTGGTTTTCTGATAACTGGAAGTGTATTCCGGTCAAAAAAGGCCGTAAAGATGTTGGCGCGCTTTTCCGTATGAGTGAAGCCTTGCGGACCGGTACGATGCTTATATTTCCTGAGGGTACCCGCTCTCGTGATAGTTCTATTGGTAAAGCCCGAGGGGGTGCAGGTATGGTGATTTTGGAGACGCAGCCAACTGTAATTCCTGTTTGTATTGAAGGTGTCAACGAGGTTCTTCCAATCGGCGTTATGTTTCCGAGGCTATTCAAACGAATATATCTTTATTTCGGCGAACCCTTGGACCTTTCCGAATATTACGGAAAGGAAAAAAACAAAGAGGCGTCACACGCGATTATGCAACATGTGATGGAGCGCATTCGTGAGATGCAAGTGGAGCTGAAAGAACTTAAAAAAAATCAAAAGAGTGTTGTTGGGAATTCTGGGTTGATAAACAAGGAATCAAACAGTACAAGTGCTTGATTGTCTGACTAAATCCAGCTGCCCGCTTTCGTCTCCTTTATGATATCTTTCCAACGATTTGTTTTTTATAATTTGAAACCGGGAACAAAGTTAAATCTTGCACTTGTTAAAGAGAGCAGATAATATTGATAG